>JACPVA010000188.1 GCA_016191995.1 Burkholderiales bacterium | reverse complement strand
CACCGCAACGGCCCCGGGCCGCCACGGCGCAGCGCCGACGCCGCGATCCAGATGTAGACCACGCTATTCCACGCCAGCAGGCCCCAGAACAGCGGCGACAGCAGGTTGAAGTAGTCGCCCGCGACCAGCGTGTCCGACGCCAGCCCGAGCAGCGCGCCGGCCAGCAGGGCGATGCCGGCGGCCGACGCGACCGAGGCCGGCCGCGCGAGGATGCGCCGCACCGTCTCGTCGCGCGGCGCGAGCCGCTGCATCGCCAGCCGCGCGCGCTCGGCGACGAAGCGCTCGCGCGGCGCCTCGTCGCCTAGCGCCTGCTGCGCCGCGCGCGTGGCCCAGCGCCGGTCGTCGACGGTCCACTGCGGGTGCCCGTCGGGCATGCTCTCGAAGGCCTGCAGCAGCAGCACCTGGCGCGCCTGCTGTTCGTTCATGGGGGCATTGTGGCGCCACCGGTCGTGCGCGCCGCGGTCGGGGCCGGCTCGTCGATCAGCCGAGTCGTTCGATCAGCCCAGCGCCCGCCCGATCAGGATCTTCTGCACCTCCGACGTGCCCTCGTAGATCTGGCACACGCGGACGTCGCGGTAGAGGCGCTCGACCGGGAAGTCGTTGACATAGCCGTAGCCGCCATGGACCTGGATCGCGTCGGAGCAGACGCGCTCGGCCATCTCGGTGGCGAACAGCTTGGCCATCGCCGCCTCCTTCAGGCAGGGCTGGCCGGCATCCTTGAGCGCGGCGGCGTGCCAGATCATCTGCCGCGCGACCTCGATGCGCGTGGCCATCTCGGCGAGCTTGAACTGCACCGCCTGGTGCTGGAAGATCGGCTGGCCGAAGGCGCTGCGGTCCTTCGCATAGGCGAGCGCCGCGTCGAAGGCCGCTCTCGCCATGCCGACCGCCTGGCTGGCGATGCCGATGCGCCCGCCCTCCAGCCCCGACAGCGCGATCTTCAGCCCCTGCCCCTCGTCGCCGATCCGGTTCTCCGCCGGCACGCGGCAGCCGTCGAAGCGGATCTGCGCCGTATCGCTGGCATGCTGGCCCATCTTGTCCTCGAGCCGCGCGACGACATAGCCCGGGGTGTCGGTGGGGACGAGGAAGGCGCTGATGCCGCGCTTGCCGGCAGCCTTGTCGGTCACCGCCATCACGATCGCGACATCGCCGTTCTTGCCGCTGGTGATGAACTGCTTGACGCCGTCGAGCACATAGTGGTCGCCGTCGCGCCGCGCCGTGGTCTTCAGCCCGCCAGCCTCCGAGCCGACATGCGGCTCGGTCAGGCAGAAGGCGCCGAGCATGTCGCCGCGCGCCAGCGGCGCGAGGAAGCGCTCCTTCTGCGCGTCGTTGCCGAACGCCATCACGATCGAGCACACCGGGCAGTTGTTGACGCTGACCACGGTGCTGGTGGCGCCGTCGCCGGCGGCGATCTCCTCGATGATCAGCGCCAGCGCCAGGTAGTCCAGCCCGGCGCCGTCCCACTCGGCGGGCACCGCGACGCCGTAGCAGCCGAGCTCGGCCAGGCCGCGCAGTTCGGCGACCGGGAAGTGGTGCGTGCGGTCCCAGGCGGCCGCCTGCGGCGCGATCACGTCCTGCACGTAGGCGCGCACCGCATCCTGCACCGCGCGATGGTCTTCGGACAGCAGCATGGTCGGGGTCTCCTTCGTCTTGCGGTGCGGCGGGCTGCCGCGCGCGGCGGCCGGCTCACCAGGGGATCGGCGTGCCGTCGTGGTCGAAAAAGCCGCCGTGTCCGGCCGGCGTCAGCGCCGCCAGCACGCGGCGCATCGCCGCCACACTCGCGGCCACGTCGAGGTCGGCGCCGGCGCCGCCCATGTCGGTGCGCACCCAGCCCGGGTGCAGCGCGACGCAGACGGCGCGCCCCTGCAGCACGCGCGCCGCATCGACGAGGACCGAGTTGAGCGCCGCCTTGGACGCGCGGTACAGCCAGCCGGCGGCCGAGCTGCGAGCGCCGATCGACCCCATGCGCGACGACAGCACCGCCACCCTCGCGCCGGGCGCGAGCAGCTCGGCGAGCTGCGGCAGCACGCGCATCGCGCCGAGCACGTTGGTGCGCATCACGTGGTCGAAGTCGGCCTCGGCGGGCGGCTCCAGCGCCTGCGTGCGCGGGCCGTAGACGCCGGCGCAGACGAGCGCGAGGTCGAAGGCTTCGCCTTCCAGCTGCCAGGCCAGCGACGCGGCGCTGGCGGCGTTGGCGATGTCGAGCGCGATCGCGCGTGCGCCGAGCGCCTCGATGCGCGCGCGCCCCGCATCGTCGCGCGCGCTGCCGGTCAGCGCCGCACCCTCGGCCGCGTACTGGCGCACGAACTCGAGCCCGATGCCGCGTGACGCGCCGACGACGAGGACCTTCATGCGCCGCGCCTCACGAGCGCACCATGCGCAAGGCCAGCAGGCCGAGCAGGCAAGCGCCCAGGCCCTCGAGCCAGCGGCCGAGGCGCGGCGCCGCGACGCGGCGTGCACGCGCCGCCAGCGCCACCACCGCGGCGAGGAAGACCGCGCTTTGCAGCACGAACCACAGCCCGAGCCCGAGGAAGGCCAGCGTCTTGTGCGGCGCCGCCGGCGCGATGAACTGCGGCAGGAAGGCGAGGAAGAACAGCGCCACCTTCGGATTGAGCACGTTGGTCAGGAAGCCCACCCGCAGCTCGCCGGCCAGGCGGCGCGGCGGCGCCGCCGGCAGCCCGGCACGCGAGCCGCCGCGCCATGCGTTGCGCGCCATGCCGATCGCCAGCCAGACCAGGTAGGCCGCGCCGGCCCACTTCAGCACGACGAAGGCGGCCGGCGACACCGCCAGTAGCGCCGCCAGCCCCGACGCTGCCGCCAGCGCGTGCACGGCGCAGCCCAGCGTGATGCCCAGCGCCGCCGCCAGCCCGGCGCGCGCGCCGGCGTGCAGCGTGCGCGACACCGTCAGCAGCAGGTCGACGCCCGGCGTGGCGTTCAGCGCCAGCACCGCGGCGGCGAACAGCAGCGCCTCGCGCGCGCCGGCCAGGCCGAGCAGCTCGGACATCGCGCGGCGTCAGCAGATCTCGACCGCGAGCGCCGTGGCCTCGCCGCCGCCGATGCACAGCGCCGCCACCCCGCGCTGCTTGCCCTGATTGCGCAGCGCCCCCAGCAGCGTGACGACGATGCGCGCGCCGCTGGCGCCGATCGGGTGGCCGAGCGCACAGGCGCCGCCGTGCACGTTGACCACCTCGTGCGGCAGCTCCAGGTCGTGCATCGCCGCCATCGTGACGGCGGCGAAGGCCTCGTTGACCTCCCACAGGTCGACCTGCGACTTGCTCCAGCCGGCCTTCTTCAGCGCCTTGTCGATGGCGCCGACCGGCGCCGTCGTGAACCACTCGGGCGCCTGCGCGTGCACCGCATGGCTGGCGATGCGCGCGATCGGCGTCGCCCCCAGCCGCTGCGCCGTGCTCTGGCGCATCAGCACCAGCGCGGCGGCGCCGTCGGAGATGCTGCTGGCATTCGCCGCCGTGATCGTGCCGTCCTTCTTGAACGCGGGCTTCAGCCCCGCGATCTTGTCCAGCCTGGCCTTGAACGGCTGCTCGTCGCGCGCGACCGTCGTCGGCGCGCCCTTGCCCGGCAGCGCCACCGGCGCGATCTCCCAGCCGAAGCTGCCGTCCTCGTTGGCCTGCTTGCTGCGCGTGGTCGACGCGATCGCGAACGCATCCTGCGCCTCGCGCGTGAAGCCGTACCTGGCGACACAGGTCTCGGCGAAGACCCCCATCGCCTTGCCGCGCTCGTAGGCGTCCTCCAGCCCGTCCATCGCCATGTGGTCGAAGAGCTGCGCGGCGCCGTACTTGACGCCCTTGCGCGCGAACACCAGGTGCGGCGCGCCGGTCATGCTCTCCATGCCGCCGGCGACCAGCACCTCGGCGCTGCCGGCGGCGAGCATGTCGTGCGCGAACATCATCGCCCGCATGCCCGATCCGCACATCTTCGACAGCGTCACCGCGCCGGTGGCGTCGGGCAGCCCGGCGGCGCGCATCGCCTGGCGCGCCGGCGCCTGGCCCTGGCCGGCCATCAGGCAGTTGCCCATCAGCACCTCGTCGACGCTGTCGCCGGCGACGCCGGCGCGCTCGACCGCGGCCTTGATCGCGACCGCGCCGAGCTCCCAGGCAGCGAGGTTGGCGAAGTCGCCCAGCAATCCCCCGATCGGGGTGCGGGCGGCGGAGACGATGACGACGGGATCGGTCATGGCGGATTCCTCCGAGGGGCTGGGTTCGCGATTCAGGCGGGGGTCTGCGCGGTTGCGCCGGCATGCGCCGCGTGACCGGCGCGCGCGGGCGCAGCCGGCGGCGGTGGCGCGTGGCCGGCGGGCGGGCCGGGGTCGGGTATCGCAGCCGCGTCGGCAGGCCGTTCGGCGGCCGTCGCTGTGGCGTCATCGGCCGCCACGCATGGCAGGTCGTCCGGCGCCGCCGCCCGCGCGGCGGCGCGGCGCCTGGCGACGAAGCGGCGCGCGGGCTCGTACGGGAAGACATCGTGCACGTGGCCGGCCACGATGCGCTCCTTGTGGCCATGCCAGAACGCCGGGTCGAGCAGGTCGGCGTGGTGCGCCATGAAGACCTCGCGCACCGACGGGTTGCCGAGCAGGAAGGGGCCGAAGGTCTCGGGGAAGACATCCTTCGGGCCGACCGAGTACCAGATCTCGCCCGACATCTCCTCCTCCTCGTTGCGCGGCTCCGGCACGCGGCGGAAGTTGCAGTCGGTGACGTACTCGATCTCGTCGTAGTCGTAGAAGACGACCTTGCCGTGGCGCGTGATGCCGAAGTTCTTCCACAGCATGTCGCCGGGGAAGATGTTGGCCGCCACCAGGTCCTTGATCGCGTTGCCGTACTCGACCACCGCGCGCGCCATCTGCTCGGGCGAGGCCTCGTGCAGGTAGATGTTCAGCGGGATCATCCGGCGCTCGATGTAGACATGCTTGATGATGACCTCGGTGTGACCGTCGCCGTCGCGGTCCGAGATCTCCAGCACGCTCGGGCAGTACTTGCGCAGCTCCTCGATCAGTTCGTCCTCGAAGCGCTCGCGCGGGAATGCGACGACGCTGTACTCGAGCGTGTCGGCCATGCGGCCGACGCGGTCGTGCGTCTTGACGATGTAGTACTTGCCCTGGATCTGCTCGCGCGAGGTGTCCTTCTGCGGCGGGTAGTAGTCCTTGATGACCTTGAAGACATAGGGGAAGCTCGGCAGGTCGAACACCAGCATCACCATGCCCTTGATGCCCGGCGCGATGCGGAACTTGTCGGTGCTGTGCTGCAGGTGGTACAGGAAGTCGCGGTAGAAGCTGTTCTTGCCCTGCTTCTGCAGGCCGAGCGCGCTGTACAGCTCGGCGCGCGGCTTGCGCGGCATCAGCGTGCGGAGAAAGGCGACGTAGGCGCTGGGCACGTCCATGTGGACCATGAAGTAGGCGCGCGCGTAGCTGAACAGGATCAGCAGGTCGTCCTCGCTGTGCAGCACGGTGTCGATGACCAGCCCGCGCCCGGCGTCGCCGTGCAGGATCGGCAGCGCGAAGGGTGTCTCCTGGAAGCCGTTGATGATCTTGCCGACGACGTAGGCGCCCTTGTTGCGGAAGAACAGGCCCGACAGGACCTGGATCTGGAAGTTGGCGCGCGGTCGCATGTCGCCGGAGACACGGGCGAGCTCGGCGACGATGTCGTCGACGTCGCGCTCCAGGTCCTCGAACGGCGGCCGCAGATCGAAATCGCGGATCAGCGCGAGCCAGGATTCGCGCCAGCCCGCCTCGTGGGGATAGTAGGCGCGGTAGGTCGGCCGCGTGGGGTCGTCGCTCTCGATGTACTCGGTGGCCACCGCCGGGCGCACGAAGATGAAGTCGTTCTGGAAGTAGCTGCGGTGCAGGATCTTGGTCGTGACGGAGTTGAAGAAGGTCTCGGCCAGCTCGGGCTGCTTGTGGTCGATCAGCAGCCCGATGTAGTGCAGCTTGACCTGCTGCCAGATGTCCATCGGCAGGCTGCCGGCGGCGAACTCGCTCTGCAACCGCTCGGCCGCCTCGTCGACGCGCTTGTCGTAGAAGGCGATGCGCTCGCGCTGCGCGTGCTGCTGGCCGTGCCAGTCGGCGCGCTCGAAGCGCGCCTTGGCCTCGAGGTTGGTCTGGCTGAACAGCCGGTAGTGGCGGTCGAAGCCTTCGATCAGCGCGCGCGCGATCGCGAAGGCACGGCTGTCGGTCAGGCGGTCGGGAAACATCGGCATCTCAAACCTCGCCCGTGCGGGCCGCGCCCTGCTCGCCGGGGCCACGTGGATAGCGCTTGATCGCGGCGGCGAATACCTGCACGACCTTCTCCGGCCGCTCCATCGTGCACTGCAGGTCCTTCAGCAGGCCGTCGCCGAGGCCGTAGACCCAGCCGTGCACCGCGAGCTGCTGGCCGCGCGCCCAGGCATCCTGGATCACGGTCGAGGTCGCGACGTTGCCGACCTGCTCGATCACGTTCATCTCGCACAGCACCTCCTCCTGGCGCTCGGGCGGCAGGTGGTCCAGCCGCCCGCGGTGGCGCAGCCGAACGTCGTGCACGTGGCGCAGCCAGTTGTCGGCCAGCCCGACGCGCAGCCCGCGCATCGCCGCGCGGACGCCGGCGCAGCCGTAGTGGCCGACGACGAAGATATGCCCGACCTGCAGGTGCTCGACCGCGAACTTGATCGTCGACAGCGCGTTCAGGTCCGAGTGCACGACCAGGTTGGCGACATTGCGGTGGACGAAGACCTCGCCCGGGTCCAGCCCGGTGATCTGGTTCGCCGGCACGCGGCTGTCGGCGCAGCCGATCCACATGTAGCGCGGGTTCTGCTGCTGCGCCAGCCGGGTGAAGAAGCCCGGCTCGCGGGCGGCGGTCTCGGACGCCCAGCGCCGGTTGGCCTCGAACAATGCCGCCAGCGTGCGGCCTGCCTCGCTCATCGTGCACCCCCTTGCGCGTCGTCGTCCCAGGGCAGGCCGAAGCGGCCGTCCACGGCTCCGCCCTACATCGTCTCGGCGAACAGCTCGCGGCCGATCAGCATGCGGCGGATCTCCGACGTCCCCGCCCCGATTTCGTACAGCTTGGCGTCGCGCCACAGGCGGCCGAGCGGGTACTCGTTGATATAGCCGTTGCCGCCGAAGATCTGGATCCCCTCGCCGGCCATCCAGGTCGCCTTCTCGGCGCACCACAGGATGACGCTGGCGCAATCCTTGCGGACCTGGCGCACATGCCCGGCGCCGATCGCGTCCAGGTTCTTGCCGATCGTGTAGCAGAAGCTGCGCGCGGCCTGCAGCACGGTGTACATGTCGGCCAGCTTGCCCTGGATGAGCTGGAACTCGCCGATGCTCTGCCCGAACTGCTTGCGGTCGTGGACATAGGGCACGACGCTGTCCATCACCGCCTGCATGATGCCGATCGGCCCGGCGGCGAGCACCGCGCGCTCGTAGTCCAGCCCGCTCATCAGCACCTTGGCGCCGCCATTGACAGCCCCCAGCACGTTCTCGGCCGGAACCTCGACGCCGTCGAACACCAGCTCGCCGGTATGGCTGCCGCGCATGCCGAGCTTGTCGAGCTTCTGCGCCACCGAGAAGCCCTTCATCCCCTTCTCGACGATGAACGCGGTCACGCCGCGCGCGCCGAGCTCGGGCTCGGTCTTGGCGTAGACGACCAGGGTGTCGGCGTCCGGGCCGTTGGTGATCCACATCTTGGAGCCGGTCAGCACGTAGACGCCGCCGCGCGCCTGGGCGCGCAGCTTCATCGAGATGACGTCGCTGCCGGCACCGGGCTCGCTCATCGCCAGCGCGCCGACATGCTCGCCGCTGATCAGCCTGGGCAGGTACTTCTTCCTCTGTGCCTCGCTGCCGTTGCGCTTGATCTGGTTGACGCACAGGTTGCTGTGCGCGCCGTAGCTCAGGCCGACCGAGGCGCTGGCGCGGCTGATCTCCTCCATCGCCACCATGTGCGCGAGGTAGCCCATGTCGGCGCCGCCGTACTCGGCCGGCACCGTGATGCCGAGCACGCCGAGCTCGCCCATCTTGCGCCACAGGTCCATCGGGAACTGGTCGCTGCGGTCGATCTCGGCCGCGCGCGGCGCGATCTCGGCCTCGGCGAAGGCGCGCACGGCGTCGCGCAGGGCGTCGATGTCCTCGCCGAGCATGAAGTTCAGTCCGGGCAGGTGGCTCATGCGCAGGTCTCCTTCGCGTGCGGTTCGTCGGGGCTCGTCAGCCGGCCAGGCCGCGGCCGAGCACGGTCATCACGGTGGCGGTCATGGTCGCGATCAGTTGCGGCTCGGCGCCGGGCGCGGCATGCTGCCAGGCGCGGCCGTCGACGACGCTGATAGTACGGCCGGCCTTGGTCACCGCGCCCTCGAAGCGGAACTCCGGCCCGCGCGCCGGTGCGAGCAGGTTGACCTTGAACTCGATCGTCAGCACCGCGGCGTCGGCCGGCATCAGCGTGAAGGCGGCGTAGCCGCAGGCCGAGTCCAGCGCCGTCGCGACGATGCCCGCGTGCAGAAACCCGTGCTGCTGCGCCAGCGCGTCGCGGTGGCGCATCGCGACGACGACGCGCCCCGGCTCGACCTCGTGCAGCGTCGCGCCGAGCGTGCCCATCACGGCCTGGCGCGCGAAGGAGTCGCGCGTGCGGGCCTCGAAATCGGCGGTCGGTGCGGGCGGCGGCATCGGCGGGATCCTCGCGGCGGTCGGCTCGCGGCCATTTGACGTTTACGTAAACGTCAATGCTACAGCCTCCGCCGGCGCGCGCTGAAGTCAGCGCCGGCGCGCGCCGGCGAGCAGCTCGCGGCAGCGCGCCTCGTGCTGCGCGATCTCGGCCAGCGTGAGCTCGATATCCTCGCGCTGGCGCTCGAGCTGGCGCCGGTGCGACGCCAGCACCTCGAGGAAGGCCTGCAGCTGCGCCGCGGTGTCCTGCGGCGAGTCGTACATGTCGACCAGCTGCTTGATCTCCTGCAGGCTCAGCCCCAGCCGCTTGCCGCGCAGTGTCAGCTTCAGCCGCGTGCGGTCGCGCTGGGCATAGATGCGGCGGCGCCCGTCGCGCCCCGGGGTCAGCAAGCCCATGTCCTCGTAGAAGCGGATCGCGCGCGGCGTGACCTCGAACTCCTGCGCGAGCTCGGTGATCGTGTAGCGGGCCGCGGCGTCGGCGCGCGCACTGGACGGCATCGGGGGCGGGTCGCGGGTTGACGTTGACGTTGACGTTAACGTCAATGTAACCGATCGACCCGTGGCGGAGTCGGTGGGGACAGGCCGGCGCCTGTCCCCGGCCGCCCCGGGGCGCTTCTTCGGCGCCCTTTCCTCCGCGGTGCCATGCAACGACAGCCTGCCGCCATTGGAACCCGCAGATACCCCGTCGCGCATCCACCCTAGGGAGGACTTGTTGCGCCGCAACATCGGCCGCCTATCCCCCAAAAGGGGGAGAGGCCGGCTCGACGGTCGATCGCGCAAGACGCGCTTGCCCCGGTCGCGCGCTGCGCCCGCGCTGCTTCGCCGCGGCGTGCGGCATCAGTCCATCGGCGGCAGCACGCTGTCGCGCAGCGTCGCGCGCACCTGCTCGTAGGCCGGGACCACCGAGCGCACCACGTCCCAGAACGCCGGGCCGTGGTTCATCTCGCGCAGGTGCGCGAGCTCGTGCACGACGACATAGTCGATCACCGGCAGCGCGAAGTGCACGAGGCGCCAGTTCAGGCGCACCGTGCCGTCGGCGCCGGCGCTGCCCCAGCGCGTGCCGGCCGAGCTCAGCGCGAGCCGCCGCATGCGCACCCCCAGCCGTGCGGCGAAGATGGCGCAACGCTCGTCGAAGATGCGCCGCGCCTGCCGCTGCAGCCAGCTCTGCACCGCATCGCGCACCTGCGCCGCGCCGGAATCGTGCGGCAAGCCCAGGTGCAGCGTCAGCCGCGGCACGCCGGGCAGCGTGCCGTCGGCGGCGTGCAGCACGGCGCCCGCGGCGCGCGGGTCCAGCACCAGGATCACGCTCTCGCCGAGGAAGGGCAGCGCCGCGCCGTCGCGCCAGTCGACGCGCGCGTCGAGCTGGCGCCGCGCGCGCTCCTGCTGCGACTGCAGCTTGCGCAGGATCCACCCCGCCTTGGCCTGCAGCGCCGACTCGACCTCGCCCATCGGCACCCAGCGCGGGGCGCTGACGACCAGGCCCTCGGGCCCGACCGTCAGGCCGATGCTGCGCCGGCGCGCGCGCCGCAGCGCATAGGCGACGCGGTGCCCGCCGAGGCAGGTCTGATGGCGTGCGTCGGCCGGCGCCGGAAGGATCGGCGCTGCGGCCCCCGGGGCCGCCGGCGCCGGCCCCGCGGCAGGTGGGTCGTCGAACAGGCCGAGCTGGGTCGGCACGCGCGTCGGGTCCGCCATCGCGTCGCTGCGGCTACGAGGTGGCCGGCGGCCACGCCGCCGGCGCCGGCGCCGGAGATCCGGCGTAGGCCTCGGGGTCGATGCGCCGCATCTCGGTCTCGATCCAGCCCTCGACCTCGCGCATCAGCGCCTCCGGGTCACGCCCCGCGGACGCGATCGGGCGCCCGATCACGACGTCGATCGTCCCCGGTCGCAGCAGCCAGCTGCGGCGCGGCCAGCACTTGGCCGAGCTGACCGCGATCGGCACGATCGGCGCGCCGGTGGCGACCGCGAGCCGCGCGGCGCCGGTCTTGTAACGCGCCTGGCTGCCGCGTGGGGTGCGCGTGCCCTCCGGGAACATGATGATCCAGACCCCGCGCTCCATGATGCGCCGGCCCTGGGTCGCAACGCGCGCCCAGGCCTCGGCGCCGCGGCTGCGGTCGATGTGGATCATCTCCAGCCGCCCCAGCGCCCAGCCGAAGAACGGCAGATAGAGCAGCTCGCGCTTGAAGACATAGGCCAGCGGGTGCGGCATCAGCGCCGGCAGCGCGAAGGTCTCCCAGGTGCTCTGGTGCTTGGGCGCGAGCAGCACCGCCGACTGGCGATCGGCGGCGGTCGGCAGGTGCTCCATGCCGCGCAGCCGGTAGTCGACGCCGCAGACGATGCGCGCCCCGCCGATCGCGAGCCGGACCCAGCCGACGCACATCCAGTACAGCGAGCGGCCGGGCAGGAAGAGACTCGCCACCAGCACCGCGATCGCCCACGGCACGACGGTCACGACGAGCCATGCGACATACAGCGCCGAACGCAGCGCCCAGCGCGCCTTCACGCCTCGAGCGCCCCCGGCGCCGACTCGGCGACACGGTCGCGCCGCAGCAGCCATTCGGCGAAGGCCGGCAGGTCCGCGTGCACCCGCGCGGCCGGCACCTGCGCCAGCAGGTGCGCCGCGCCCTCCTCGCCGAGCGCCTCGGCACGGCCGGTCAGCACGAGGTGCGGCTCACAGCCGGCGGCGCTGGCGGCCTGCAGGTCGCGCAGGGTGTCGCACACCATCGGCACCTGCGCCAGCTCGACGCCGTAGCGCCAGCCGATCTCGAACATCATCCCCGGCAGCGGCTTGCGGCAGTCGCACGACTCCTCGGGGGCGTGCGGGCAGAAGAAGACCGCATCGATGCGCCCGCCGCGCGCGAGCAGCTCGCGGTTCATGTGCGCGTGCACGGCGTTGATCGACGCCATGTCGATCATGCCGCGGCCGATCCCGGCCTGGTTGGTCGCCACCACCGCATGCCAGCCGGCGTGGTTCAGCCGCGCCACCGCCTCCAGCGCGCCAGGGATCGGCTTCCATTCCTCGGGTGCCTTGACATGGTCCTCGCGGTAGACGTTGAGCACGCCGTCGCGGCCGAGGATGAAGATCTTGATGGCGTGGTGCGAGGGCATCGTGGTCCCCTGCGCGCCGGCCTCAGACTGCCAGCCGGGCCAGGTCGGCGACCCGGTTCATCGCCGCGTGCAGCGCCGCCAGCAGCGCCAGCCGGTTGCGCCGCAGCGCCGGGTCGTCGGTGTTGACCATCACGCGGTCGAAGAATTCGTCCACCGGCACCTTCAGCGCCGCCAGCGCCTGCAGCGAGCCGGTCAGGTCGCCGCGCGCCAGCGCCGCATCGGCCGGCTCGCGCGCCGCCGCCATCGCAACGGCGAGCGCGCGCTCGGCCGGCTCGGCATACAGCGCGGCGTCCGGCGCGGCGTCGGGCACCTCGTCGGACTTGCGCAGGATGTTGCCGACGCGCTTGTTGGCCGCCGCCAGCGCGGCCGCCTCGGGCAATGCGAGGAAGGCGCGCACCGCGGCGAGACGCTCGGGCAGCGCGGCCCAGCGCTCGGGGCGCAGCGCGAGCACGGCATCGACCTCCTGCGCGCTCCATCCCTGGTCGCGCAGCCAGCCCGCCAGCCGATCGTGGAGGAACAGCAGCACCTCGGCCTGCGCCTGGCCATGGCCGTCGGGGAAGGCGGCGAAGGCGGTGGCGACGAGTTGCGGCAGCGAGAGGTCGAGCCGGCGCTCGACCAGCATGCGCACCACGCCAAGCGCGTGGCGGCGCAGCGCGAACGGATCCTTGTCGCCGCTCGGAAGCTGGCCGATGCCGAACAGACCGGCCAGCGTCTCGAGCTTGTCGGCCAGCGCCAGCACCAGCCCGACCTCGCCGCGCGGCAGCGCGTCGCCAGCGAAGCGCGGCTTGTAGTGGTCCTCGATCGCGTCGGCGACGGCGTCGCGCAGGCCGTCGTGGCGCGCGTAGTACGCGCCCATGACGCCCTGCAGCTCGGGGAACTCGCCGACCATGTCGGTCAGCAGGTCGGCCTTGGCGAGCGTGGCGGCCTCGTCGGCCAGATCTGCCAGCGCCAATCCGCCATGCCCGGCGCCGAGCTGTTCGCCGATCGCGCGCGCGATCGTCCGCACGCGGTCGACGCGCTCGCCCATCGACCCGAGCTTCTGGTGGTAGACGACCTTGGCCAGCCCCGGCGCGCGCGCAGCCAGCGTGCGCCGGCGGTCCTGGTCGAAGAAGAACTTGGCGTCGGCCAGCCGCGGGCGGACCACGCGCTCGTTGCCCTGGATCACCGCCGACGGATCGTCCGGGCTGATATTGCTGACGACGAGGAAGCGCTCGGTCAGCGCGCCCGAGGCGTCGAGCAGCGGGAAGTACTTCTGGTTCGCCTTCATCGTCAACACGAGGCATTCGGGCGGCACGGCGAGAAACTCGCGCTCGAAGCGGCAGACGAGCACGTTCGGGCGCTCGACCAGCGCCGTCACCTCGTCGAGCAGCGCGTCGTCGTCGACCGGCCGCAGGGCCTGCGCCGCGGCCGCGGCGTCGAGCTGGCGCCGGATCTCGGCGCGCCGGGCGTCGAAGCTGGCGAACACCGCCCCCTGGTCGAGCAGCTGGCGCTCGTAGTGATCGGCGTCGAGCAGCACGACCGGGTCGACCCTCGCCTCGAAACGGTGGCCGCGCGTGCTGCGGCCGGCCTTCAGCCCGAGCACGCCGACCGGCACCAGATCGGCGCCGTGCAGCGCGACCAGCCCGTGCGCCGGGCGAACGAACTGCACGCTGGTCCAGCCGGGCCGGAAGTCGGCGCCGTCGCCATGCTCGAGCTGGTAGCTCATCATCTTCGGGATCGGCAGCCTGGCGATCGTCTCGTCCAGCGCCGCCTGCAATCCGGTGGCCAGCGAGACGCCGGGCTGCACGCTGTCGAGGAACAGCATCTCGCCCTTGCCGACGCCCTCGCGGCGCAGGCCAGGCAGGGCGCGCTCGTCCGCGCCGGCCGCCGCCAGCCTCTTCAGCAGCGCCGGGGTCGGCGCGCCGGCGGCGTCCAGGCCGACGCTGGCCGGCACCAGCTTGATCGACACCGGCCGGTCCGGCGCGAAAGCGCGCACGTGGCTCAGGTGCGCGCCCAGGCGGCGCGGCGAGGCGAAGACGGTCAGCGCCGAGTGCTCGTCGGCCAGGCCTTGCGCGCGCAGCGCTGCACGCAGCGACTGCCCGAAGGCCGCGCCGAGCGACTTCAGCGCCTTCGGCGGCAGCTCCTCGACGAGCAGCTCGACGAGCAGGTTTCGGGTCCCGCTCATGCGCGCACCGCCCCGTTGGCACGCTGCGTCTGCAGCCGCGCGGCGACCTCGTCGGCCCAGTCCCGGGGCGCCATCGGAAACCCGAGCCGCGCCCGGCTGTCGAGGTAGCTCTGCGCGACGCTGCGCGCCAGGTTGCGGATGCGGCCGATATAGGCCGCGCGCTCGGTGACGCTGATCGCGCCGCGCGCGTCCAGCAGGTTGAAGGTGTGCGCGGCCTTGAGCACCTGCTCGTACGCCGGCAGCGCGAGCTGGCGCGCCATCAGGTGCTGCGCCTGCCGCTCGTGCGCGCCGAACGCGCCGAGCAGGAACTCGACGTCGCTTTCCTCGAAGTTGTAGGTGCTCTGCTCGACCTCGTTCTGGTGGTAGACGTCGCGGTAGCGCAGGGTGTCGGTCCAGCGCAGGTCGAAGACGTTCTCGACCCCCTGCAGGTACATCGCCAAGCGTTCCAGCCCGTAGGTGATCTCGCCCGTGATCGGCCGGCAATCGATGCCGCCGACCTGCTGGAAGTAGGTGAACTGCGTCACCTCCATGCCGTTGAGCCAGACCTCCCAGCCCAGCCCCCAGGCGCCCAGCGTCGGGTTCTCCCAGTCATCCTCGACGAATCGCACGTCGTTCGTCTTGAGGTCGAAGCCGAGCGCCTCGAGGCTGCCCAGGTACAGGTCCAGGATATTCGCCGGCGCCGGCTTGAGGACGACCTGGTACTGGTAGTAATGCTGCAGCCGGTTCGGGTTGTCGCCGTAGCGCCCGTCCTTCGGGCGCCGGCTGGGCTGCACGTAGGCGGCCTTCCACGGCTCGGGGCCGAGCGCGCGCAGAAAAGTCGCAGTGTGGCTGGTGCCGGCGCCGACCTCCATGTCGTAGGGCTGCAGCAGTGCGCAGCCCTGCGCGTCCCAGTAGGACTGCAGCGCGAGGATGATCTGCTGGAAGGTCTGCATCGGCGACGCGGCGCGGGTACGGGTGCGGGGCAAGCTCGCATTCTAGGAGTCCGCCTGCCCGGATCCGGGCGGCCGTGCGACCCATGGCTCGTGCCCTGCCCGCGTCTTGGTGGCCGAATTCGGTTCGTTGCAGTCTTTGACGGCCTGCTCGCATGTGGCATTCGACGACCAGCGCGAGCCGAGGCCAGCGGGTGCCCTTGACCGTAAGTAAAGGAGGAGCCGGCGGCGCAGCCGACGGCGGGGGACATGGAGGGCAAGGGTACCCGCCGTCCTCGGCTCGCGCGGTCGTGGCAGGTCAGGCCTGTGAGGGCGACGGTGTGAGTGGCGGCAACGTGTCGATCGCGGACGTTGACGCCTTGTCGGATGCTTGGACCAAAGAGCGCGAAGTCGCCTCAGTTGCGGCCGCCGCGCCGCCAAGGCCGCGCCGCCGCCACCCCCAGCAGCGCCGCGGCGAACAACGGCCACAAGCCGGCTCGCGAGGCCCACCATGCGAAGGGCGTCGTCCCCTCGCGCCCCTGGACCTGCCCGCGCAGCACACCGCGCTCGTGCGCCGGCAGCTGCGCCACGACCTGGCCGCGATGGTCGACGATCGCGGTCGCGCCGGTGTTGGTCGCGCGCAGCATCGGCCGCTGCAGCTCCAGGCTGCGCAGGCGCGAGATCGCCAGGTGCTGCGGCAGCGCGACCGTGCGGCCGAACCAGGCGATATTGCTGAGGTTGGCGAGCATCGTCGGGGCCCGCGCCGGGTCGCGGAAGCGCCGCGCCAGCTCCTCGCCGAACAGGTCCTCGTAGCAGATGTTGGGCCCGATGCGCTGGCCGCCGAAGGCGAACGACGGCGCGTCGACGACGCCGCGCGCGAAGTCGCCCAGCGGGATGTGCATCAGCTCGGTAAACCAGCGAAAACCGCGCGGGATGAACTCGCCGAAGGGGACGAGGTGGTGCTTGTCGTAACGGTAACGCGCCTGCGCCGACAGGCCGAGCGCCGAGTTCGTGTAGCCCGATTCGAAGTCGCCCAGCGGCACGCCGACCAGCGCCGCCCGGCCCGGCACCCGATAGCGCGCCTCGAGCGCGTCCCACCATCCGGGCGCGAACTCGTCGAGCTGCGGCGGCAGCAGCGGCACCGCGGTCTCGGGCACGACGACCAGCCCCGGCCCCTCGGCATGCAGGCGCTCGGCCAGCCAGCCTAGCGTGGCGGGCAGCCGCGCAGCGTCGAACTTCTGGTCCTGCGGCACCGCTGGCTGCAGCAGCGTGACCGCCAGCGTGCCGGCCGCGCGCGTGAACGGCGGCGGCCCCAGGACCTGCGCGAGCGCCAGCAGCGCGAGCGCGGCCACCGCGGCCACGGCGCCACGCAGCTGCCGCGCCGCCAGCGCAGCCAGCGCCGCCCCGGCCGCACCGATACCGTAGACGCCGACCCAGGGCGCCAGCAGCGCCAGCGGGGAATCGACCTGCGCATAGCCGCTGGCGACCCACGGAAAGCCTGTGAAGAGCACGCCGCGCGCCAGCTCCGCGAGCAGCCACAGGCCGGCGAAGAGCGGCACGTCGCTGGCGGCTCGGCCGCGTCGCCAGCGCGCGTACAGCGCCATCGCCAGCGCCAGGTACAGCGCCAGCGCCGAGGCCAGCAGCGCGACGGCCGCGGCCGCCAGCGGCGCCGGCAGGCCGCCGTAGCGGTGCATGCTGACGAACAGCCACCAGGTCCCGGCGCCGATCCAGGCCGCGGCGAAGACCCATCCCAGCGCGGCGGCGCGGCGTGGCGATGCGCGCCCGCAGGCCCACGCCAGCCAGGCCGTGGCGGCCAGCGGCAGCGGCCACATCCAGGTGTGGACGAAAGCCAGCGTCTGCAGCGCACCGAGCGCCGCGGCGGTCGCCAGCGCCGCCGCCGAGCGCGACGCCGACCGCATCAGGTGCCGGCTTGCCCGTCGGGCGCGGCCTCGTCGCGGCGCACTACGCGGAACCAGCGCACCGCGCCACCGCGCGTCAGCATCGCCTCGAAACGCAGCGGCCCGCAGTCGACCGCCTCGCCGCGCCGCGGCACGCGCCCGAACTCGTGCGCGACCAGGCCGCCGATGGTGTCGAACTCGTCGTCCGGCAGCGAGGTGCCGAAGACCGCGTTGAGGTCGGCGATCTCGGTGTCGCCGGTCACGCGCTGGCTGCCGTCGGCCAGCGTGACGATGCCGGCCACCGCATCGTCCTCGTCGAACTCGTCCTCGATCTCGCCGACGATCTCCTCCAGCACGTCCTCGATCGTGATCAGCCCGGCGGTATTGCCAAACTCGTCGATCACGATCGCGAGGTGGTTGCGGTTGGAGCGGAACTCGCGCAGCAGCTCGTTCAGCCGCTTGCTCTCGGGCACGAAGACCGCCGGCCGCAGCAGCGTGCGCAGGCTCAGCGTCGGCGCGCGCTGCAGCTTCAGCAGGTCCTTGGCCAGCAGGATGCCGATGACGTTGTCGCGCGCGCCCTCGTAGACCGGGAAGCGCGAGTGCGCGGTCTCGATCACCTGCGCCAGCAGCTGCTCGTACGGCCAGTCGATGTCGAGCAGGTCCATGCGCGGCGCGGCGACCATGACGTCGCCGGCGCTCATGTCGGCCATGCGCAGCACGCCCTCGAGCATCGCGCGCGACTCGGGGTCGATCAGCTCGCGGTTCTCGGCGTCGGCGAAGGTGCGGACCAGCTCGTCCCGGCTGTCGGCGCTGCGCGAGAGGAACTCGACGATGCGCTCGAACAGGCCGCGCCGCGGCGACGGCGCTTCGGTGGCTCCGGCGCGCGGCGCCGGGTGGGGGTCGGACACGGCTGCGGTGTCGGCAAAGGTGGCGATGCCGGCGAGCATACCCCAGCGTCCGGCGCGTGCGCCGCCCGGTGCGCGCCGCCGGCCCGCCGCGACGCCGCCACAGCGCGGCCGTCGAAAGACCCCGCAAGACCCCGCGGCTTGACAGCGCCTGGGGCTTGCACCACATTCCACGGCCCTTTGCCGCGGCGCCACGCCCGCGACGGCGCGGCCGCGCTCGTTGGGCTACCCTGTGCGCTGCGCGCGTCGCGACCGGCGCCCGGGCGCGGCCCGGCCCGCGCCGGCCCGCGCCGCACGCGCCGCAACCCTCGACCTGCCCGATGCCCCCATGTCGCTGATCCCCGCCACCATCCTGACCGGCTTCCTCGGCGCCGGCAAGACGACGCTGCTCAAGCGCGTGCTGACCGAGGCCCACGGCCACAAGATCGCCGTCATCGAGAACGAGTTCGGCGAGGAGAACATCGACAACGAGATCCTGGTCGCCGACACCGCCGAGCAGATCGTCCAGATGAGCAACGGCTGCGTCTGCTGCACGATCCGCGAGGACCTGCGCGCCACGCTGGCCGATCTGGCGGCGCGCCGGCGCAAGGGCGAGCTCGACTTCGATCGCGTCGTCATCGAGACCACCGGGCTGGCCGACCCCGGCCCGGTGGCGCAGACCTTCTTCATGGACGACGAGATCGCCGAGAGCTACCTGCTCGACTCGATCCTGACCCTGGTCGACGCCGTGCACGCCCCGCAGCAGCTCGACACGCGCCAGGAGGCACGGCGCCAGGTCGGTTTCGCCGACCAGATCTTCATCAGCAAGGCCGACCTCGTCGACGCCGCGGCGCTGGACGATCTGTCGCACCGCCTGAAGCACATGAACCCGCGCGCGCCGCAGCGCCGGGTGCACTTCGGCGAGGTGCCGATCGCCGAGGTCTTCGACCTGCGCGGCTTCAACCTCAACGCCAGGCTCGACATCGACCCCGAGTTCCTGCAGGCCGCCGAGCCGCACCATCACGACCACGACCACCACGATCACGACCACGGCGAGCCCTGCGACCACCCGCACCACCATGCGCACGACGACGATGTCGCATCCTTCGTCTTCCGCGCCGACCGCGCATTCGATCCGGCGCGGCTGGAGGACTTCCTGGGCGCGATCGTGCAGGTCTACGGCCCCAAGATGCTGCGCTACAAGGGGGTGCTGCACATGAAGGGGGCCGACCGCAAGGTCGTCTTCCAGGGCGTGCACCAGCTGATGGGCAGCGACCTCGGCCCGAAATGGGCGCCGGGAGAGAAGAAGTCGAGCAAGATGGTCTTCATCGGCATCGAGCTTCCGCGTGAAGTCCTGCGCCAGGGACTCGAGCAATGCCTGGTCTGAAGACCCCCTGCGGCGCGGTCACGCTGGCTACAATCCGGCCCCTGCCGGCGGCGGGCCGGCCGCGGCGCGAAGGCCAAGTCGCGGGCCCCGGCCCGCGGCCGCCGGCAAGGAGATTCCCGTGAGCAAGCCCTCGGCCAAGACCCAGACCCCGCGCAAGCCCGCGGCCGCTTCGGCACATGCCGCCACGGCCGCCGAGGCCGCGCCCGAAGCCGCGCGCGGCAACCGCTTCACCGAACGCTTCGCCCCCGCCCGCCCTGCCGCCGCCCCGGCCCATGTGCCGATCGGCGCCGCGCCGGCCGCGGGCCGGGTCGATGCCAAGCTCGCCAACGCCTGGAAGCACAAGCCCGGCCGCGAGTTGACCGAGGACGAGCTGCTCGCGATGCCCGAGTCCGAGTACATGAACGAGCAGCAGATCGATTTCTTCCGCGCCCGGCTGAAGGCGCTCAAGGACGACCTGCTGTCCAACGCCGGCGAGACCACCGAGCACCTGCGCGAGGACACGAGCATCGTTCCCGACCCGGCCGACCGCGCGACGATCGAGGAGGAGCACGCGCTGGAACTGCGCACGCGCGACCGCGAGCGCAAGCTGCTGAAGAAGATCGCGCAGTCGCTGGCGCGCCTGGAGAACGGCGACTACGGCTACTGCGACGAGACCGGCGAGCCGATCGGCCTGCGCCGGCTGCTGGCGCGCCCGACCGCCACGCTGTCGCTCGAGGCGCAGCAGCGCCGCGAGCTCAAGCAGAAGATGTTCGGCGATTGAGCCGCCGCGCGAGCGTGCCAGCCGCAACGCCCGCCACCGCCCGAGCCGTCCGCGGCCACGCACGACGGGGCTGATCCGTGGCCGGGCCGAAGGACAGCGGCGGATTCCTGCGCAAGGTCGTGCGTTTCGTCGCCAACCCTGCGACCGACTGGCGCGACCTCGGCAGCAAGCCGCAGGAGCCCGGCGAGCAGGAGCTCGAGCGCTCCGAGCTGAAGGCGATGGTCGAGCGCAAGCGGCGCAACGACTTCGTGCGCCGGCGCGAGTTCGACATGCTGCGCCGGGTCCGCCGCGAGGGCCTGACCCCGGAGCAGCTCGCCGCGCTCGGCGGCTCGTCGCGCCTGGACGACTCCGACGTGCGCGCCGCCGATCAGCGCCCGCGCCACGGCGTCAAGGCCAAGATCGACGCCATCGAGCAGCAAATGGTCGGCGAGACCGTCAGCGGCGCGACGCCGCCGCCGGTGCGCCGCGGCGGCGGCAGCTTCTTCGCCGCATCGACGCAGGCCCTGCCGATGCGCGAGTCCGGCGTGCTGCCGCCCGGCGCCGTCGCCGCGGCCGAGGCGCAGGGGTCGGAGGAGGAGGCCAAGGGCGCGCGCACGCTGCCGCCGCTGGATCTCGACGCCGACGATGCGCTGCCGGCGCTGCCGCCGCTGGCCGGTGCCGAGGACGAGCCGCCGGCGGGCGCGGGCGCGGCGCCGGCCGTCATGGCCTCGGGGCTGCCGCCGCTGGCGCATGCGGGCACGCCGGCTGGCGTCGCGGCCCTCCCGTCGGCCGGCGCTGGCGCGCCACCCGCGGCCGCAGGGCGACCCGCCACCTCGGCCAGCCCTGCCGCCGGGATCGCGCCGGCGGTCGACGTCGAGGTCAGCGAGGTGGTCCACGATCCCGAGCTCGACGAGGCGGTGATCGCCTTCGCGAATGCCGACTTCGACCAGTGCGAGCAGGCGCTGGTGCGGCTGACGCGGCCGTTCGGGCCGCGCGCACAGCATGCCGAGACCTGGCTCGTGTTGTTCGACCTGTACCGCGCCACCGGCCAGCAGCAGCCCTTCGAGAGCCTGGCGGTCGAGTATGCGCACCAGTTCGGCAGCTCGGCGCCGCAGTGGTACTCGCTGCCCAGGCTGGTCGCCGAGGCGGTCGCCGACGAGTCCCCGGCCGGCCGCGGTGACGCCGGCCGCGGCGCGACGAGTGCCGGCGACGGCGCGGTCGGCTGGGTCGCGCCCCCGGTGCTCGACGTCGAGGCGCTCTCGCGCCTGCGCTCGCAGACGCTGCAGATGCCGCTGCCATGGGTCTTCGACTGGCGCGCGCTGCGCGGCATCGAGCCCGAGGCCGCGACGCAGCTGTCGGTGCTGTGCCGGGTCTGGGCCGGGCAGGCGCTGGAGATGCGCTGGATCGGCGGCGACCGCCTGTTCGCCGTGCTGCAGGAGGCCGCCCCGACCGGCGTGCGCGACGCCGACCCGGCGTTCTGGCTCGCGCGGCTGGATGCGCTGCGCCTGACGCACCGCGCCGACCAGTTCGACGAGGCCGCGATCGACTACTGCGTGACCTACGAGGTCTCGCCGCCGGCCTGGGAGCCGGCGCGCTGCAATGTGCGCTTCGGCGACGGCGACGGCGTCTCGACGCGGCCGCCGCCGATGTCGGTATTCAGCGAGGTCTCGACCAGCTTCCTCGAGTCCGGCCTGAGCGACGAGCACGGGGTCGAGCTCGCGCGCGTCGAACTGTCGGGCCAGCTCGTCGGCGATATCGGCGAGACCCTGCGCGTGCTGACCGCCAGGCTCGGCGCCGCGCCGATGGTCGCGGTCTCTTGCGCGCGGCTGATCCGGGTCGACTTCCTCGCTGCCGGCGACCTGCTGAACTGGGTGCTGACGCTGCGCGGCGAGCAGCGCACGGTGCAGTTCGCCGACGCGCACCGGCTGGTCGCGCTGTTCTTCGGCGCCATGGGCATCAACGAACACGCGCAAGTGCAGGTGCGGCGGGTGTGATCGATCGGCCCCCACGCTCACTGCGTTCGCTGCCCCCCGCGGGGGCGCTTGCTGCGGACCGGCAAGGCCGGATCCGCGCAAGGGCTTGGCCGGGCCGGCGTCATGCGTCGCAGGTAGCGTGGTCGCACCATGGATGACTGACATGGACGTCTGGCACGGCACGACCATCCTCAGCGTGCGCCGCGGGCCGCTCGTCGCGCTCGGCGGCGACGGCCAGGTCACGCTCGGCGCGATCGTCGTCAAGTCCAGCGCGCGCAAGGTGCGCCGGCTGCACCACGGCGAGGTGCTGGCCGGATTCGCCGGGGCGACGGCCGACGCCTTCACCCTGTTCGAGCGCTTCGAGGCCAAGCTCGAGAAGCACCAGGGGCAGCTCGTCCGCGCCGCGATCGAGTTGACCAAGGACTGGCGCACCGACCGCGTGCTGCGCCGGCTGGAGGCGATGCTGGCGGTCGCCGACCGCAGCGCCTCGCTGATCATCACCGGCAACGGCGACGTGCTGGAACCCGAGCAGGGGCTGGTCGCGATCGGCTCCGGCGGCGCCTACGCGCAGGCCGCGGCCAAGGCGCTGCTCGACCATACCGAGATGGCGCCGGCGGCGATCGTCGCGCGCGCGCTCGAGATCGCCGGCGACCTGTGCATCTACACCAACCAGACGCACACGATCGAGACCCTGGACTGACCGCGCGGCGGTCGCCGCGCGCCGCGCCCGTCGTGCGCCCCAGGCTGCCGCCCCTTCCCGCCGAGACCATCCGCCATGTCGATGACCCCGAAGGAGATCGTCTCCGAGCTCGACCGCCATATCGTCGGCCAGCGCGACGCCAAGCGCGCGGTCGCGATCGCGCTGCGCAACCGCTGGCGGCGCCAGCGCGTCGACGAGCGGCTGCGCCAGGAGATCACGCCGAAGAACATCCTGATGATCGGCCCGACCGGGGTCGGCAAGACCGAGATCGCGCGCCGGCTCGCGCGGCTCGCGGACGCGCCCTTCGTCAAGGTCGAGGCGACCAAGTTCACCGAGGTCGGCTATGTCGGCAAGGATGTCGACAGCATCGTGCGCGACCTCGTCGACGTCGCCGTCAAGCAGGAGCGCGAGCGCCAGATGGTCGCCAAGCGCACGCTGGCCGAGGATGCGGCCGAGGACCGCATCCTCGACGTGCTGGTGCCGCCGCCGCGCGGCGCTGGCACTATCGGCTTCGAGCCGGCGGCGCCGGCGGCCGACAACACCGCGCGCCAGGTCATGCGCAAGCGGCTGCGCGAGGGCAGGCTGCACGACAAGGAGATCGAGATCGACGTCACCGACGCCAAACCCTCGCTCGAAATCCTCGGCCCGCAGGGGATGGAGGAGATGGCCGAGCAGTTGAAGGGCCTGTTCTCGCAGATCGGCCAGGGGCGCAGGCGCACGCGCAAGCTGACGATCGCGCAGGCGCTGCCGCTGCTGGTCGACGAGGAGGCGGCCAAGCTCGTCAACGAGGACGAGATCCGCGCCTCGGCGCTGGCCCACGCTGAGGGCAACGGCATCGTCTTCCTCGACGAGATCGACAAGGTCGCCAGCCGCAGCGACGTCGCCGGCGCCGACGTCAGCCGCCAGGGCGTGCAGCGCGACCTGCTGCCGCTGGTCGAGGGCACGACGGTCAACACCAAGTACGGCATGGTCAAGACCGACCACATCCTGTTCATCGCCAGCGGCGCGTTCCACCTGTCCAAGCCGAGCGATCTGATCCCCGAGTTGCAGGGTCGTTTCCCGATCCGGGTCGAGCTCGCGTCGCTGAGCGTCGACGACTTCGAGGCCATCCTCGCCAGCACCCAGGCCAGCCTGCTGCGTCAGTACGAGGCGCTGCTCGCCACCGAGGGCGTGACGCTCGCGTTCACGCCCGAGGCGGTGCGGCGCCTGGCGCAGATCGCGCACGATGTCAACGAGCGCACCGAGAATATCGGCGCGCGCCGGCTCGCCACGGTGATGGAGCGGCTGCTCGACGCGATCAGCTTCGACGCCCCCGATCGCCAGGGGCAGGCGGTGACGATCGACGCCGCCGAGGTCGACGCCCGGCTCGGCGAGCTGGCGCGCGACGAGGACCTGTCGCGCTACGTGTTGTAGCGGCGGCGCGGATCAGGACTCGCCGACGAGCAGCGTCGGCTGCGCGAGCTGCGCCAGCGCCGCGGCATCGAGGCGGTCGCGCGGAACGATCAGCAGGTCGCAGCGCGCCTGCGGCAACGCCGCGGCCCCGGCGCCGCCGGGCAGCGGGTCGACCAGCGCCGACCACGCCTGCGCGAGCTGCTGCG
The DNA here is from genome assembly GCA_016191995.1 of Burkholderiales bacterium. Lineage (GTDB taxonomy): Bacteria > Pseudomonadota > Gammaproteobacteria > Burkholderiales > Burkholderiaceae_C > Rubrivivax. The sequence continues at coordinate 27,414 of JACPVA010000188.1, read as the reverse complement.
CCAGCGCGCGCGCTGCCGCCCCCGCGGGGCTGTCGTCGCCGGCGACGCGGACGATGCGCCGCGGCACGCGCCGCGTCGTCGGCGCGAGCGCCGCGGCGACGCCGTGGCCGCCGACCAGCACCAGGTCGCACTGCGCGCGCAGCTCCAGCGCCGCCTGCGCCAGCGCGCCGCGCACCGTGCGCATCGACCAGTGCAGCGATTCGCGCAGCGCGATGCGCTCGGTCAGCGCGCGCAGCCGCGCCGCCTGCGCCGCGTAGCCGCGCTCGACATCCTGCGGCGCCAGCGGCGTCCATTCGCCGCCGGGCGCGAGCACGCGCGCCAGCGGCAGCGCGGCGGCGCGCAGCGCGCTCGCGGTCTCGACATAGACCACCTCCAGCGGCCGCTGCACCTGGCGCGCGACGAGCGACGACAGCTCGATCGCCGCGGCCGCGGCCGCGGTGTCGTCGAGCAGCGCCAGGACGCGGCGCACCCCGGTCATCCGCCGCTCCCGCCTTCGCCGCCGCGGCGCAGACCCCCGGCCCCGGCGCGGCGGCGCGTTCCGCGCCGCGCACCCTGCCTGAGCTGCGCATACTCCTGCAGCCGGCGCGCGATGCGGCCGTTGACCGTCGACGGATCCGGGCGCAGCGGGTCGCCGGCCGGCATGCCGGCCAGCAGCGCGAGCGCATCGTCGACATGGCGCACCGCGTGCACCGCGAAGCGCCCGGCCCGAACCGCGTCGACGACCTCGTCGCCCAGCATCAGGTGGCCGACGTTGGCCTCGGGGACGACGACGCCATGCCGGCCGTCGAGTCCGCGCGCGCGGCACAGGTCGAAGAAGCCCTCGATCTTGTCGTTGACGCCGCCGATCGCCTGCACCGCGCCGGACTGGTCGACCGAGCCGGTGACGGCCAGGCTCTGCCGCAGTGGCACGTCGGCGATCGACGACAGCAGCGCCAGCAGCTCGGCCAGCGACGCGCTGTCGCCCTCGACCAGGCCGTAGGTCTGCTCGAAGACGAGGCTGGCGAAGATCGCGTGCGGCTGCTGGCGCGAGAAGCGCGACGCCAGGAACGACGACAGGATCAGCACCCCCTTGGCGTGCACCGGCCCGCCCATGTGCGTCTCGCGCTGGATGTCGACCACCTGCCCGTCGCCCAGGCGCGAGGTCGCACTGATCCGCGTCGGGGCGCCGAACCACTCGCCGCCGATCTCGTACACCGAAAGCCCGTTGACCTGCCCGACGCGCTCGCCGTCGGTCGCGATCGCCAGGATCTCGCGCAGCATGGCCTCGCGCTGCAGCTCCTGCACGCGCGCGGCGCGCTCGCGCCGCGCCGCCACCGCGGCGGCGACATGCGCGGCGCCGAGCTCGCCCGCGCCGGCGGCGCGCGCGAGGTGGTCGGCCTCGACCAGCACGTCGACCAGCCGGCGCAGCTGCGCCGTCACGCGCGTGGCGTCTCCCGCCAGTCGCGCGCCGTGGTCGATCAGCCGCGCCAGCGCCGGCGCGGCCGCCGGCAGCAGGCCCAGCGCCTGCGCCTGGCCGGCGAGCATGCGCGCCAGCTCGCGCTCGGCGCCGCCGGCTCGCGGCATGTCGTCGCCGACATCGGCGACGACGCGGAACAGCTCGTCGAAGTCCGGGTCCAGCGCCTGCAGCAGCGCCCACACCCAGCGCTCGCCGAACAGCACGACCTTGAGGTCCAGCGGGATCGGGTCGGGCTCGAGCTGCACCGTCGAGACGACGCTGAGCATTTCGCCGAGCGACTCGATGCGGATCTCGCGCCGGCGCAGCGCGCGCTCGAGCGTGGGCCAGGCCAGCGGCTGCTGCAGCAGCTTGACCGCATCGACCAGCAGGTAGCCACCGTTGGCCTTGTGCAGCAGCCCGCCCTTGATCAGGCGGAAGTCGGTCAGCAGCGCGCCGAAGCGCGCGATATGGTCGATCCGGCCGACCAGCGCGTTGACCGTCGGCAGGTCGGCCTCGACGATCGGCGCGCCGGGGCTGGCGGCGGCGTCGAGCACGACATTGACCTCGTAGCGGCCGAGCTCGCCGCGCGGCTCGCCCGACTCGGTGTGCTCGTCGTCGTCGTGGCGGCGGAAGTCGGCGGCGTTGTCGACGACATCGTCGCGCACTGCATCGAGCCAGGCGACCAGCTCGGGCAGCGCGGCATGGCGCGCGCGCAGGTCGTCGAAGGCGTGGCCGATCGCCAGCAGCGTCGTCGCGCGGTCCAGCGCGCGCATGCGGTCGGCGTGCTCCTTGCGCATCCGCATCTGCGCGCGCAGCGCGCGCAGCAGCATCTCCTGCACCTCGCCGACGGCGTGCTGCAGCTCGGCGCGGCGCGACTCGGGCAGCGCCTGGAAGGCCTCCGGCGGCAGCACCTCGCCATCCTTCTGCGGCGCGAAGGTGAAGCCCACCGGGGTACGGATCATCGCCAGCCCGCGCTGCTCGGCCTCCTGCGCGACCTCGCGCAGCGCGTGCTCGGCGCGCTGCTTGAACTCGTCGCCGATGCGCTCGGCCTGCGCCGCGTACTCCTCGGACTCGAAGGCGGCGGCGATCAGCGTGCGCAGGTCGGCCACCAGCGCGCGCATGTCGGCGCGCAGCTGCGTGCCCTGGCCGGCGGGCAGCCGAAGCGCCAGCGGCTGGTGCGGGCGGTCGAAGCGGTTGACATAGACCCAGTCGTGGCGCGGCGGGCCGCCGCGCGCCGCCTGCGCGGCGATCACGGCGCGCGCCAGGCTGCGCCGGCCCGACCCCGGCGGGCCCATCACGAACAGGTGGAACCCCGGCTGCCGCGTCGCGACCGCGAACTCGACCGCGGCGCGCGCGCGCGGCTGGCCGACGATGCGGTCGGCGTCGTCCGGCTGCGCGGGCGGCGCGCCGCCTGCGGCCAGGTCGAGCGTGGCCGGGTCGCAGCGGCGCGCCAGTTCGGCCGGCGGCAGCGTGCGCGCGCTCACCTCGGCGGCCTCGCGCCTGGCAGGCTCACCGGTGCGCCGCAGCGCGTGCCGCGGGCGGACCGGCCTGCATTCACAGCGCCAGCCGGTGCGCCTGGATGCGCAGCAGGCCGTCGAAGATCAGCGCGTCGGCCATCTCGAATCGCAGGTCGGTGATCGGCGCGAGCTTGATCGCCGCGCCGCCCGTCATCAGCAGCACCGGCTGCTGCCCGGTGCGCGCCACGAGCCGGCGGTGCTGGCGCTCGATCGCCCCGGCGATCGCATTCGCGCCGCCGCTCATCAGTGCGTCGCTGGTATTGGTCGGGAAGTCGACCACCTCGCCGGTCGGCACGCGCAGGCCCGCGGTGCCGAGCTCCAGCGCACGCAGCATCATGCCGAAGCCCGGCAGGATCAGCCCGCCGAGGAAGTTGCCCTCGGCGTCCAGCGCATCGACCGTCACCGCGGTGCCGACCATCACCACCAGCGCCGGCCGCGGCGCGCCTCCCGGCCCGACCTCGGCCAGCACGCGTTCGCGCGCGCCGATCAGCGAGCACCAGCGGTCGGCGCCGAGCCGGTTCGGGTGCTCGTAGCGGCTGGTCACGCCGGCCTCGTGCGCCGACGGAACGACCCAGCGCGGGTCGACATCCCACAGCTCGAGCTGCTCCTCGACGCGCCGGCGCACCGCATCGCCGGCGACATCGCAGCCGAGCATGCTGCCCGGCGCCGGCAGCGACTTCCACGGCCCCTCGGCCAGCTCGTCGATCGTCTCCAGGAAGGCCGCGCCCTGGTGCAGCACGCGCGCGCCCGGCTGCGGCGACGCGAACAGCGCCCACTTCAGGCGCGTGTTGCCGATATCGATGGCGAGAAAGCTCACGGGCATCCCCTCGGGCCGGACCGCGCGGCGCGCACCCGGCGCGGCCGCCGCCCCCGCGCGCGGCCGCCGCGCGAGCGCCGCGACGAAGCGGCCGATGGTAACCACGGTCGCGCCGGGGCGGCCATCGGTGGCATCATCGGCACTTGACGTTTACGTCAACGTCAATCGCGCCGGCATGCGCCGCGCATCGCACCCGGAGCCCGCCATGACCGACCTGTCCGCCGAGTCCAAGGCCCTGGCCGCCTACCGCCCGCGCCACAAGCTGCGCTTCGTCACCGCCGCCAGCCTGTTCGACGGCCACGACGCGGCGATCAACATCATGCGCCGGCTGCTGCAGTCGATGGGCGCGGAGGTGATCCACCTCGGCCACAACCGCTCGGTCGACGAGGTCGTCACCGCGGCGCTGCACGAGGACGTGCAGGGCATCGCCGTCAGCAGCTACCAGGGCGGGCATATCGAGTATTTCAAGTACATGATCGACCGCCTGCGCGAGCTCGGCGGCGCGCATGTGCAGGTCTTCGGCGGCGGCGGCGGCGTCATCGTGCCGGCCGAGATCCGCGAGCTGCAGGACTACGGCGTGGCGCGCCTCTACAGCCCCGAGGACGGCCAGCGCATGGGGCTGCAGGGGATGATCGGCGAGATGCTGATGCGCTGCGACCACGATCTCGCGGCGCACGCGCCGAAGGACGCCGCCGCGCTGCGCGGCCACACGCCGCAGGCCTGGCGCGCGCTCGCGCAGGCGATCACGGCGCTGGAAAACGGCGCCGCCGATGCCGCGCTGCGCGCCGGCATCATGGAGGCGGCGGCCTGCGCGCGCGTCCCGGTGCTCGGCATCACCGGCACCGGCGGCGCCGGCAAGAGCAGCCTGACCGACGAGCTGATCCGCCGCCTGCGGCTGGACCAGGACGACGCCTTGCGCATCGCGCTGATCTCGATCGACCCGAGCCGGCGCAAGAGCGGCGGCGCGCTGCTCGGCGACCGCATCCGCATGAATGCGATCGGCCCCTGGCCACGGCCGGCCGGCGCGAACGCCGAGGGCGGCGCGGCCGACCCCGGCATTCGCGTCTACATGCGCAGCCTCGCCACGCGCGAGGCCGGCAGCGAGATCAGCCAGGCGCTGCCCGAGGTCGTCGCCGCGTGCAAGGCGGCCGGATTCGACCTCGTGATCGTCGAGACCTCGGGCATCGGCCAGGGCGACGCCGCGATCGTGCCGCTCGTGGACGTGCCGATGTACGTGATGACGCCCGAGTTCGGCGCCGCCAGCCAGCTCGAGAAGATCGACATGCTCGACTTCGCCGAGTTCGTCCCCATCAACCAGTTCGACCGCAAGGGCGCGGCCGACGCGCTGCGCGATGTCGCCAAGCAGGTGCAGCGCAACCGCGAGGCGTTCGCGAAGCGGCCCGAGGAGATGCCGGTCTTCGGCACCATCGCCAGCCGCTTCAACGACGACGGCGTCAGCGCGCTGTACCAGGCGCTGGCGCCACGGCTGGCCGAGCTCGGGCTGGCGCTGGCCGAGGGCCGGCTGCCGCGCGTGGCCACGCGCCACAGCACGCAGGGGATGCCGGTCGTGCCGCCGGCGCGCGTGCGCTACCTGGCCGAGATCGCCGACACCGTGCGCGCGTACAAGCGCCGCGCGCGCGAGCAGGCGCGGCTGGCGCGCGAGCTGCAGCAGCTGCGCGAGACCGCGCGCATGCTGCACGAGAACGACGCCACGCGCGGCGGCGCGCGCAAGACGGTGCTCGCGCTGGCCGAGCCGCGCGAGGCGGCGCTCGACGCGCAGGCGAGGAAGCTGCTCGCGATGTGGCCCGACATGGTCCGCGCCTACGCCGGCGACGAGTATGTGGTGAAGATCCGCGACAAGGAGATCCGCACCGCGCTCGTGCACACGACGTTGTCGGGAAACAAGATCCGCAAGGTCGCGCTGCCGAAGTACGAGGACCACGGCGAGCTGCTGCAGTGGCTGCTGCTGGAGAACGTGCCCGGGTCCTTCCCCTTCACCGCCGGGACCTTCGCCTTCAAGCGCGAGAACGAGGACCCGACGCGCATGTTCGCCGGCGAGGGCGACGCCTTCCGCACCAACCGGCGCTTCAAGCTGCTGAGCGCGGGCATGCCGGCCAAACGGCTGTCGACCGCGTTCGACTCGGTCACGCTGTACGGCCACGCCCCCGACCCGCGCCCCGACATCTACGGCAAGGTCGGCAACTCCGGCGTCAGCATCGCGACGCTGGACGACCTGAAGGTGCTGTACGGCGGCTTCGAGCTGACCCACCCGAGCACCAGCGTCAGCATGACGATCAACGGCCCGGCGCCGACGATCCTGGCGATGTTCATGAACACCGCGATCGACCAGAATCTCGACAAGTTCCGCGCCGACAACGGCCGCGAGCCGACCGACGACGAGGCGGCCAAGATCCGCGCCTGGACGCTCGCCAACGTGCGCGGCACGGTGCAGGCCGACATCCTGAAGGAGGACCAGGGCCAGAACACCTGCATCTTCTCGACCGAGTTCAGCCTCAAGGTGATGGGCGATATCGCCGAGTGGTTCGTCCACCACGACGTGCGCAACTTCTACTCGGTCAGCATCAGCGGCTACCACATCGCCGAGGCCGGCGCGAACCCGATCAGCCAGCTCGCGTTCACGCTCGCCAACGGCTTCACCTTCGTCGAGGCGTACCTGGCGCGCGGGATGCACATCGACGACTTCGCGCCCAACCTGAGCTTCTTCTTCAGCAACGGCATGGACCCGGAGTACACCGTGCTGGGCCGGGTCGCGCGCCGCATCTGGTCGGTCGCGATGCGCGACCGCTACGGCGCCAGCGAGCGCAGCCAGAAGCTGAAATACCACATCCAGACCAGCGGCCGCAGCCTGCACGCGCAGGAGATCGCGTTCAACGACATCCGCACCACGCTGCAGGCGCTGATCGCGGTCTACGACAACTGCAACAGCCTGCACACCAACGCCTACGACGAGGCGATCACGACGCCGACCGAGGAGAGCGTGCGGCGCGCGATGGCGATCCAGCTCGTCATCAACCGCGAGTGGGGGCTGGCGAAGAACGAGAACCCGAACCAGGGCGCCTTCGTCATCGACGAGCTGACCGAGCTGGTCGAGGAGGCGGTGCTGTCCGAGTTCGAGCGAATCGCCGAGCGCGGCGGCGTGCTCGGCGCGATGGAGACCGGCTACCAGCGCAGCCGGATCCAGGAGGAGAGCCTGCACTACGAGGCGCTCAAGCACAGCGGCGAGCACCCGATCATCGGCGTCAACACCTTCCGCAACCCGCACGGCGACCCGGTGCCCGAGGCGATCGAGCTGGCGCGGTCGACCGAGGCCGAGAAGCAGTCGCAGCTCGTGCGCCTGGCCGACTTCCAAGCCCGCCACGCCGCCGAGGCGCCGGCGATGCTCGCGCGGCTGAAGCGCTGCGTGATCGAAGGCGGCAACGTCTTCGCGGTGCTGATGGACGCGGTGCGCTGCTGCAGCCTGGGTCAGATCACCGAGGCGCTGTTCGAGGTCGGGGGGCAGTACCGGCGCAGCATGTAGGCGCCCCCCAGGGCCGGGCGAAGCCCGGCCCGCCCCCCGAGGGGGTCAAGTCGTCTTGGGACGGCCCGGCGACGACTCGAGAGCGGCAAACGGGCAAGATTGACAGCCCAGGCTCCACGATAGGAAGATGCGCCCATGGACTCGAGCAGCGTCGAAGTCGAGCTTCCGGACCCGCTGCGCCGCTTTGTCGATGCGCGCGTCAGCGCGGGCGACTTCGCCGATGCGGCGGACTACCTGCGCGAGCTCGTGCGTCGCGACCGCGAGGCCCAGGTGAACCGGTTGCGCGAACTGATTCAGGAAGGGCTGGACAGCGGGCCGGCACGCGAGCTGAGCGACGCCGACTGGGTCGAACTCCGGCAGCGCGCACTGGGCACCTCGCGGTGAAGCGGTCGCGGCTGCGCCCGCAGGCCGAGCTCGATCTGATCGCGATGTCGACCTGGTACGCCGAGCGGGGCGGCCCTGCGCTCGCAGCGCGCTTCTTCGACGCCGCCCGGGCCGCGCTCACGGCGGTAGAGCAGATGCCCGGCATCGGATCGCTTCGCCTCGGCCACATCGCCGGGCGGGAAGGTCTGCGCAGCTGGCCGGCCACGCCCTTCCCTGCCCGTTGGTTGTACTTCGAGCGTGACGATCACCTGGACGTGGTGCGACTGCTCGGCGAGCGGCAGGAATCGCTACGATCTTGCAGGACGAAGGCCTTTGATCGGCCGGATCTGGACCGCAAGAGCCTCTGCGCAACAGCGGCCACCGCCCGCTCAGCGCCGTATCCCGCCCTCGTCGAGCACGAAGAATCTCGGCCCGAGCTTGGCCAGCGGCTCGCGCAGCTTGTCGAGTTCGGCGGCCGGGCCGTGCACCTCGAGCCGCACCAGGCGCGCGATCTGCAACGCCTGCCCGAGCAGGTCGCCGACGTTATCCAGGTGCGCCAGCACCGCGGCGGCGTCGTCGTAGCCCTCGCGGCAGTGCACGTTGGCGCCTTCGACCGAGAACGCATAGTGCACGCAGCCGGGCTCGCGGCGCGTGCGGTCGACGAACTTCGGGAACATCGCCTTGAAATCGTCGAGCTTGCCGTCGGCGACTTCGAAGTAGGGCACGAGCGTGCAGACGCGGTCGGGGCCGGGCATGGCGGTCTCCTGGGGGGTGGGCGGGGACCGACACGATAGGCGGCCGCACGCCGGGCGTAAAGAGGCCTGAGCGAGTCAGCGCAGCTCGACCCAGGCCAGCCCCGCCACGACGGCGACGACCACCAGCCAGCCCAGCGTCTCGACATGACGGCGCAGCGCGCGCTCCATGCGCTCGCCGCCCAGGATGATCAACCCGGCGACGAGGAAGAAGCGCCCGCCGCGCCCGGCCGCCGAGCCGAGCAGGAAGGGGATGAACGCCATCCCCAGCATCCCCGATGCGATCGTGAAGACCTTGTACGGGATCGGCGAGAACCCGGCGACGAAGACGATCCAGACCCCCCAGCGCTCGTACAGCGCGCGCGCCTGCTCGAAGGCCGGCGCATAGCCGGCGCGCTCGATCCAGGGCTGCACGAGCTCGAAGCCGAAGTGCCCGAGCAGGTAGCCGAGGATGCCGCCGAAGACCGAGGCGACGGTGCACAGCGCCGCATACCACCAGCCGCGGCGCGGCGTGGCCAGCGTCATCGGGATCAGCATGACGTCGGGCGGAACGGGGAAGACGACCGACTCGGCGGTCGCCAGCGCCGCCAGGATCGCCGGCGCGCGGCGGTGCGCCGCCCAGGCCAGCGTGCGCTCGTACAACAGGCTGAAGATCCGCATCGCTTGGCGCTCGGTCGAAGAGGCACCGACGGCGCCGCGGCGCGGATGGTAGCCGCCCGGCCGGGCGCGGCCCTCCCGGCGCCGCGGCGCGGCCGGCGGCGCGCGGCTGCCCATAATGCGCGCATGGCGACCCACGGCACGGCCAACGCAATGCCTCTGGCGCGCCGCGCGTGGAACCTGCTGCACGTCCACGCGCAGCGCGCGCACGCGACGGCGCGGCGTGCGCTGGATGCCGCGCGCGCCACCGGCGATGCGCGCGCGCGCGGCTGGGCGCGGCTCGCGCTGGGGGTGCACGGGCTGTACTACGCCACCGCGGCCGAGGCCGCGCGCGAGCTGCGGCGCGCCGAGCGCGACTTCCAGTCCTGCGGCGACCGCGCCGGCTGGATCCTCGCGCGTGCGGCGATCGCGCGCTCGATGTGGCGCCAGGGACAGTTCGCGCAGGCGCTGGCGCTGGTGCTGCCGCTGCGCGACGAGGGCCTGCGCGTGCTGCGCCACGAGCAGCGCGGCGTGCTGCTGAACACGATCGCCGGCTGCTACTCGGCCTACGGCGACTCGGCGCAGGCCTTCGCCTACATGTTCGAGGCGCTGCACGACGCCGGCCCGCGCCGCGGCCGCGGCTTCGACACCGTGCTGCACTGCAACCTCTCGCACGAGCTGATGCAGATCGGCGACTGCGAGGAGGCGCTGCGCCACGTCGAGCGCGGGCTGGAGCGCTGCCGCGGGCTGGACAACCCGCGCCTGCTGGCGGTGCTGCGCATCAACCGCGTCGTCTGCCTGACCGAGCTCGGCCGCCCGGCGCAGGCGCTGCCCGACATCGCGGCGCTGCTGGCGGTGCCGGCCAGCGCCGACGGCCGCGGCCCGATGGCGCCGCACCACGAGACGCTGGCAATCGCCGCGCTACACGCCGGCGACCTGGCGCTCGGCGCGGACCTGATCGGGCGCGCCGAGGCCGCGGGCGAGGCACAGCTGCCCGACGAGCGGCTCGAGCGCGCGACCGCGCACGCGCTGCTGGCACTGGCGCGGCGCCGGCCGCGCGACGCCCTGCAGGCGCTGCGCCCGGCGCAGCCACTGGTCGAGGACGACGCGGCCGAGGGCTCGAGCCTGCGCGTGCGCGCGCAGTTCCTCGACGTGCTGGCGCTGGCGAACGAGCGCGCCGGGCGGACGACGCAGGCGCTGCACGCGCTGCGCGCCTGGCAGCGCGTGCACCAGCGGCAGGCGCAGATGGCGTCGCGCGCACGCTACCAGGCCGCGACGCTGCAGACCGAGCTGCTGCGTCTGCAGCACGCCCTGGACGCCAAGGACGCCGAGCGCCGCGCCACCGAGCGCGCGCAAAGCGCCCTCGTAGCGCTCAACACCGAGCTGCAGCGCCGCATCGAGCAGGTGCAGGCGCTGCAGACGGCGCTGCGCCAGCAGGCGACCCAGGATGCGCTCACCGGCCTGTTCAACCGCCGCCACCTCAACGACACGCTGCCGACCATGCTCGCGCTGGCCGCGCGCGACGGCCAGCCTCTGGCGCTGGCGATCATCGACCTGGACCACTTCAAGGCCGTCAACGACGGCCACGGCCACGATGCTGGCGACCGGCTGCTGGCGGCCTTCGGCGCGCTGCTGGCGCTGGGCTGCCGGCGCAGCGATATCGCGTGCCGCTACGGTGGCGAGGAGTTCTGCCTGCTGCTGCCGCGCAGCACCGCCGACGGCGCGCGGCGCAAGGTGCAGGCGCTGCTGCGGCGCTGGCGCGCGACCCGGCTCGAGCATGGCGGCCGCTGGCTCGAGGGCTTGAGCTTCTCCGCCGGTGTCGCCGACACCCTGGCCGGCCGCACGACGCCGGCGGCGCTGCTGAAGGCGGCCGACGACGCGCTGCTGGAGGCCAAGCGCAGCGGCCGCAACCGCGTGCGGCTGGCGGTCGAGCCGGGCCAGGCCGGCACGCACGCCCACGACCCAGGCGAGGCCCGATGCTGACCCCCGACTTCGTCGCCCCGGCGCGCTTCGACGATGCCGATGCCGCGCTGGCGCAGGTGCGCCGTCTCTACGATGCCGGCGTCGTGCACCTGCGCGAGGCCTTGCGCCGCTTCGTCGCCGGCGAGCGGCCGCCGGCGCGCGTGCGCGCTTTCTACCCCTTCGTCCGCGTCCAGGTGCGCCGCGCCGGGCGCGCCGACTCGAGGCTGGCCTACGGCTTCGTCGCCGCGCCGGGGAGTTACGAGACGACGCTGACACGGACCGACCTGTTCGCCGGCTACCTGCGCGAGCAGTTCGCGCTGCTGATCGCCAATCATGGCGCGACGCTGGAGGTCGGCACCGGCACGCAGCCGATCCCGGTGCCGTTCGCGCTGTCGGACCAGGACGCGCTCGAAGGCAGCTTCGGCAGCGCGCAGCGGCAGGCGATGCGCGAGCTGTTCGACCTGCCCGACCTCGGCGCGATGGACGACGGCATCGCCAACGGCACGCACGAGAGCGCACCCGGCGAGCCGCGGCCGCTGGCGCTGTTCACCGCGCCGCGCATCGACTACTCGCTGCAGCGGCTGCGCCACTACAGCGGCACCGCGGCCGAGCATTTCCAGAACTTCGTCCTGTTCACGAACTACCAGTTCTACGTCGACGAGTTCGTCCGCCTCGGCCGCGCCGCGATGGCCTCGGGTGGCGGCATGGCGGCGGGCGGCGACCTGCCGGATGCCGCGTTCGGCGCCGGCTACACGGCCTTCGTCGAGCCCGGAGGCGTCGTCACGCGCGCCGGCGGCGCGACCGAGGGGATGCCTCCGGCGCGCATGCCGCAGATGCCCGCCTACCACCTGGTGCGGCCCGACCACGGCGGCGTCACGCTGGTCAATATCGGCGTCGGCCCGGCGAACGCGAAGACGATCACCGACCATATCGCGGTGCTGCGACCGCATGCCTGGCTGATGCTGGGACACTGCGCCGGGCTGCGCAACACGCAGCAGCTCGGCGACTACGTGCTCGCGCATGCCTACGTGCGCGAGGACCATGTGCTCGACGAGGAGGTGCCGCCTTGGGTGCCGATCCCGGCGCTGGCCGAGGTGCAGATCGCGCTCGAGCAGGCGGTGGCCGAGGTCACGCGGCTCGCCGGCTGGGAGCTCAAGCGGGTGATGCGCACCGGCACCGTGGCCAGCACCGACAACCGCAACTGGGAGCTGCTGCCGGCGCGCAATGTCGCGACCACGCCCGAACGCCGCTTCAGCCAGAGCCGCGCGATCGCGCTGGACATGGAGAGCGCGACCATCGCCGCCAACGGATTTCGCTTCCGCGTCCCCTACGGCACGCTGCTGTGCGTCTCGGACAAGCCGCTGCACGGCGAGATCAAGCTGCCCGGGATGGCCGACAGTTTCTACCGCGAGCGTGTCGACCAGCATCTGCGCATCGGGCTGCGCGCGGTCGAGCTGCTGCGGCAGGAGACGCCCGGCCGCCTGCACAGCCGCAAGCTGCGCAGCTTCGACGAAGTCGCCTTCCAGTAGCGGTGCGGTCGACGGTGCGAGCAACCGGCCCCGGCGCCGTCGCGGCGCCCGAGCGAGCCGACTTTGCACAGCTTTACGCGCCCCCCGCCGCCCCGTCACGCCATGGCCCCACCATGCCTTCGATGTCCGACCGCCCAAGACCCGCCCGCTGGCGGCCCCGCGTGTCCGTGCGCGCCGCGGCCGCCCTCGTCGCGGCGGCCGCGCTGGCGGGCTGCGCGTCGCTCGCGACGCCGCCCGGAGATCGCCCGACCGCCTTGCCGGCACCTGCGGCCTGGACGTCGGCGCGTCCTGCCGGCGCGGTGCCGGACGACCTGGCGGGTTGGTGGATGCGCTTCGGCGACCCTGCGCTCGCGCCGCTGGTCCAGCAGGCGCTGGACGCCGGCACCGACGTCTCCGCGGCGCAGGCGAGGCTGCGTCAGGCGCGCGCCGCGCGCGAACTGGCCGACGCCGGGCTGCGCCCGCGGCTGGGCGGCAGCGGTTCCGGGCAGGGCAGCTGGCGCGAGGGGGCAGGCGGCAGCGAGAGCTGGCGTGCCGGGCTGGACGCGAGCTGGGAAATCGATCTCTGGGGCGCGGGCGCAGCCGGCGTACGCGCCGCCGAGGCGACCGAGCGCGCCAGCGCGCTGACGCTCGAGGCGACGCGCGTCACGGTCGCTGCCGAGGTCGCGCTGACGCTGCTGCAGCTGCGCGGCACGCAGGTGCGCGAGGCGATCGCGCGCCGCAGCCTGGCAGCGCAGGAACAGACGCTGGCGATCGCGCGCTGGCGGCACGAGGCCGGGCTGGTCACGGTGCTCGACGTCGAGCAGGCAGCCAGCGCGGTCGAGACCACGCGCGCACAGATTCCGGGGCTGCGCAGCAGCGCGACGCAGTCGATGCACGCGCTGGGTGTACTCGTCGGCCGCGCGCCGGGTGCGCTGCAGGACGAGCTCACCGCCACCGGCGACGCGGCGCTGCCGAGCGTGCCGGCGGACCTCGCGCTGGCGCTTCCCGCGGACGTGCTGCGCCAACGCCCCGACGTCCAGGCGGCCGAGCAGCGCGTCGCGGCCGCGGCCGCGCGCGTCGAGCAGACCGACGACGGCCGGCTGCCGAACCTGTCGCTCGGCGGGTCGATCGGGCTGTCGGCGCTTTCGCTGTCGGGGCTGGGCAGCGGCGCCGGCGTGGCCTCGCTGCTGGCCAGCGTCAGCATGCCGGTCCTCGACGCCGGCCGGCTGCAGGCGCAGGTCCGGCAGCAGGAGGCGGCACGCGACGAGGCGCTGCAGGCCTGGCGCGCCGTCGTGCTCGCCGCGCTGCAGGAGGTCGAGGATGCGCTGGTCGCGATCGCCGCCGCGCGCGAGCAGCTCGCGGCGCAGCAGGCCGCCGCAGCTGCCGCGCGCCGCGCCGCCGCGATCGCCGACCAGCGCTACCGCAGCGGGCTGGTCGACTTCCAGAACGTGCTGCAGAGCCAGCGATCGCTGCTCGCGGCCGAGGACGGCGTCGCGGCGACGACGACGACGTTGGCGGTCGCGCACGTGCGGCTGGTCAAGGCGCTGGGCGGCGGCTGGACGCCCGAGGTGCCTGCGCCGTCCGGCCGCCAGGACGCGTCGGCCGCGCGACCGCGGTCGCCCGTTCCGGCGCCCGCAGCCCCCGCCGCGAACCCGCCCGTCGCCGACGGGGTCGGCGACGCGGCCGTCTCCTCCACCGCCGTCGACCCGACCTTGCGATGAGCCCACCCGACACTGCCCTCGACGACCTCCTCGGCCCCGGCGGCGGGCGCCGCCGCTGGTGGCGTCGCCCCGCCTTGTGGATAGGCGCCGTGCTGGTCGTGCTCGCCGCCGCGGCGCTGTGGTGGTGGCAGGGCCAGCGCCAGGCCGCGACGGCGCCGCAGTTCCAGACGCAGCCGGCCGCGCGCGGCCCGCTGGTCGTCACCGTGACCGCCAGCGGAACGCTGCAGCCGACGACGCAGGTCGAGATCGGCAGCGAGCTTTCGGGGACAGTGGCGCTCGTGCTGGCCGATGTCAACGACCGAGTGAGGAAGGGCCAGGTGCTGGTCGCGCTCGACGACGCCAGGTTGCGCGACCAGGTGACGGCATCGCGCGCGGCACTCGCGATCGCCGAGGCGGCGCTGAAACAGGCGGCGGCCGGCGCCGCCGAGGCGCGCGATACGCTGGCGCGGCTGCGCGACGTACGCGAGCGCAGCGGCGGCCAGGTGCCGTCGCAGTCCGAGATGGCTGGCGCCGAGGCCGCCGCCGCGCGCGCCGAGGCCGGCATCGCCAGCGCGCGTGCCAATGTCGAGCAGGCGCGCGCGACGCTGTCCAGCCACGAGACCAATCTCGCCAAGGCATCGATCCGCTCGCCGATCGACGGCATCGTGCTGGCGCGAAAGGCCGAGCCGGGCAACGCGGTGGCGGCGTCGCTGCAGGCGGTGACGCTGTTCACGCTGGCCGAGGACCTGAAGCAGATGAAGCTTCAGGTCCACGTCGACGAGGCCGACGTCGGCCAGGTCCGCGAGGGCCAGCGCGCCAGCTTCACGGTGGCGGCCTACCCGACGCGACGCTATCCGGCGCGCATCGTTCGCCTGGGCTTCGGGCCGACGACCAAGGACAACGTCGTCACCTACCTGGCCGACCTGACGGTCGACAACGAGGATCTGTCGCTGCGACCGGGCATGACGGCGACGGCGACGATCACGACCGTCGAACGCCAGGACGCGCTGCTGGTGCCGAACGCGGCGCTGCGCTTCACGCCGGCGGCCGCCGGCAACGGCGAGGCGCCCTCGGGCAACCGCAGCATTGTCTCCAGCATGTTCCCGCGCATGCCCGGCAGCGGCTCGCGCCGCGCCGCCGGCACCGATACCGCGCAGGTGCGCCAGGTCTGGGTGCTCGACGGCGCCCAGCCGCGCGCGGTCGCGGTCACGCCCGGGGTCAGCGACGGCCGCCTGACCGAGGTCACGGGCGCCGATCTGCAGCCCGGGATGGCCGTCATCGTCGGCCAGGCCATGGGCAGCCCGACGTGAACGAAGAGCGCGGTCACGGCGCGGCCGTCACGACGACGGCGCGCACGCAGGCCGCCGCGACAGCCGGCCAGGCGCGCGTCGCCGCGACGCCGCGCCCGGTCGTGCCGCTGATCCAGCTGCGCGGCGTGACCAAGGTCTACGGCAGCGGGTCGGCCGAGGTGCAGGCGCTGCGCGGTGTCGACCTCGATATCGCCGACGGCGAATTCGTCGCCATCATGGGGCCCAGCGGCTCGGGCAAGTCGACCGCGATGAATATCCTCGGTTGCCTCGATTCGCCGACCGCGGGCGCCTACCGGTTCCGCGGCGTGCCGGTGCACCGGCTCGACCGCGACCAGCGCGCGCTGCTGCGCCGCGCGCACCTGGGATTCGTCTTCCAGGGCTTCAACCTGCTGCCTCGCACCAGCGCGCTGGAGAATGTCGAGCTGCCGCTGCTGTACCGCGGCGAGCCGCGCGCCGCGCGCCGGCGCGCGGCGCTGGCGGCGCTGGCCTCGGTCGGGCTGCAGGGGCGCGAGCATCACACGCCGGCCGAGCTGTCGGGCGGGCAGCAGCAGCGGGTGGCGATCGCGCGCGCTCTTGTCACCAACCCGACCGTGCTGCTCGCCGACGAGCCGACCGGCAACCTCGACAGCCAGCGCGGGCGCGAGATCATGGAGCTGCTGGCCGCACTCAACCGCGAGCGCGGCATCACGGTGCTGATGGTCACGCACGAGGCCGACATGGCGGCGTACGCGCGCCGCATCGTGCGCTTCGTCGACGGCCAGCTCGACAGCGACCAGCGTCAGGACGGGGTGCCGGCCGCCCCGCGGGCGCCTTCGAGCCGGCCCGCGCCCGAGGAGCGCGCCTGATGTGGTGGAACACGCTCGGCCTGGCGTTGCGCGAGATCCGGCGCAATCTGCTGCGCAGCTTCCTGACCATCCTGGGCATCGTCATCGGAGTCGCCGCGGTGGTCACGATGGTGACGATCGGCCAGGGGGCGACACGTGCGGTGTCGGAGCAGATCACGAGCCTGGGCACCAACCTGCTGATGATCCGCCCTGGCCAACGCATGGGCCCGGGGCGCGACGCCGCCGGATCGCCGCCATTCCGCCAGGCCGACGCCGACGCGATCGCGGCGCAGATCGCCAGTATCGCCGCGGTGGCGCCGCAGGCGGCCACCGGCGCGATCGCGATCCACGGCGCGCGCAACTGGTCGACCGTCGTCTACGGCACGACGAATGCCTACTTCGAGACCAACAACTGGACCCTGGCCGACGGCCGCATGTTCGAGCCGGCCGAGCTGCGCGCCGGCAGCTCGGTGTGCGTGATCGGCGCCACGGTGCGGCGCGAGCTGTTCGGCGCCGAGGAGCCGGTCGGCTCGCGGCTGCGGCTGCGCAACATCAGCTGCGAGGTCGTCGGCCTGCTGCGCAGCAAGGGCCAGGGCGGCATCGGCCAGGACCAGGACGACCTGGTGCTGATGCCGATCGCGACCGTGCAGCGGCGGCTGACCGGCAACCTCAATGTCGGCACGCTGCTGGTGTCGATGGCCCCCGGCGCCGACGCCGAGCGCGTCAAGGCAGAGCTCGCGCGGCTGCTGCGCGAGCGGCGCAAGCTGGCCGACAGCGACGAGAACAACTTCAACATCCTCGACACCCAGCAGCTCGCCGACACGCTGTCGGGAACGACGCAGGTGATGACGACGCTGCTCGGCGCGGTGGCGGCGGTCAGCCTGCTCGTCGGCGGGATCGGGATCATGAATATCATGCTCGTCAGCGTCACCGAGCGCACGCGCGAGATCGGCATCCGGCTCGCGATCGGCGCGCTCGGCTACGAGGTGCTGGCGCAGTTCCTGGTCGAGGCGGTGGTGCTGGCGGCGCTGGGCGGGCTGATCGGGATCGTGCTGGCCGCGGGGGCGTCGGTGGCGCTGGCGGGCCTGATGGGCGTGCCCTACCTCTTCGACCCTGGCATCAACCTGCTGGCATTCGGCTTCGCGGCCGCGATCGGGATCGTCTTCGGCTACTTCCCGGCCCGGCGCGCAGCGCGGCTGGACCCGATCGAGGCGCTGCGGCACGAGTGAGCGCCGCGCCGCAGCGCGTCAGCGTAACAGCGGCCGCAGTGCCAGCAGCCCGAGCAGCGGCCCGACCGCGAGCCAGGGCAGCAGCGCCGCCAGCGGCACGATCTGCGCCAGGCCGACGAAGAGCTGGATGCTCGCGACGCTGATCGCGAAGCCGACGCCGTTGGTGAGCGTCAGCACGCTGCCGACACCGTCGCGCGGCGCGTTCATCGCCGTCAGGGTCGAGAACTGCGGCGAGTCGCCGGCCACCGTGATGCCCCACAACAGCAGCCAGCCGTAGAAGACCGGCGCCGGCGCCGTCATCGCCCAGGGCGCGGCCAGGCAGCACAGGCCGCTGGCCGCCAGCTGCGCGCCCGCCACGCGCGCGCTGCTGCGCCCGGGCGCATCGCCGCGTGCCAGCGCGAGCGCCAGCCAGCCGCCGAGCGCGCATCCGATCGCGCCCGCGCCAAGCACGACAAAAGCGGCCCAGGACAGCGCCGGCCCGGCGAGCCGGGTCGCGAGCACCGCCGGCACCAGCACCCACATCGTGTACAGCTCCCACATATGGCCGAAGTAGCCGAGCACCGACGCGCGCACGCGCCGGTCGATGGCGATGCTGGCCAGCGCGCGCCCTTGAAGCCCGGCCACCCGTGCCGGCGCCAGCGGTGGCGGCGGGATGCCTGCGGCCACCAGCACGCCGGCTGCGACCGACGCCAGCGCGACGCCCGCGAAGACGGCCTGCCAGGGCCAGCCGGCCGTGCCCGCGGCGAGCGCACGCAGCGCATGCGGCAGCGCGCTGCCGACCACCAGCGCGCCGACCAGCAAGCCCATCGCTGCACCCAGCCCGCGCGGAAAGCACTGCGCCGCGATCTTCATCCCGACCGGATAGATGCCGGCGAGGAAGAAGCCGGTCAGCGCCCGCATCGCAAGCAGCAGCGTGAACGACGGCGCCAGCAGCATGCCGGCGATCGTGCAGCCGGCGCTCGCGAGCGCGCAGCCGAGGAAAACCTTGCGCGCCGCAAAGCGGTCCGCCACCGCGAGCAGCGCGAAGACCAGCGTGCCGGCGACGAAGCCGAGCTGCAGCGCCGAGGTCAGCGTGCCGACGGCCGCCGCCGGCCAGCCGAAGTCCTGCCGCAGGTCGGGCATGACGGCGTTGACGGCGAACCACGGCGAGGTGCCGAAAAACTGCGCCAGCACCAGCAGCGGCAGCACGCGCCGCGGGGCGGGCGAGGCTTGCACGGGTCCGACGCTAACCCATGGCCCGAGAGCTTGCCGAGCGCGTCTGAGCCAGGTGCCGCTGGGACCCCGCGACGCCGCCGCTCAGCCGAGGATGCGCGGCCAGGCGTCGCCGATGGCGCGCTGCGCCGCCTCGATCAGGAGGCCCGCGTAGTCGTCGCGGTCGCGCATCAGGGGATGGAGGTGCAGCCGCACCGGGACGTCGGCCTCGGCGAGCTGTTCGTCGATCAGCGCGTTGATCATGATGTGCAAGGTCTGGAAACCGATGTCGATCGCGCCGCCGACGGGTTCGTCGCCCGGGCGGTAGGCGATATCGATGGCCAGCACGCGCAGCGCCCCGAGCGAGCGTGCCGCGCGCACCGGCACCGGCTCGACCAGCGCCCCGTCGACCAGGCGCCGGCCCTCGCGCTCGACCGGCCGGAAGGCCATCGGCACGCAGGCCGACGCGGCGACCGCGCTCGGCGCGTCGCCGCGGTCGATGACGACCCGCCCGCCGCTGGCCAGGTCGGTCGCCACGGCGGCAAAGGCCGTCGGCCAGGTCTCGATCGGCTGCTGCGGAAGGAGCTCGCGCAGCGCCGTGCGAAGCCGCTCGTCCCGGCCGCCCCCGAACCAGGTCCAGCCGGGGCTGAGCGCTTCGGCGAGCCGGTAGCGTCGGGCGGCGCGCTCGACGGCGGCGGCGTCGAGGCCGGCCGCCCAGAGCGCGCCGACGATCGCGCCCGCGCTGGTCCCGACGATGAGGTCCGGCCTCGCGCCGCGCGCCTCGAAGGCGCGCATCACGCCGACATGCGCCGGCCAGTGCGCACCACCGCTGCCGAGGGCGACGGCGAGCCGGTGACGCCCGCCACCGGCCTGCGCCGGCGGGCGCTCACAGCCGGCATGCGCCGGCGCGAGCTGCGCCGCCGCGCCGGCGGCGAGCATGCCGCCCAGCATCCCGCGCAGCCATCGCCGGCGTGCGCTGGGTTCGCTCAGGCCAGGCAGTCCCATGTCGGCCTCCTCGGCCGCTCGCCACTGCGCCGGTCGTCCGGGCGTTCCCCCGGTGCGAGCTGGCGCGCATTCACGCTCTTCCCATAAACCCACTCTACTCCTCGCGACTCGCGGCCGGAGAGACCATGTTGAGGGATACGGGCCGGCTGGCAGGGGCCGATCGGGCCTTGCTGGCGGCATGCAGCGGCCGACCCGACCGGGGCTCGGGTCGGGCACGACGGCGCGGCAGCAGGAAGGACTCGATCAGCGCGACACGCGTGTCGTCGTCGTCGGCGTCCTGGACCGCGTGCAGCCAGGGCTGCCAATCGAGCGGCAGGAATTCGGCCGCATCGACATCGCGGTCGACCAGCTGCTGCGGCTCGACGCCGGTCAGCGCCCGCAGGGCGTCGGGCATCATGGCGACCCTCATCAGATGCACCGGGCCCGGGTTCCACCAGGTCTGGGCCGCCGTGCGCGGTCCGCCGAGGTGGAACCGCATCCTCAGTGGCTGGCGCGCCACGAGCGCGGGATCGCCAACGATGCCGTCCAGCCGTTCCGAGCTGCCGACGAAGCGCCAGCTGATCGTGCACAGCGGCGACATCGGCGTGTAGGCCAGGCGCTGGCGGCTGTCCAGCCGGCAGTGGCGCGTATCGCGTGACAGGACGGCACGCACGCAGCGGCTGAGTTCCATCCCTGGCAGCCAGATGCGGTCGATGGCGTCCGACAGCGGCATGCTTCAGTCTAGCCCGCAGCCCCCCCCTTTGCTCGCTTCGACCCTGCCTTGGAGATGGCTTGGGGGGGTGGGAAGTGCGCGCGCAGGGCTTGGGCGCAGGCCGTGCCACCCCGCGAAGCTGGAACGATGCCGCGCCCCCGGGTCGCCCCGACCTTGTGCGCCCGCGCGCGACGGGCTACGCTGCCCCGATTCTGACCACGACCCACGCCGCGGCCGGATGGCCGGCGGCCCAGGAGACCGCCCGTCATGCCCAGCCCCACCCCTGCCGCCGGAACCCTCGGCGTCGAAGCGATCCGCACCCTCGCCCTCGTCGGCCCGACCGGCAGCGGCAAGACCCTGCTGGCCGAGGCCTTGCTGCATGCCGCCGGCGCGATAGCCGCCGTCGGATCGCTGGAGCGCGGCGCCACCGTCAGCGACCACGACCTGCTGGAGCGCAAGTACCAGCACTCGCTCAATGCCTCGCTGATGCACTGCAGCCACGGCGGCTGCCGCATCCACCTGATCGACACACCGGGGCTGCCGGACTTCCTCGGCCAGGCGTTGCCGGCGCTGGAGGCGGTCGAGACGGTGGCGGTCGTGATCGACCCCGCGACCGGCATCACCCCGACCGCCGAGCGCATGATGTCCTGGGCCGCCGAGCGCCAGCTCGACCGCATGATCGTCGTCAACAAGATCGACGCCGATCCGGCCGCGCTGCCGGCGCTGCTCGAGCAGATCCAGGCCGCCTTCGGCCGCGAGTGCCTGCCACTGAACCTGCCCGACGCTGGCGCGAGCAAGATCGTCGACTGCTTCTACAACCGGGACGGCCACAGCGACTTCGGCGCCGTCGCCGACGCGCATCGCGCGCTCGTCGAGCAGGTGGTGGAAGTGGACGCTGACTTCGTCGACCGCTACCTGAACGACGGCGATATCGACGCCAGCGAGCTGCACGCGCCGCTGGAGCAGGCGCTGCGCGAGGGGCACCTGATCCCGGTCGTCTTCACCAGCGCCAGGAGCGGTGCCGGCGTGGCCGAGCTGCTCGACGTCGTCGTCAAGCTGCTGCCGAACCCGACCGAGTCCAACCCGCCGGACTTCCTCCACGGCGAGGGCGAGTCGGCGCAGCCGATGCACGCGCTGCCGGACCCGGCCCAGCATGTGCTGGCCCATGTCTTCAAGGTCACGGTCGATCCCTACGCCGGGCGCATGGGGATCTTCCGTGTCTGGCAGGGACGGGTCACGAAGGACAGCCAGCTCTATATCTGCGATGCGCGCAAGCCGTTCAAGGTCGGGCACCTCTTCATGCTGCAGGGCAAGACCTACGTCGAGGTCGACGAGGCGCTGCCTGGCGATATCGCCGCGGTGGCCAAGGTCGACGACATCGTGTTCGACGCCGTGCTGCACGATGCAGCCGAGGACGCGCACATCCATCTCAAGCCGCTGGCCTTCCCGACCCCGGTGCACGGGCTGGCGCTGCGGCCCAAGCGCCACGGCGACGAGCAGCGGCTGTGGGAGATCGTCGGCAAGCTCGTCACCGAGGATCCCTGCCTGAAGCTCGAGCATGTTCCGGCGACCAACGAGACCATCGTCTACGGCCTGGGCGAGCTGCACCTGCGCGTGCTGCTCGAGCGGCTGCAGGAGGGGCACCGCTTCGAGGTCGACACCGCGCCGCCGCGCATCGCCTACCGCGAGACGATCACCGCGCCGGCCGAGGGCCACCACCGGCACAAGAAGCAGACCGGCGGCGCGGGGCAGTTCGGCGAGGTCTTCCTGCGCATCGAGCCGCTGCCGCGCGGCGGCGGATTCGAGTTCGCCGACGAGGTCAAGGGCGGCGTGATCCCGAACCAGTTCATCCCCGCGGTCGAGAAGGGCGTGCGCGAGGTGTTGACCAGCGGCGCGATCTCGGGCCATCCGGTGGTCGACGTCAAGGTCACGGTCTACGACGGCAAGTACCACAGCGTCGACAGCAAGGAGATCGCGTTCGTGACCGCCGGCCGCAAGGCGATGCTGGCGGCGGTACGCGAGGCGCGGCCGATCGTGCTCGAGCCGATCGTCGAGGTCGACATCGAGGCCCCCGACGGGTCGCTCGGCGATATCACCGGCGACCTGTCGTCGCGCCGCGGCATCGTCACCGGCACCGCCAACGGCGCGGCCGGTACGATGCGGGTGCGTGGGCAGGCACCGCTGTCGGAGCTGGCGGGCTACCAGATGCGGCTGAATGCGCTGACCAGCGGCCAGGGGCGCTACACGATCGCGGTCTCGCACTACGAGGCGGTGCCGCCGCAGGTGCAGCAGCAACTGGCCTCGGCGTGGAAGGTGCACGAGGAGGACTGAGGCGCCGGGCACGGCCGCGCCGGAGCGTTTCGGCGCGTGCCAGCACGATCGCCGCACGGGCGGCATAATCCGTTCCTGTCGAGAGGGGAGTAGCCTGCCGCCCGCACCAGGGTGGCCGCGGAACCCCGTCAGCACGAAGCAGCGGCCGCCGGGCCGCATCCGCTTCCGGGCCCGCACAAGACCCGCGTCTTGCGCAAGACCTTTCGGCGCGATTCCGAACCCTCTCTCCGGGAGTGTCCATGGACACCATCGCGCCGGCCTGGCTGTGGGCCTTTTTTGTCGTTGCGGTGCTCGCCGCGCTGTTCGTCGACTTCGTCGTCCTCAAGAAGCAGGGCGCGCACGCGGTCGGCGTGAAGGAGGCGCTGAACTGGTCGCTCGTCTGGGTGGCGCTGAGCTTCGCCTTCAACGGCCTGTTCTGGTGGGCGGTGGCACAGGACCACGGCAGCGCGGTGGCCAACACCAAGGCGATGGAGTTCCTGACCGGCTACCTGATCGAGAAGAGCCTGGCGGTCGACAACATCTTCGTCTTCCTGATGATCTTCACCTACTTCGCGGTGCCGCCGGCCTACCAGAAGCGGGTGCTGATGATCGGCATCATCGGGGCGATCGTGCTGCGCACGGTGATGATCCTGCTCGGGGCGTGGCTGGTCGCGCACTTCCACTGGATCCTGTACCTCTTCGGCGCCTTTCTCGTGGTCACCGGAATCAAGATGTGGTGGGCCTCGGGGCAGGAGAGCGATCTGCGCAGCAACCCGGCGCTCAGGCTGCTCGAGCGCGTCATGCCGGTCAGCCGCGGATTCGACGGCGAGCGCTTCTTCACCGTGCAGCGCGGCCGGCGCATCGCCACGCCGCTGCTGATGGTCGTTGCGCTGGTCGGCATCACCGACGTCATCTTCGCGGTCGACTCGATCCCGGCGATCTTCGCCATCACGACCGACCCCTTCATCGTGCTGACGAGCAACATCTTCGCCATCCTCGGGCTGCGCGCGATGTACTTCCTGCTCGCCGCGGTGGCGGCCAAGTTCCACCTGCTAAGCTACGGGCTGGCGGTGATCCTGGTCTTCATCGGCGCCAAGATGTTGCTGATCGACGTCGTCAAGATCCCGGTGCTGGTGTCGCTGGGGGTCGTCGTCGCGGTGCTGGCGGTGACCATGGTCTGGAGCGTGCGGACCGCACCGCGCATCGAGCGCCGGCCGCCGGTGGAGCCTGCGGGCTGAGGCCGGAGCGGCTGCGTCGTCGACTGACAGCGGGCGCGACGCATCTGGCTGAAGTCCGCACGTGGGCGGCCGATAAGGCGTCCAGGACCGTCACGCGATGGACTCTGCCCGCCCGCACTTCGTCACCCGCGCGCCCGCCGACGCCGCCGGCTGGGTGGCGCTGTTCGACGCCGAGCGGCTTCCGGTGCTCGCGTCGACCGCGGCCGAGATCGAACTGTGGCGCCAGCACGAGGACGCCGCCGATGCGCACGCGCTTGGCGAGGCGATCGCCGGCGACCCGCTGATGACGCTCGCGCTGATGGCGCGCGTGGCGGCGCTGCGGCGCGCGCGCGGCGCCGAGGCCGACGAGCGCGGAGCGCCCGAGACCGTGACCGCGGCGCTGGTGCTGCTCGGGATCGGGCCTTTCTTCCGCAGCTTCGGCGCGCAGCCGAGCGTCGACGACTGGCTGGCAGGACAACCGCGCGCGCGGGCGGGATTCGACGCGGTGCTGGCGCGCGCCCGGCGTGGCGCGAATTTCGCGCTCGCCTTCGCGGCGCACCGCATGGATCCCGACGCCGCCGTGCTCCACGCCGCGGCGCTGCTGCATGAGGTCGCCGAGCTGCTCCTGTGGCTGCGGGCTCCGGCGCTGGCCAGCGCGATCGCCGACCGCCAGGCAGCCGACTCCGCGCTGCGCAGCGCGGACGCGCAGCGCGAGCTGCTCGGGACGACGCTGGCGGAGATCGAGTGCGCGCTGCTGCGTGCCTGGGGCCTGCCGCCGCTGTTGCGGCGCCTCAGCGACGAGCGCCACGCCGGAGAACCGCAGGTGCGCAACATTCGGCTTGCGGTGCGCCTCGCGCGCCACAGCGCGCGCGGCTGGGAAGACCCGGCGCTGCCCGACGACCGGCGCGAGATCGGCGAATTGCTGCAGCTCGCCGACGAGCCCTTGCAGCGGCTGCTGCGCGACATCGACCGCGAAGTCAGTCCTCCAGCAGCGTGATCAGCGCCGCCAGCGGTTCCGGACTCTCGACCATGCTGAGGTGGCCGACCGCGCCGAGGTGGCGATTGTCGGCACCGGGCAGGGTCGCGCTAGACGCCGGGAAGACGATATTGTCGGCGTTCGCGTAGAAGCAGGTCGTGCGCGCATGTTGCGCAGGCGTCTGGCGCGCCAGCAGCGCGGTCGTCCAGTCGCTGCGCTCGCGCATCTGGCGCGCGTTCGGCGCATGTGCGAGGCTGGCCAGCCGCGTCCCATGGTGCGGCGACCCGATCGTGATCAGCTGGTGCAGCCGCGCCGCCGGCTGAGCAGCCCACCAGTGGCGCGCGGCCAGCCCGCCCATGCTGTGCGCGACGATCACCGGCGGCCGGCCGGTGGCGGTCTCCAGCGCCCGCACCGCGGCGTCGATCCGCCCGGCGTAGGACTCGATTCGGCCGAAGACCGGCTCCAGGTCGACCGTAATGCAGGGAACGCCGCGCGCCGCGAGCTGCGGCAGCCAGTGCCGCCACAGACCGCGGTTGCAGACGAATCCGTGCACCAGGAGCACGCCGCGCCGGCCATTCGCGTCGGCCGGCAGATGATCACCCGGTGAACGGCTGAGGAAGGGTTGCCACAAGCCGAAGACGCGTACCGCATGCAAGAGCTCGCGCCACCAGGCGGCGACCGCATGGCGCAGTCGCGGGGCGCCGGCCGGATCGCCGCGGTTCGAACGCACCGTCCACGCGAACTCGACCGCCATCAGCAACGCATGCAAGGCCGGAACCGCCAACAGCGCCGCGATCGCCCACCCGTCGCGGTCGGAGGCGGCAGCTGCCGAGGCACCGGCGAGCGTCGCGGCGGCCAGCCCCAACACCAGCATCGCCTGCATGCGGGCCAAGCGGGTCCCGTGCAGCGTTCCGACGTGGCCCGGCACCGCGGACGGCGCCAGTCCCCGATCCGGATCGGTCGCCACCGCCTCGCCACGGCGCGCGGCCGCGCGGTCGCCAAGCCTGGCTCGCCCCGCCGCGTCTTGCCTATCATTCCCGGTCATGGATCCTCGAGGTCTCGAGATCGTGCGGCACCTCGAGGAGGTCGCCGCGGAACGCCGTCACCGGCTTGCCCAGCCCGCACTGGGGCCGCGCGTCCACGCGCTCAAGAATTATCAGCATCGTCGATTCCAGCACACCTATGCCGACCTGCTCGCCCATCCGCGCTACACGCGCGCGGCGCGTTTTTTCCTCGACGAGCTCTACGGCCCGCACGACTTCACCGAGCGCGACGCGCAGTTCAGCCGCATCGTGCCGGCGATGGTGCGGTTGTTTCCGCGCGATATCGTCGCTACGGTAGCCACGCTGGCTCGAATGCACGCACTGTCGGAGCAGCTCGATACCGCGATGGCGCGCCGGTTGCCAGCGCCGGAGGTCACCGCGCAGACCTATGCCGATGCATGGCGTGCGGTCGGCCATGCGGACGCGCGCGAACGCCAGATCGAGTACATGCACGCGGTCGGCAGCGCACTGGACCGCTATACCGCCAACCCGCTTCTTCGCCACACCTTGCGCATGATGCGCAAGCCGGCATCGATCGCCGGGCTGGGCGCGCTGCAGCGCTTTCTGGAGAGCGGTTTCGATACCTTCCGCGAGCTGCGCGGGGCGCAGGCCTTCCTGCAGACCATCTCCGACCGCGAGCGCTGGCTCGCGGCAGCGCTGTTCGACGCGCAGCAGCCCGTGCCGGCAGACTTCGTCGGCGCCGAACGGACCGCCTGAGCAGGCAAGGCCGGTTGGGCGCGCGCCGTCGCCCGGCCGTGGCCGCGGGAAGGTCCGTGCCCGTCCTTGCGGTATCGAAAAGAAAGAAACCCCGAGACGCATGGCCGCGGGGTTTCGTATAAATAGCCTGACAATGCCCTACTTTCACACGGGAATCCGCACTATCATCGGCGCAAAGGCGTTTCACTGTCCTGTTCGGGATGGGAAGGAGTGGTACCACCTCGCTCTGGTCGTCAGGCTTGACTTGTCGCCCTGGAGCGGTGTGCTCCGGGGCCAATTCACCGAGTCGGATCAGCGGATCGCATCGACCGAGGCATAACTCACTCGATCGTCAAAGTTATAGGGTCAAGCCGCACGAGCAATTAGTACCGGTTAGCTTAACGCATTACTGCGCTTCCACATCCGGCCTATCAACGTCCTGGTCTCGAACGACTCTTCAGGGGGCTCGAGGCCCCGGCAAGACTCATCTTGAGACGAGTTTCCCGCTTAGATGCTTTCAGCGGTTATCTCTTCCGCACTTAGCTACTCGGCAATGCCACTGGCGTGACAACCGATACACCAGAGGTGCGTCCACTCCGGTCCTCTCGTACTAGGAGCAGGCTCTCTCAATCTTGCAGCGCCCACGGAAGATAGGGACCAAACTGTCTCACGACGTTTTAAACCCAGCTCACGT
>JACPVA010000187.1 GCA_016191995.1 Burkholderiales bacterium | reverse complement strand
CGGCGCTGCAGCGCCGCCGGCTGCCGGCGGCCATGGCGGCGCGCGGTCGCCGGCCGCGTCCGGCCACATCGCGCGCGCCATCGGATGGTCGCCCCACAACCTTGGCGGCATCAGCCACAGTGTGCGGCCGTCGTCGAAGCGGATCGGCAGCGCGCGCCCGGGGCGGCGCGGCTCTGCGGGCGAGGCCGGCGCGGCGGCCGCGCCGTCGCCACGCGCGCCATTTCCATCACCTTCGGCGCGCTTGCCGCGGCGGTCGACGCCGTCGTCGGCGTCGTCGTCGGCACCGCGATCGCGGCGCCCGAATTCCTGACCGGGGCGCGCCGGCTCGCGCCGCGCGAAAGCCTCCGTCGTGGCGATGCGGCGCCCCGCGGCGTCGTCGAGCGCCATCGGCACGCGCAAGCGGTGCGACCAGGCGCGCAGCGCCTGCGTCTGCGCGGCCGCCGGCGCGTCGGCCGGCGGCAGCGCGCGCTGCATCAGCTCGCCCCAGGCGGCGACGCGCTCGGACAGCACCGCCTCGGCGTGCGCGCGCTCCTGCCCGAGATGGCGCTGCACCAGCCAGCCGGAGACGAGCGCGAACAGCGCCAGCGCGGCGACGACCGTGATCCAGATGCGCAGGTACAGCGATCGCATGGGGCGGGCGGGGCGGGCCCCTTCTCGGGCTCAGCCAGCGTCGTCCTGGTCCTGCCGGCGCGCGAAGACGTAGCCTGCGCCGCGCACCGTCAGCACGCGCCGCGGCTGCTTGGGGTCGTCCTCGATCGCGGCGCGGATGCGCGAGACGTGGACGTCGATGCTGCGGTCGAAGGCCTCCAGCGGCTGGCCCTTGAGCGCGTCCATGATCTGGTCGCGCGTCAGCACGCGCCCGGCGCTGCGCGCGAGCACGACCAGCAGGTCGAACTGGTGCCCGGTCAGCTCGCAGGGCCGGCTGTCGATGCGCGCCTGGCGCGCGCCGAGGTCGATCTCGAGTCGCCCGAAGCGCAGCACCTCGTCGCCGGCGGGATCCGGCGCGGCGCGGCGCAGCAGCGCCTTCACGCGCGCGAGCAGCTCGCGCGGCTCGAAGGGCTTGGGCAGGTAGTCGTCGGCGCCGATCTCCAGCCCGACGATGCGGTCGGTCGGCTCGCCGCGCGCGGTCAGCATCAGCAGCGGCAGGCGGCGCGTTCGCGCCTCGGCGCGCAGCTCGCGCGTCAGGTCCAGGCCGTCGCCGTCGGGCAGCATCAGGTCCAGCACGAGCGCGTCGTAGGCGCCGGCGGCCAGCCGCACCCGGCCCTCGGCGAGCGTGCCGGCGGCATCGACCTCGAAGCCGTGGCCGCGCAGGTAGTCGCCGACCATCGCCGCGAGGCGATGGTCGTCGTCGATCAGCAGCAGGCGCTGGGGCATGGCACTCCGACGGGGTCGGGCCGCAGGCGTGGATCCGGCCTGCGGCATGCCCCGTCCATCGTCAGTCGCGGTCGCGCGACTTCATGCGCGACTTCATCGCCTCGGCGCGCTCGCTGCGCCACTTGGCCATCTGCGCGCGCTGCTCGGGGGTCAGCACCTCGCTGATCGCGAGCATGGTCTGCAGCCCGCGCTGGCTCGCCTGGTCGTGCTCGGCGAGCATCTGCTGGCGCAGCGCCTCGGCCGCGGCGGCGTCGATCGTCGGCTGCGCGAACAGCTCGGACATCTTCTGGTGCAGCTGGCGCCGCGTCTCGGCGCGCGCGCGCATGTCCTCGCGCGCCTGCCCGGCGATGCGCTCGATCTGCGCGCGCTGCTCGGCGCTGGCGCCCAGGCGCTCGAACATGCGCTCCATGCCGGGGCCGGGCATGCCGATGCCGGCGCCGGCGAAGGCCATCGGGTGCGCGTCGAATCCGTGGCCATGGGCACGCGGCGAGGCCGCCACGCCGATCGCGCTGGCGGCGGCCAGCACGAGGACGGTGGGGGCCGCCAGCCGGCGCAGCCAGCGCGCGGCGCCGGCGCGGGACGAGGCGGGGGAGTGGGTGCGGGAGATCATGGTGGGCGCTCCTGTGGACGGGTGAATCGGTGACAGGATGCTCGCCGCAGCCGGTGAGCGGCGCATGGGTCGCGCGTAAAGATGCGTGAAGCCACGGTCGGCCCGGCGGCCGCGCGGTCACGGCGCCGGCTCGATCCGCATCAGCCGCCGCTGCAGCGCGAAGCGCGGCACGGCAGCATCCAGGTCCAGCCGCAGCAGCACGCCCCCGGTGCGGTCGACCGCCATCGTGCCCTCCAGCCGCGTGCTGGCCTCGCCCTCGCTGACATCGCCGTACAGCTCGACGACGGCGGCGTCGAAGACGCGGTCGGCGATGCGCTGCGGGCCGACCGCCACCACCTGCCCGCGCAGCCGGCCGCGCCGCTCGGCGTCGCCGGCGACCGCGATCTCGCCCGCCAGCACGTCGCCCAGCGCGAGCGGGCGCTTGAGCAGGCGCTGCCACCGCAGCGCGCCCGCGGGCGCCTCGATGACGTTGCCCGACAGGTCCTGGCGCCAGGCGCCCGAGGCCTCGCCCGACTGCAGCACGAACTCGGCCTCGTTGCGCCGCAGCGCGGTGAACTTCAGCATCCAGGTCGCGCCCGGGTCGCGCGCGCGCCGGCGCTCCTCGTAGACCAGCACCTCGCCCGGCAGCACCTTCATCGCCGCCAGCCGCTCCGGTGGCGGCGCATCGGGCGGCTGCGGGCAGAGCTTGCGCCGCGCCGCCTCGTGCAGCGCCTCGTAGCGGCCCTTGAGCTGCGCCAGCTCGGCGGACTCGGCGCCGTCCGGCCGCATCGCCAGCAGCGCCGGCCAGAAGACCGCGAGCCCGACGCCGAGCGCGACCACATGCTGCCCGTAGCGCTGGTCGACCGTCCACGCGACGTCGACCGCGCGCTGCTGCACGGCGTCGAGCTCGTCGTGGATGCGCGCGCAGCTCCAGGAGGCGAAGTCGGCCGGGTCGGCCGGCGCCGGGCGGACCTCGGTCGAGCGCGACGCGCATCCCGCGAGCAGCGCCAGCGCGAGCAGGGCGGCGCCGAGGCGCGATGCGCGTCGCGGCGGTCGGGGCTTCGGGGTCACGCAGGTATTGTGCCGCGGTGCGCGAACGCTGCCGGACGGCGCCTTCTCGGCCGCGCTTCGCCCGCGTCGATGGCGTCGAGGCCGCGCAGCGTCGGCTGCGCCGATGGCTTCGCTTGGTGCCGGCTGTCCGAATCGAACGGACGACCTTCCGCTTACAAGGCGGGTGCTCTACCTGCTGAGCTAAGCCGGCGCGAGGGTGCAACGATTCTAAGCAGGCGCTCGGGCGGCGATGAGGCCATGCGGAGTCGGTCGCCGAACCGCACGCGGCCACTGAGCGCGGCGGTGCCCGGCGCGCGCTCGGCGCTACTTGACGCGCTTCAGCCTGGGCCGCTTGGCGCCGCCGTCGGGCGCGGCCCCGCCGGGCGGTGGCTCGTCGTCGGGCGCGGCGGGCGCCGGCCGCGTCGCGGGGCGCCGCGG
>JACPVA010000186.1 GCA_016191995.1 Burkholderiales bacterium | reverse complement strand
GGGGCGACCGGCGGCGGCGGCGCGGGCGACGGTGGCCCGGCGCAGCCTGCCAGCAGCACCGCGCCGAGCAGCACCGCGCCGCCGCGCGCGGGACCGCCGCGGCCAGGATGGCTCATGGCGCCGACGTCGGCAGCCGCGTCGCGAGCCGAAGCGCGAAGGCGTCGAGGTCGTGGTCGCCGAAGATCATCGTCCGCCGCAGCATCAAGGGATGCGCGTAGAAGGCGTTGCCCCCCGGGTCGACCGTGACCCCGATCCCGTAGCCCTGGCGCCGCATCGCATCGAGCACCGCCTGGTTGGCGTCGCCGAAGGGATAGGCCAGGTGGCGCACCTGCACGCCCTGGCGCGCGAGCCGGCGCTCGATCTCGGCGCGCGGGGCACTCAGCTCGGCGTCGATCGCACGCAGATAGGCCTCGTCGGTCTCGCCCGATTCGCGCTGCACCAGGTTGCGGTGCGACTTCGAATGCGCCTGCACGTCGACCAGCCCCGATGCGGCAAGCTCGCGCAGCTGGGCCCAGCTCAGCGCATCACGCGCGCCGACGAAGTCGGTGTACAGGAACAGCGTCGCCGGCATGCCGTAGCGCAGCAGCAGCGGGAAGGCATAGCGGTGGAAGCTCTCGTAGCCGTCGTCGACGGTGATGACGACCGAACGTCGCGGCAGCGCGCGCCGGCCGTCGAGAAACTCGGCGAGGTCGGACAGCCGCACCACGGTGTAGCGCTCGCGCGCGAGCCACTGCAGCTGCGCCTCGAACTGCGCCGGCGTGACCGTCATCTTCGACGGCGAGCGGCCGAAGCGGTGGTAGCACAGCACCGGGACGAGCTGGGCGCCGCCGGACCCGACGCCCAGCGGGTCGGCCTCCACCAGCGGCACGACGAGCGGATGGCCCGCGGACGGCGGCGACCACGCGGCAGCGTTGGCCTCGGCGAGGCGCCAGGCCTCGGCCGCGCTACCGTAGAAGCGCGCGGCGATCCCCTCCAGCGTATCGCCGCCGCCTGGCACGTAGACCAGCAGCCGCTCGTGGCGCCCCGCCACCTGGCCGTTCGCCCCCGGCCAGCGGTCGACGGCATCCGGTGGCGCTGCGGCAGTCGCCGGCACCGGCCGCCGCGTCCAGCCCGGCGGCGGCGGCGGCGCGCTGGCGCAGCCGGCGAAAACGAGCAGCGCGAGCGTCGCCGCCGCGATGCGCACGCTGCGGATCGCGTCCGCCGGGCCGCGCGACACGGTCACGGACGCGGCGCCGGCGCGCCGCCGCCCGGCGCTGGATCGTCGGCCTGCGCGCCGGCCATCCGCAGCGTCGGCGTCGTCGGCTGGTGGGCGGGCGGCGATGTCGCGGCGGACGTCGATGGCGGCCCGGGCGCCGCGGCCGGGCCCGCGTCGTCGCGCATCGCGGCCTGGGGCATGGCCGCCGCGTCTTCGTCCGGATCCGCGCGTATCGAGAGCGTGGAGTCGGCGACCGGCGCGACGGACGCGACGGACGTGACAAGCGTCGCCGGCGCGGCCGGCTCGGCGCGCCGCTGCAGCGCCTGCGCCATGGCGTCGAAGGCCGTGAACAGCTGGCCGTATTCGTCGCGCCGCTTCTCGGCGATGCGCACGTCGAAGCGGCCCTTGGTGACCTCGTCCATCGCATCGCGCAGCGTGCGGATCGGGCGCGCAAGCCAGTCGGCGACGAAGTACATCGCCACCGCGACCGCGAGCACGGTGACCGCCGCCAGCACGATCATCAGCATGATCGACAGGCGCGCGACCTGCGTCAGCGGCCGCTCGGGGATGCCGAGCGCGACGCGGCCGACCTGCTTGTCCTGGAACAGGATCGGCGCCTCGAAGCCGAGCACGGATTCGCCGCCCGCCTCGTAGCGCACCGCCGCCGTGCCGGCCACGCTGCCCAGCGCCTCGCCGCCGACCGGTACATAGGGCCGCCCCGCCAGCCCGGCGACGCTGGAGACGCGAACGAGTCCGCTGCGGTCGATGACGGTGACGCGCTCGAAGTTGCGCGTCTTCATGATCTCCTGCACCGCGATCTCGACCGTCTCCCATTCATCGCCGAGCGCCGGTGTGGCGTTCTGCGCCGCGATGAAGCGGGCCAGCGAGGCGCCATAGTCCGAGACCTGGTTCATCATCGCGGCGTACTGGCGCTGCGTGATGACGGCGGCGGTCGCGCCCATCACGAGGGCGACGATCAGGCTCATCATCGCGGCCCACTTGATGCGCAGCGGCACGATGCGCGGGCGGCCCTGCTGCTGCGCCGCCTCGTCGAGCTCGCCGAGCACCTTCGACAACGCGTCGGCCATCTCGCGGCCGCTCTGCCAGCGCTGCGCCGGCTGCTTGGCCAGGCAGCGCTCGACGATGCGGCGCAGCGAAGCCGGCACCTCCGGGCGGCGCGCCGTCACCGGCGGCGGATCCTCGGTCGCGATCTTGGTCGCCAGCGCGACCACGCTGTCGGCGCGGAACGGGCGCTCGCCGGCGAGCATCTGGTACAGCACGACGCCGGCGGAGAACAGGTCCGAGCGACCGTCGAGCTTGTCGCCGCGCGTCTGCTCGGGCGACATGTACTGCGGCGTGCCCATCACGGTGCCGACGACCGTGCGCTGCTCGCCCGAGCCGTCGTCCATGTGCGCGATGCCGAAGTCGGTGACCTTGATCGTCTGCCCGTCACCGAGCAGCATGATGTTGCCGGGCTTGATGTCGCGGTGGACGATGCCGCGCGCGTGCGCGTAGTCCAGCGCGCGCGCCAGTTGCAGCGCGATGACGACGGCGTCGCGCAGCGGCAGCCGGCGCTGCTTGTCCAGCGTCTCCGACAGCGGCGCGCCGTCGACCAGCTCCATCGCCATGTAGGGCCGGCCGGCGATCTCGCCGACATCGTGCACGACGACGATGTTCGTATGCGACAGCCCGCCGGCGGCGCGCGCCTCGCGCAGGAATCGCATGCGGCACTCGTCGTCCTCGCACAGCGAGGCGTGCAGGAACTTGATCGCGACGTCGCGCCCGATCGACGGGTCGTGCGCGCGGTAGACAGTGGCCATGCCGCCGCGGCCCAGGCGCGCGCGGATCTGGTAGCGGCCGACCTGGCGCACCGCCGCGTCCGCGGCCACGCCTTCGCCTGGCGGCAGCGTGGCCCCGGTGGCGGCCACCGCGGCGCCCGGGAGGGTCCCGCCGGTCGCGGCGGCGCGCGGGGTGCCGGTGGTCCCGGCCGTGCCGGGCTGCGTCACGACCAGCGTCGCCTCGTCGGCGCCGGGGCCGGCGGCGCGCGGCAGCAGCTCGGTGCGCTCGTCCGCCCAGCTCGCCGGCAGACCGAGCGACTCCGGCAGCGCATCGGGGCCGACGACGCGCGTGGCCTCGTCGTCGTCCTGCGGCAGCGCCTGCGTCTTGCCCTGGCCGACGGGCGGGGTGGCGGAGGTGGTCATCGGGGCTGCGGTCGGCGTGGGTCGCTGGGGCGCGTAAGGGGTCGGGCGCGTCGAGGCCAGCAGGATACGGCGTTGCGGGCAGTCAGGGGACCGTGGGCGGCAGGCGGACGGCGGGCGATGACAAGGTGGCGCACGCCGCACGTGGACATGCCGGCCGCGCGATGCGCATGCGGCGCGAGCATCGCGCCTGAGGCGCCGGCTGGCAAAGGACCAAGGTCACGCCCGGGCGCATCGGGCGATCAATCCGGGCCGTAGCGCAGCATCCCGGCATAGGGGCCAGGCGAGGAGTCCGGGATCTCGACCGCGCCGGCGACGCGGCGGAAGAACCCGGGCGCGCCGACCCCGCCCGCGACCGCGTAGGCGTAGCCGGCGGCGTGCATGTCGCGCAGGCACGCGCGCAGCAGCGCCGCACCGACGCCGCGCCCGCGCGCCGCGTCGGCGACGCCGATCGGGCCGACCATGCCGCGCGCGGTGGCGTCGTAGCAGGCGAAGCCGAGCAGGGCCGGCGCCTGGCTTGGCTGCGCTGCGCGTTCGGTCGTTGTGCCGTCCGGCGGCACGCCTGCTTGTGCCGCGAACGCAGCAGGGTCGGCCGGATACGACCCGACGGCGACGAAGAGCGTCACCGGCCGTGGGTCGAGCGCCACGCGCACCTCGCTCGCCCAGCCGGGGCCGAAGCTGCGGGCGACCCAGGCGACGGTCAGGTCGTGCTCGGGGCCGATCGGCTTGCGGACGGTCACGACGGGTGGGTCGCCCGGACCGCCTTGCGGTGGGTGCGGGCTGATCGGCGACCGTGCAGGCGGCACCGCGTCGGGCGCAGCGCCCGTGTCGGCATGGGTCAGGGCCTGCGGCGGCAGCGCGTCCTGGTGGACCAGCATGTCCATGGGCGGGGTCGGGTGGGACGGCGGGCAGCCGAGGTGGCGATCATCGGGCACGCAACCGGCTTGTGGTCATCGGGCGACGAGCCGCGTCGCGTCGCCGATCGAGTTGCCGCCATCGTGGCGCGGAGCGTCAGTTGCGAGCCGGTCAAGACGAATCCCCGTGGCAGCGGACCCGGGAGCTCGGCAGGATCGAAACCGCGGCGGACATGTCGAGGCGCGCGGGCCCCGCGGAGCACCTCACGGCCGGGTCTGACCGCCCGCGCGGTCTCGACAGGTCAGGCCAACAAGGCCGCGCCGACGTCGGGATGAAGCGCGACAAGCCCCCGGTCGAAGGTGGCCAGCTTCGCGCCGTGGTGCCGGGCCAGTGCCGCCAGGTACGCGTCGGTCACCTGGCGGTGCCCGATGACGCCGTGCCAGCGGACGTCGGCGTAGGCCAGCTCATCGGGCCAGAAGCGATGTCTGGGATGGTCGGACACCGCTTGCAGGAGCGCCAGCGCCTGCGCCAAGCTGCGTTCGGCCAGGCGCATCGCGAGCCGCAGCAGCGTGCCCTGGGTGATCGGGCAGGTCGCGAAGTCGCCCGGGAAGGCCGCGAACCATCGCTGCGCCGCCGCATGGTGCACATGGGCTTCGTCGATCAGCGCGTACAGCACGTTGCCGTCCAGCAGATGCACCGGCGCCGACGGCGCGCGGGGGCGCGACGGCACTACTCGTCCTCCAGCGCGCGCACGTCCTCCGCGCTCACGGGCCGCGCCGAGCGGACGAGCGGCAGGCCGGTGGGCGGGCTGATCCGCAGCTGGCCCGCCGAGTCGGCGTCGCCGCCGCCTGGCACGGCCAAGCCGCGGCGGATCAGGTCGGCGACCGTCCGGCTCAGGCTGCGCCGGTTCTGGGCCGCGATGGACGAGATGGCGTCATGCAGATCGGAAGGGAGATCGATGGTCGTGCGCATGCTGCATCATTGCATCATGGTGCGATGATGTCAAAGAGCCTGGGATGATGGACAGGGCGCCAAGGTCGCACCGGGCACATCGGGTGATCAATCCGGGCCGTGGCGCAGCATCCCGGCATAGGGGCCGGGCGAGGAATCCGGGATCTCGACCGCGCCGGCGACGCGGCGGAAGAATCCGGGCGCGCCGACCCCGCCCGCGACCGCGTAGGCGTAGCCGGCGGCGTGCATGTCGCGCAGGCACGCGCGCAGCAGCGCGGCGCCGACGCCGCGCCCGCGCGCCGCGTCGGCGACGCCGATCGGGCCGACCATGCCGCGCGCGGTGGCGTCGTAGCAGGCGAAGCCGAGGAGGGCCGGCGTTGGGCCTGGCCGCGCGGCGGGTTCGGTCGTCGTGGCGGCCGACGGCGCGGCCGCCTGGGTCGTGGCGGGCATGCGATCGCCTGGGGCCGACTCGACGGCCACGAACAGCGACACCGGCCTGTTGCCGAGCGCGACGCACGCCTCGCTCGCCCAGCCGGGGCCGAACTCGCGACCGACCCAGGCGACGATCAGGTCGTGCTCGGGGCCGATCGGCTTGCGCAGGGTCACGGCGGGCGGATCGCCCGGGCCGGCTCGGAGCAGGCCGGAGGCGATCGGCGACGGTACCGGCGGCGCAGCAGCGGGCGCGACGCCGGCGCCGGTATCGGCCGGCGCCTGCGGCAGCAGCGCGTACAGGCGGATCAGCATGTCCATGGGCTTGACCGGGCGTGGCGGCGTGCAGCCGAGGTGGCGATCATCGGGCAGGGTCGCGGTCGCGCGCCGCCGAGCGCCGCCGGCAGCGCGCACGCTTACAGCCGGGCGGCGACCACTGCGGCCAGCGCGACCAGCGCGTCGGCGCGGGCGCTGGCAGCGGGCGCGAGCAGCGTCAGCCGCAGGACCGAACGCCCCTTGCTGGCGACGATCTCGACCTCGTCGCCAGCGCCGCGCTTGATCCACCCGCCGTCGCCGACGGCGATCTTGTCCTCGTCGTCGAAGGCAGATCCCGAAGGCCGGATCTGCTCCAGCAGGGCGTCGGTCGAGGCGACGGAGACGACCAGCGTCAGCAGGTCGACGTCGTTGCCGCGCGCGGCGGTGACGTTGCACTGCAGGCTCTTCACGCCGGCGAGCAGCGATGCATCCCCGCTCGCGCTGCCGCCGTCGTGGCCCGGGATGACGGCGGCGAGCCGGTCGGAGGGCAGCAGACCGCAGACGTCCAGGCTGGCCGTCGACGTCGGCGCCGCCGCGGGGCCGGCCGGCGCGGACGGGACGGCCTGGGGGCCTGCCGCGGGCGCCGGGGGCTCCGTCTTGCCGCAGCCAGCGGCGGCCACGGCGACGACGAAAGCGATCGGACGCATCGCCAGCATGCCGCGCCGTGCGCGGCCGGGATCGTTCGCCGGGTTCATGTCGGGCTCCTGGCAAGGGCTGATGTCGGCCGGCAGTGTCCAGCGGCTTCAACGAGCGGTCAACGGCAGCGCCCACGGCAGCGCCCGAATACAAGGCCGAAGGCGCTGCGGTCGGTGTGCGTGAGGTCGTTCGGGTCGATGAGGGGCGACACGAAGGCGTGTGTCGGCGCGGCGTTCAAGCACAGCGATGCGCCGGCGGTGACGAAACCGATAGGCATGGCGATCGACGATCCGCAGCTGGGGGAACTCGCGGTGGACGAGATCAGTGCCCTGTTCACTTGCGACGCGACTTGCGAACCGGCGCCTCGCGCTTGCCGGTGCTGGTGGCTTGGCTTGGCTGGGGTTGGCGAACGGCGTCCAAGAACGGATTCACGACTTCCACATCGCCGAAGCGCATGCCCGCGTGCAGGTCTTCGCTGAACAGCACGGTGCATCCGGCATCGACCGCGGC
The DNA here is from genome assembly GCA_016191995.1 of Burkholderiales bacterium. GTDB lineage: Bacteria > Pseudomonadota > Gammaproteobacteria > Burkholderiales > Burkholderiaceae_C > Rubrivivax. The sequence continues at coordinate 115,374 of JACPVA010000186.1, read as the reverse complement.
TTGCACGATCATGCCGTCCCAGTGGGAAAGCCGATGCCGCTGGGCCAGCCGAATGGCACGCACCACGAACGCGGCGTCGGTGGTGACGACACGTTCCTCCGCCAAGGCCTCGACGACGGCAAGCGCGCCCTCCTTGTCGAGCAGGGCCGCACGCACGAGCGCGTTGTAGGCCTCGAGAAGAACCTGCGTGCTCAGCACAAGGGAAGCGGACCGCACGTGCGCCTCGATCAGCGCAATGGCACGTCCCCGCTTCGACCCGGCATTGCCGTCATAGGCGTAGACGACGACGTTGGTGTCGAAGAACGCCTTCACTTGCGGCGGCGCCGATCGAGTTCGTGCATGCGCTCTCCGTAGAGCGCCGAGCGCCCCTGCCACGCGGGCGGCGCATCGGCCGGCCTGGGCAGCGCGTGCGCAAAGCTGGCACGCAAACCCGCCACGCGGCGCTCGACATCATCCGGGCCCCGACCAACGTATTGCTCGATCGCGCGACGGCAGATCTCGTTGACGCTGGTGTCGTCCTGGAGCGCCTTGATGCGGGCTTCCTTCAGCAAAGCATCGTCGATGACCAAGGTGAGGTTGGACATTCTTGACCTCTCTATGGACACAGCATCCGTGTAGCACTGATTGTGCGTCAATCGGCGCAAGGGGGTAGTGCGCGCCGGTTGCTGAACGGAGCGCAGATACTCATGTCGATGCGAAATCAAGGACCGGGCCACGCGCTGGCGGAGTGTCGAATTCATCGCTGAGCATTGGCGCGCCGCGCATGGCGCTCACCAACTTCTCCAGCCCGGCTGCAGCCGGTCGACCTGCGGCGCGAGGGCGGGGTTCTTCGCGATCTGGTCGCGGTAGTAGGCCGCGAGCTTGCGCTTGCGGGCATCGGCGGCCAGCACCACCTGGCGCGCCGCGGCGGCCAGGCCCTGGTCGTTGAACTGGGTGGCGTTGAGCCGATCGGTCAGCCGCGTCAGCAGCACCATGCTGTCCAGTTCGCCGTTGTCGAGCTGGCGCCGCGCGTTCGCGAGCCACTGGTTGAGCGCCATCTGGCCGCGGAACTGCTGGGCGTCGCGCTGCGCGGCCCGCGCGAACAGGCCCGAGTGCGCGGGCATCATCGCCGCCAGCACCGTGCCCGCAGCCTGCGGCAGCACGGTGTCGATCGTCGCCGCCACCTGCTTGATGGTGGCGCCGAAGTTCTCCGACGCCGGGCTGAACTCCTTGTGCGGAATCGTCGCGATGACCGGCAGCAGCTGTGGGGCGGTCAGCACCACCATCGTCAGCCCGCCCTGGGTGTAGGCCTGCGGGTGGACGGCGAAAGCGTGGGCCCGCAGCTCCGGTTCGGTCAGCTTCGCGAGGGTGCCGGCCCGGAACCGCGCGACCACCAGGTCGCGCAAAGGCTCCTGCAGCGCGACGGTGGTCTTGCGCACCCACTCGCGGGTCTGCGGGTTGCGCGCCAGCGCCTCGTTGCCGTTGAACGCCATGCAGTAGACCTTGCCGTAGCCGATCGGGTAGCCCTGCATACCCCAGGGGCCCAGATAGGCGTCGAGCACCTCGTAGAAGGTCCACGGCTCGACGGCGCCCGGGTGGCCGGCGATGACCGAGGTCAGGGCCTGGTTCAGGGCGGCGATGCTGTCGGGGGTGGCGGGAGCGTTCTTGGGTGGTAGGTGCAGGGGCATTGCGGTCTCCTTGTTGGGCAAGCCATGAGCGCCCAGAGCGTGCCGTATCGATCCAGGACTGGCCCTCAGCTTCAGAGATTTCGGTTGCGGCTATCGACTTAAGACCTGACCCTCACCCGGCCGGGGTCTCGGCGAGCATTCTGTCGTCAAGCGATTTCCACTAGCTCCAAACGAGCGACTGAGCAATGAAGGTGCGTCAGCACGTTCGTCAGTACATTGAACCCAGACTCGCCAACCTGAGCGCGCGCGTAGACCACTTGCATCCCGATTGACGTGATCTGCAGCTCATTCTCGATGAAGATCGCAGTTTCGCCTGACGGGCGGAACTCCTCGTCCGCGAACCCGCCGGCGGCCGCCACCGCATACCACGCATCGAACGCGTCGCGACATACTTGCATTCGCTGAACGTCCTGCCGGTCCGAGAACTCGACGTCGACGACGACCGTCGGCGACACCACCTCATATAGGTATTCGAATGGCACGGGCTGATAACGCTTCATGGCTCGAGGCATCAGGCCTTGGCTCTGAGCGCTCAACGCCGTCCAGATCTTGACCCCGTCCAGATCGCGATCGCGGAAATGCAGGGCATGGGCCAGGTTCTCCAAGGCGATCACGAGCTCCGATCCGACATTCGAGTGCACGAATGACCAAGCGAACTCGCCGCTTCCAGCTACGGCATCGCGAACGGCGACGTTGGAATCACGAGGATGGAACTGATCGCCGCTGAATCCACCGTGGCTGCCCACATGCGCCATCGACAACATCAGCGCTCCGAACTCACTCGCCGTCCGTGCCCTCTGGCCCTCGTCCGCCGATCGGTAGCCGAGCTCGATTCGTGTCTCGTTCACCCGCAACGCAGGCAGATACGCACAGGAGAACGGTCTGACGTTCATGTCGTCGATGCGTTCCAAGGCCTATTGTCCATCTCGTCGTACCGGGCCAGCCACTCCTGTGCGCGAACTGGCCCTCTGAACGCTGACACCGGAGTCCGGAGCGGCTTGAACAGTCTGGCAATCTCTGGAATCGATCCGATATCGGGCGCACCACGGTTGATGTCGCCAAGCGGAGGCACGGGCGCCCCTTGAATCAGTAAGCCGTTCTTCAGCTTCGTCACCCTGCTCGCGGGCAGTTCCTTTGAAATGCGAGCCGCGCCTCCGAGTTTTTCGACCAGAGTATTGTCTATGGCGTTAAGCCACTGCGGATTGCCAGTCCGTCCGAGCATCTTGTCGCGGAGCGGCTCATACCCTGGATCAAACCCGTAGTATCGAGAGATCTTCCGGTCTACGCCTACTGAGGCCTTGTCCATCGAGTAATCGAGGCGCTTATAGGCGAATCCCGCATGGCTGGAGTGGAACGGCAAATTCTCAAGGACATCAGTATACCATCTGACGAAGGCGTCGACGTTGTCTGACAGGATGAAACCGATGTCGAAATCCAGTCTGAGGAAGTTCGTCGTGAGCGGCGCTGACTCCAGGAATTTGTCCCTGACAAAAATGTAGACGCCGTAAGGACCGGGACGAGCTGGGTGAACCAATGCTTCGCCGGAGTTGTACTCTAAGATGAAAGCGAGAACGTCACTCGGATAGTCACGGAGCTTTGACATGTCCTTTTCAAGCTTCTTCGCGGTTAGCGCGCGCCAATCTCCACTGTTGGCTGAATACTGATTCAACTTTTCACGACCGACGAACTCCCTGTAGGCATCCACAGCTTCGGCAATCGGCCGCGAGATCTCATGGGCCACCTTCGAAAAATAGATACAGACACTGATCGTCGGTAACGCAACGAGCTTTCCCGCGTGAGAAACGGCCAGGGTAGACAAGTCCATCTGCTAACAATCCTCGTTCGTTATGAGCTCTGGAGCTTGCGATGGTTCGTCTGGATCGATGCCAAGCCGATTGCTCAGATCCTGGTATTTTTCTTTCTGTGACGCAAACTTGGACCCTTTCGCACTGCTGTACTTCGTCCAACCCTGTTCCCGCCAATCGTCTGAATCACCGCGTTGACATTGGAACTTGAAGTCCACGACTTTCAGCGGTTTCCCTTGCCCATCGGTGATAATGGCGTCAGGCCAGCTGGAATCTGCTGGCGCAGTGGTTCCCCTGGGACCTTGCAGAGTCTTCGGCGGTGTGCCGGTGGCCGAAAAGCCAGTTTCGCCTCTAACGCCGGACTTCGGCCCCTGCCTCGTGTGATCCCTGATCTTGGCCTCGCAGCACTTGTGCTTCAGCACGCCCAGGAACTGGCAACTTCTCTCGTTGTCTGTACCGTCGGCGTTCTTGTCCTTGATCTCTTCGTTGCACTCGCATGCGAACTTCTGCAACTGCGCCATTCGGGTCGCCACGATCGCCTGGATCTCTCCAGACAAGTCCACCGCGTTTTCATGATTCTGAAACTTCTTGTCGGAGAGCCGACAAGCCCCCTTCCCGTCCATCTTCACGTCGAACGAGTACAGGATCCACGTACTCTCCTTCATGAACGTGGATGACTTGACCCCCCCAGCCACCCCCGCGTTGTCGCCGTTGGACAGCGAGAACTCGCTGCCCTTGTTGGCGATCATCATCCCGCGGTCGGCCTTGACGGTGGTCGTGCCCTTGGCCAAGGTGATCGACTGCGAGATGTTCGGGTAGGGCACGGGCACCGGCCCGCCCGGTGACGGCGTCTTGCAGACATCGGGCATGGTGGCCACCGACACGCCGTTGCTGCCCTTGTGGACCAGCGAGTTGGCCACCCCGTTGACCTTGACGCTGACCGGCATGGGTCAGGCTCCGGCGCGCGCTGCGACCAAGGCCGCGGCGCGCTGGCCGCCCTCGGCGCTGGCCCAGGCGAAGGCGAACTCGCCGTTGGCATAGCCCTTGCCCGCGGCCGCGCAGGCCAGCACGATGTGCAGCAGCCCGCCGGCCGCCCCGACGTCGCCCCAGCAGTCCGCCGGCGCGACGAAGTCGGACGCCGATTCGAAGTGCTCCTTGGTGCGCAGCGCCGTGAACCCGAACTCGTCGGCGCGGTACGGCTCGCCGTTCATGTCGCAGTAGATGTCGCTGACCTTCGCCCCGGCCGGCAGCGCGGCCAGCGCGGCGCGGAAGGCCTCGGTCAGCCCCTCGCCGATGCAGACGGTCTCGGTCTTGATGCGCTTGGGCTCGAACGCGGTGCCGCTGGACAGCAGCGTGCCCAGCGGCTGCAGGCCCTCGCTGCGCACCACCTCCTCGCGGGCGAGCAGGATGGCGGCACCCGCCTCGCCGGGGACGAACCCCCAGGCGTTGTTCAGCGGCCCGGCGCCGTGCAGCTGGTCGCTCTCCTCCAGCCACTCCAGCGTCTCGGGCTCGAGGTAGCTTTCGACCCCAGCGACGAGGCAGGCGTCCAGCTGGCCGGCGCGCAGCTTGGTCATCGCCGCGTGCACGCCCAGCAGGCCGGCCGCGTGGCCGGCATCGAACGCGGCGGCGCTGGCGAACAGCGCCCCCCAGCGCCCGTCGATGCGCGCCAGCAGTTCCCGCGCCAACTGCTCCGGCAGCCCCGGGCGCGGTTCGGGCAGCGCCAGCGCGATCGCCCAGCGCCCCGGCGCCGTGCGCGGCGCGTCGAGCCCCGCCAGCGCCTCCTCGATCGCCGGCATCAGCAGCGCGACGAAGCGCTCGACGCCCTGCAGCCCGATGTCCAGCCACGGCGCAAGCGCCACCCGCATCGGCTCGCCGGCAGTGTCGATCATGTAGGGGTGCTGCGCGAAGCCGCTGATGCCCGCGCGAACGGCGGCCGCACTCTCCCACGCGCCGCGGCCCACCGCGGTGGCGGCGCCGAGGCCGGCGATGACGACGCGCTCGGCCACCTCAGCCGACCTCCAGCTCCGGTTCGGCCCGCACGGGCTGGCCGCGGCTCAGGTCGGCCTTGAGCGTCACCACCGTGCGTTCGAGCTTCTGCACCTTGAAGTGGCAGGGCAGCGCCGAATGCCATACCAGCGAGACGCGCGCTCCGCTGGCGTGGTCGGGCTCGAGGATGACGGTGTGTAGCGCGCGTCGATCGTGCAGTTGGCGTGTGCCGTCGTAGAAGCGCGTCTCGAACCCGAGGTAGACCTTCGGCAGCACGAACTGCAGCCGCCCCTGCGGGCTCAGGTTGTGCAGCACGACCGGCTCGCCGCCGCGCAGGAAGGCCGGCGCCTGCTGATCGGCCGGTGCGCTCTGGTACCAACGCTCGTCCATGTCCTCGGCCAGCAGCGGCGCGCGCGTCTTCATCCACCTCTCGTCGTAGGTACCGGCGAAGCCCACGCGCGGCTGCCAGTGGCTGGCGACGACGCCGAAGCCCGCCGGCGCCGGGCGGTCGTTCCATGCGCCGATCAGCTGCTTGGGATCCTCGATATTCGGCAGCGCCAGCCCCTGCGCGTTGCGCGACGAGACGGCGAAGCCCGTGCCGACCGGATTGCGCCAGTCCCAGTTCTTCTCGGGCGCGTCCGACTTCCGGTCCACGCCGCCGTAGGCGCGCTCCCAGATCAGCGGCATGGTGACGAAGGGCTCGGGGCGGGTCGGGCCGAGCGCGCCCCAGCTGCGGTCGCCGAAGACGCGCAGCAGCTTGCGTACCGGGCCGACCTGGAAGCCGCAGTCCAGCTGCGATACCGCGCGCCCGCCCGGCGCGTGGGCGTGGCCGACGACGACGATGTCGGTCGTCTTCTTCGTCAGCACCAGGTCGGCGTCGTACTTGATGCTGCTCTGGCCCGGTTCGCCATGGTGCTCGGGCAGGCGCAGTACCGGGGGCTGCTCCTTCGCCACCGCGGTCGAGCCGTCGGGCAGGATGTCGAAGGTGGCCTTCACCGCCACCAGCCAGACCTCGGCGCCGTCGCGGTCGCGCACCCAGCCGCGTTCGGCGGCAAATGGGGTGCGATTGTCGACCTGCCACATCGTCGTGTCGCCAGCGCGGGGTCGATGGCGCGGCCTCAGTTGAGGTCGATCGCCGCGCCCTTGATCTTGTGGTAGCCGGTGCTGCGGCTGAGGATGTAGCTGCCCTTGATGATCACCTTGCCCGCCCGCGTCAAGGTGATGCTGGCGTCGCCGCAGCGCAGGACGACCTCGCGGTCGGCCTCGATGACATGACGGTCGCCGTCGACGGTCACGGCCAACGGCAGCCGCGGCGGCTCGTCGTCGGCCCGCAGCGGCCGCGGCTCCAGGGCCCCGATGACGACGGGCGCATGCGGGTCGCCATCGGCGAAGACCACGAGCACCTCGCGCCCGACCTGCGCGCGCCGCAGCGCCACCGTCGCGCGCGCCGGGACGACCTCGCCCGGGCATGCGGCGAGCTGCGAGACCAGGGGCTGCTCGGTGAGGTCGAAGCCCTCGAGCCTGCCGATCACCGGCACGCCCGGCAGCATCGGCGCGGGCACGGTGCCATGCGCAGTCGGCCGCCGCAACAGGTCGAGCTCGTCGGCCAGCGCACGCGCCGCGAGCGGGACGAAGGGGTCGTCGTCGGGTTTCATCGCGGCCCGTTCAGTTGATGCCGACCTTGCTGCCCTTGATCACGACGTCGGATGACGCCTTCACGTTGATCTTGCCCGAGCCGTTGACCGTGATGTCCTTGCCCTTGATCACGATCGTCCCGTCCTTCTTCATCGTGATGCTGGCGCTGCCGGTCTTGATCGTCACGCTGTCGCCGGCGTCGATGACGAGGTTCTTGCCGACCTTCAGCGCGTCGTCCTTGCCGACCTGGGTGCTTCGGCCCTTGCCGACCGTGGTCGACTGATCGCCACCGACCTGGACGCTGCGGTTGGCGCCGACGTCGGTGCTCTGGCTGGCGCCGACGCTGATGCTCTGGGTCGCGCCCACCGCCACCACCTGCGCCGCACCGATCGCGATCTCCTGCGCGGCGCCGATCGCGATCGTCTCGTTGACGCCGACGGTATGCGTGCGCTGCAGCGCCACCGTCGCGGTCTCGCTGGCGCCGACGCTGATCGTGCGGTTGGCGCCGATCGTGATCGACTCGTTGGCGCCGACCGTCTCGGTGCGATTGGCACCGATCTTGATCGTCTCGTTGGCGCCGACCTGCTCGGTCCGGTTGACACCGATCGTGATCGATTCGTTGTTGCCCACCTGCTCGGTGCGGTCGACGCCGATCGTGATCGTCTCGTTGTTGTCGACCGTCTCGGTGCGATCGTGCTTGATGTGGCTGGTCTCGTCGTGGTCGATCGTCTTCGTGCGGTCGTGGCCGACCCAGTGCGTCTCGTCGTTCTCGACCTCGATATCCTGGTTCTTCTCGGCGTGGATCCACAGCTGCTCGCTGCCGGTCTTGTCCTCGAACCGGATCGCGTTGGCGTTGCCGTAGGCGCCGCCCTTGCTGCTGCGCGTCAGCACGCCGCTTTGCGTCGCATTGGCCGGCAGGTCCCACGGCGGCATCTGCTCGGCGTTGTAGACGCGGCCGGTGATCAGCGGCTGGTCCGGGTCGCCCTCCAGGAAGTCGACGACGACCTCCTGCCCGATGCGCGGGATCTGGACGAAGCCGAATCGCTTGCCGGCCCAGGGGCTCGACACGCGCACCCAGCACGAGCTCTTCTCGTCCTTGCCGCCGTAGCGGTCCCAGTGGAACTGGACCTTGACGCGGCCGTACTTGTCGGTGTGGATCTCCTCGCCCGCCGGGCCGACGACGACCGCCGTCTGCGGGCCGCGCATGATCGGGCGCGGCGTGCGCCGCAGCGGGCGGAACTGCTGCGCGCCCGGCTGGGCGACGAAGCTGCAGTCCCAGCTGCCCGGGTCACGCCCGGACTCGACCCCCGGGTTGCGCGCGCGCAGCTCCATCTCGACGCACAGGAAGTCGCCGCCCCCCTCGCCGTCGGCGTTGCGGTCGGCGCGCGGGTGGCCGCTGACCGCCAGCCTCGAGCCGACGGCCATCGTCTGCACCGTCGTGCTGCCGTGCATGCGCTCGTGCAGCGACTGCCACTCGTCGATCCGGGTGTCGGCCTGCTGCTGGCCGTCGTCCTTGACGACATAGTCGCCCTGGAAGTCGAAGCACTCGGCATCGGCCAGCTCGTGCGCGCGCTGCAGCTGCTGCGTCACGCCGAGCGCGGTCGACGGGCGCTCGAAGTCGTAGCTCGTCAGCGCGACGCGGCCGGTGCGCACCGAGCGCGCGAAGCGCAGGTCGAAGACATAGGGCCTGTCGGGCGGGGTCTGGCCGATATTGTCGTAGTACGGCAGCGCGTCGCAGCCCGGCGCCATCGCGTGCGCGTCGGCGGCGTCGACCAGCACCATGCGGTCCTCGGCGTCGGTGTGCTCGAAGTACCAGGTGATGCCCTCGTCCTCCAGCAGCCGGGCGACGAAGTCGAAGTCGGTCTCGCGGTACTGCACGCAGTAGACACGCTTGCGGTAGCTGCGCTGCAGCTTGAAGTCGAAGGCGGCGATGCCGGCGTGGTCGTCGAAGACCTTGCGCACGATGTCGGGCACGCTCAGGTCCTGGAAGATGCGGCAGTCGGCGGTCCGCGTCAGCGCCCACAGCCAGGGCCGGACCTCGGCCTCGTAGCGGTACATGCCGCCCTCGTGCACCCCCAGGCCGAAGGCGGTGACATGGCCGCCGAGCTGGCGCGTGCTGTCGTCGGCCAGCGCCACCGCGATGCCGACGCGCCGCCCGAGGATCTTCTCCGGCGCGAGGTCGGGCATCGGGCTGAGCAGGTCGAGCTGCATCGCCTCCATGCGGCTCAGCCCCGCGCTCAGGCGCAGCGACGCCAGCCGCAGGTCGGCCGCGGGGAAGGGCGAGCTCAGCGTGATCGGCGGCGCCATCGGATGCTCGCCGCGCACCAGGCGCGGCCCCATGATGGTCTGCGCAGCCGCGCGACGCGCCCAGCGCCGAAAGTCATGCGGCCGCGTTCCATGCCGTCGCCGGCCGCGCCCGCAGCCTCATCCGAAGTCATAGCTGAAGTCGCCGCCCGCCACGCCGACGCGCACGCGCTCGATCGGCGCGCCTTCCATCATCCGCTGCAGGAACTCGCGGCTGATCGCCGGCAGCATGGTGTTGGTCAGGATGGCGTCGATCATGCGGCCGCCGGACTCGCTCTCGGTGCAGCGCGAGACGACGAGCTGCACGACGGCGTCGTCGACCTCCAGCGGGATGCGGTAGCGCTGCTCGACGCGCTTGCGGATGCGGCCGAGCTGCAGTTGCACGATGCGCGCCAGCACCTCGTCGGACAGCGGGTAGTACGGGATCGTCACCAGCCGCCCGAGCAGCGCCGGCGGGAAGACCTTCAGCAGCGGCTCGCGCAGCGCCTTGGCCATCGCCTCGGGGCCGGGCATCAGCTCCGGGTCCTTGCACAGCTGCTCGATCAGCTCGGTGCCGACATTGGTCGTCAGCAGGATCAGCGTATTCTTGAAGTCGATGAAGCGGCCCTCGCCGTCCTCCATGAAGCCCTTGTCGAAGACTTGGTAGAAGATCTCGTGCACGTCGCGGTGCGCCTTCTCGACCTCGTCGAGCAGCACCACCGAATACGGCTTGCGCCGCACCGCCTCGGTCAGCACCCCGCCCTCGCCGTAGCCGACATAGCCCGGCGGCGCGCCCTTGAGCGTGGAGACGGTGTGCGCCTCCTGGAACTCGCTCATGTTGATGACGACCAGGTTGTGCTCGCCGCCGTACAGCGCCTCGGCCAGCGCGATCGCGGTCTCGGTCTTGCCGACGCCGGAGGTGCCGGTCAGCAGGAAGACGCCGATCGGCTTGCCGGGGTTGTCCAGCCCGGCGCGCGCGGTCTGGATGCGCCGCGCGATGGCCTGCATCGCGTAGTCCTGCCCGATCACGCGCTCGCCGAGCCTGCGCGGCAGCTCCAGGATGGTCTCGATCTCGTTGGCCGTCATGCGGCCGACCGGGATCCCGGTCCAGTCGCCGACCACACTCGCGACCGCCTGGGCGTCGACCGTCGGCAGCATCAGCGGGTGCTCGCCCTGCAGCGCGGCGAGCTCGGCCTGGACCTGGCGCAGTTCCTCGCGCTGAATGGCTCGGCGCGCCTGCCTGGCCTCGTCGGTTTCCTCCGGCGGGACGGGCTCTCCGGGAGCAGCGCCGGGCAACGGGCTGTCGGCGTTGGGTGATGCGGCAGCTTCGGCGGCGTCCGGAGCGGCGGCCGCGCTGTCGGGGCCGGCCGGCGCGCCGGCCGGCCCGATCGCACCGGCCCCGTTGCCGGCGCCGTCGCCGGCACTGGCCCCGGTCAGCCCGGCAGGAGACTGCTCCGCCACCGCATCGACATGCCGCTCCAGCGCACTGCCGGTGCCCTCGACCGCGCGCTTGCCGTCGCGCAGCGCCGCGCGCAGCGCCAGCAGCCGCTCGACCAGCGCCTTCTCCGCCGCCCAGCGCGTCTGCAGCGCCGCCAGCCGCTCGTGCTCGGCCGCCAGCTGCGCGGCCACGGCCGGCTCGCGCTGCGCGGTGTCGATGCCGATCGCCGACTCGCGCGCGATGATGCCCTGCTCGGTCTCCAGCGCCTCGATGCGCCGCGCGCTGTCGTCGACCTCGGCCGGGGTCGCGTGCAGGCTGACCGCCACCCGCGCGCAGGCGGTGTCGAGAAGGCTGACCGACTTGTCGGGCAGCTGGCGCGCCGGGATGTAGCGGTGCGCCAGCCGCACCGCGGCCTCCAGCGCCTCGTCGAGGATCTGCACCTGGTGGTGCTTCTCCATCGTGCTGGCCACGCCGCGCATCATCAGGATCGCCAGCGGCTCGGTCGGCTCGTCGACCTGCACCGCCTGGAAACGCCGCGTCAGCGCCGCGTCCTTCTCGATGTACTTCTTGTACTCGGCGAAGGTCGTGGCGCCGATCGTGCGCAGCTCGCCGCGCGCCAGCGCCGGCTTGAGCAGGTTGGCAGCGTCGCCGGTGCCGGCCGCGCCGCCGGCGCCGACCAGCGTGTGCGTCTCGTCGATGAACAGGATGATCGGCCGCGCGCTGGCCTGGACCTCGTCGATGACCGAGCGCAGGCGCTGCTCGAACTCGCCCTTCATGCTCGCGCCGGCCTGCAGCAGCCCGACGTCCAGCGCCAGCAGCTCGACCTCGCGCAGCGCCGGCGGCACGTCGCCGCGCACGATGCGCTGCGCGAAGCCCTCGACGACCGCGGTCTTGCCGACCCCGGCCTCGCCGACCAGGATCGGGTTGTTCTGGCGCCGGCGCATCAGGATGTCGACCAGCTGCCGGATCTCGTCGTCGCGGCCGACGATCGGGTCCATGCGTCCTTCGCGCGCCTGCGCCGTCAGGTCGCTCGTGAAGCGCGCCAGCGCCTCGCGCCGGCCGAGCGCGGCCGGCGCGATCGCGCCGCTGGCCTCGCCGGGCGCCGCGTCGGCCGGCAGCATCGCCGCCTGCGCCTCGGGCGATCCCGCGAGCAGCGCGCCGAAGCGCTCGCACAGCTCGTCGACGCGGACGCGCTCGAACTGGCGCGACACCCCCATCAGCGCGCCGCGCAACGAGGCGGTCTTCAGCAGCCCGACCAGCAGGTGCCCGCTGCGCACGCGCGGCTCGCCGAACATCAGCGTCGCATAGACCCAGCCGCGCTCGACCGCGTTCTCGACGAAGCTCGACAGGTCGGTGATCGACGCCGCGCCGCGCGGCAGCCGGTCGAGCGACGTGGTGAGGTCCGACGCCAGCACCGAGGGGTCGATCTCGAAGTGGCGCACGATGCGGTGCAGGTCGCTGTCGGACGTGTTGAGAATCTGCTGGAACCAGTGCTGCAGCTCGACGTAGGGGTTGCCGCGCAGCTTGCACAGCACGGTCGCGCCCTCGATCGCCTTGTAGGCCAGCGGGTCGAGCTTGCCGAACAGCGCGGCGCGCGAGATCTCAGCCATCGCAGGCTCCTCGGGCCGCCGCCGGCGGCCATCCAGGGCGCGGCGCGAGCCGCAGGTCGCTGCGCTCGGGCGCCGCGGCGCGGCCGAGCCAGCTCGTCAAGCCGAGCCGCACCCGGCTGCCGAGCCGCGGCGGCGGCAGCTCGTCGCCGCGCAGGTGCAGGCACAGGTCCCAGGCCTTGTCGGTGCCGGCGAGCTCGCGCACCCAGGTCTGCAGCGCCGGCCAGGCGTCGCCGTCGGGAAGAAAGCGCTCGTAGCGCGCGAGCGTCAGCGGGCCCAGGTGGACGCGGAAGCGGTGCTGGCGGTCCGGCACGCGGCTGCCGGCATTCGCGCTCGCGCCCAGCCGCGCGGCCGCCAGCTGCGCGCGCTCGGCCCGGTTGCGGGCGTGGCCCAGGCGCGAGCGCGCCTGCAGCGGTAGCGCCAGCACGCCGGCGACGAAGGGCTCGACCCGCGCCGGGACGCCGAAGTAGTGCGCCAGCGACTTCGCCAGCGCCTCGGGGTGCGCGCTGCGCCCGGCGAGCCAACCGGCCTGGAACCGCAGCGCCGTCTTCGGCAGCGCGCCGACGCGCTCGGGCGCGCCGTCCAGCCCGGCCAGCGCATCGAGCCAGGCCGCATAGCGGTCGTCCTGCGCCCGGTCGGCCTGCACCACCGGCTGCGCCTGCGCCCAGGCGCGGTAGAACAGCAGCAGCATGCGGTGGTGGAAGATGTCGAGGAAGCGCGCCGGCGCCGCATCGCCATGGTGGCGCAGCCGCTCGCGTACATACTCGGTCAGGTGCAGCGGCATCGGCCCCTGCGGGCCGAGCAGGCCGAGGAAGCGCACCCCGAGCCGCGGCGCGGCGCCGCGCCGGTCCAGCGCCGCCAGTGCCGCCGGCGCGAAGTCGAGCTCGGGCTCCTGCCCCAGGCGCAGCGGCTCCTGGCGCGGCCGGCGTGCGCGCCCGAGCCGCGGCAGGTCGGGGCGCAGTCGCTCGACCTTGCGCAACAGGGCGAAGAAGTCGTGCGCCCAGGGCGCGCCACCGACGGCGTCGAGCAGCGCGTCCAGCGGCTCGGGTGCGGCGCCCGCGGCGTCCGCGCGGCGCGGCGGCGCCGCATGCGCCGGCGCGGGTCCGACGCCTGCGGGCGGGCGCCTCGTCGCGCTCACACCGTCTCCCTCAGCCCGAGACGCGGCGCCCAGCGCCGCACCAGCCCGCGCTGCGTGCTGTGCAGCGTGAACTCGATGAAGCTGTTGATCGCCGCGTGGCGCGAGAACCAGTGCTCCAGCGCGCTGCCGAGCAGGTGCAGCCCCGCGCCCTGGAAGGCGAGCTCGTCGAACTCGGCGCTGACCGCGCTGCCGCGGCCGAAGCACAGCGGGCCGGCAAACGGCAGCCGGCGCACCACCGGCGTGACCTCCAGCGACCGCAGCGCGCCGACCTGGCGCGCCCAGCTGGCGTCGCCGGGCGCGCCATAGAGCTCGAGCGCGGCGCGCAGCGCGCGCGCCGCCTCGTCGGGGCTGCCGTGCAGCGAGGCGTGCGACGCCGCGAGCTGGCCGACGAGCCGCCAGTCGGCCGCCCCCGCGGCCAGCCGCGACGCCGGCCGCGTCGGCCCGCGCAGCACACGCACCGCGGTCACCGGGCCCGGGGTCTCGAGCTGCCACGCGCTGGCGCCCTCGCTGCCGGCCTGCGGCAGCAGCAGCGGCAGGTCGCGGTTGCTGACCCAGGCGACGACCGAGAGCTGGCGCACCTCGTCGCCGCCGGCGGCGTCGGCCACGTTGGCCGGGTCGACCAGCGACAGGTAGACCTCCTCGCCGATATAGGCCGATCGCGTGCCCTTGCTGCGTTGCTGCGGCGACAGCAGCCGCGGCTCGCGCCGCGTCACGTAGCCGCCGGCGTCGCCGGGCGCGACATCGTGGTGCGTGTCGTACAGCGCCCGGTACTCGCGCGGCGCGCCGCTGCCGTGGCCGACGACCGACTCGACATGGTGGACCTCGAAGTCGATCGGCCGCGTGCGGTCGGGCATCAGGTGGTACTCCCACTGCCCGGGCGACAGCAGCACGCGGTCCAGCCGTTTGCGCTGCAGGTTGATCGCCGGCGTGCAGTGCAGCGCGAAGCTCGCGCCGTCGACCACCGGCTCGAGCGCGGGCTGGCCGCGCGCCAGCGGCACGACGATCTCGACCTCCTCGGCGTCGACCGCCGCCAGCCGCGACGCCAGGTCGCGCAGCTCGAAGAACATCAGCCGCTGCGGCAGCGCGGCGACCTCCTGCAGCAGCCGGTGGCCGCTGAACGCGCGCAGCGAGACCGGCAGCAGCGCCTCGTCCTCGCCGAATCCGCGCGCGACGACGCTGTCGGGGCCGCGCCAGCCGGCGCCGGGGTCGGCCGTGGCGCCGGCCGCGGCGACGACCCAGCTGCCGAGCGCGCCGCCGAGCAGCTCGTGCAGCTGGAAGGCGACATCGTCGGGGGCGGCGATATAGACCGCCAGCCGGTCCAGCCCGGGCCCGGCGAAGCGCGTGCCGCCGCCGCAGCACAGCCGCAGCCGCAGCGCGCCGCGCATCGCGCCGAGCTGCGGCAGGCGCGACGCCGGCAGGTCCGGCAGGTGGCTCGCATAGCTGGCCGCGGCGATCGACACCGGCCACAGCGTCACCGCGTGCGCGGTGCGGAATTCGCAGCGCGTATCCTGGCCGCGCGGCAGCCGCGACACCAGCGCGCTGCCGCGCGGCACGGTGTAGCCGCGCGCGAGGTTGGGGTCGCTCGCGTCGGCGGCCAACTCGGCCACCATCATCGACGGCACCGGGGCGAGGAAGTCGGGGTAGATCGACTCCAGCAGGTGCGCGACCAGCCGCGGGTGCTCTGCGTCCAGGCGAAGCTGCACGCGCGCGGCGAGGAAGGCGAAGCCCTCGAGCAGCCGCTCGACATAGGGATCGGCGACCTCCATGCCCTCCATGCCGAGCCGGCCGGCGATCTTCGGGAAGGACTGCGCGAACTCGGCGCCGACCTCGCGCAGGTGGGCGAGCTCCTCGCCGTAGAGCCTGAGCAGCCGCGGGTCCACCGCCTCAGGCCCCGTCGGCCGCGGCGTCGCGCGCGCGTCGCGGCGCCGATGCCGCGGCGTCGCGCAGCTCGACCAGCCCGGACTCGAGGTCGACCGCGGTGCGCAGCAGCAGCTCGATCGGCATCGGCTGGCCCCAGAGCTGGCCGCTGATCTCGAACTCGATGCGGTTGTGCGCCTCCAGCCGCGGCCGCCCGGGCAGCGCGCGAACCTCCAGCGTCTCGCGCAGGATGCGCGGCTCGAAGCGCTCGATCGCGGCGCGGATGTCGCGCCGCAGCTGGTGCACGTCCAGGCGCGAGATCTGCCGCCCGGACATCGGCGGCAGGCCGTAGTTCAGCACGCTGGCGGCCAGCGCCGGGTTGGCGCGCGCCACCGCTGCCGGCAGCGGCTGCACCGCATTGAGCAGCCACGACAGGTCGCGCAGCACCGCCTGGCGCAGCTGCGCCTTGCTCATCACGCGCGCGTCGTCGGCCTCGCGGCGCGCGGCCGGGGCGTCGTCGGTCAGGCGGTCCAGCAGCGCCGGCTGCAGGCGGTCGCGGACGTCGGCCAGCGCCATCGGGCGTCGTCAGGCCGTCGGTGGCCCGGCGTCGCCGGCCGCATCGCCCGTCCCGGCCCCGGGCGTCGCAGAGGCCATGCGCAGCGACCGGCATTCGAGCAGCCCGACCTCGCGGTCGTCCGTGGCCAGCAGCCGCTGGCCGAGGCCGCGGAACTGCCCTTCGGCGATCGCCAGCCATTCGGTGCGGCGCGCCATCCGCAACGCGCCGTCGTCCTCGGCGGCGGTGCCGGCATAGCGCACCGGCACCAGCGCGACCGTATCGCCACCCTGCGCGAAGCCCAGGTGCGCCGGCGCCCAGACCAGGTCGCGCAGGTCTTCCGGCGGCTGCAGCTCGAGCGATGCGATCGCCTCGAACGGCAGCCAGCCGTAGCGCCCGGCGATGACGACTTCGAGCACCGGCCCGAGGCGCGAGTCGGCGTCGGCGATCCACGCGAAGGGCTGGCCGTCGAGCGTGCCGGCGCTGGCCGGCGCCTCGTCGAAGGCCTGCGCGCGGTGCGCCGCCGCGGCGGCTGCGTCGCCGGCGGCGTCGTCGCGCAGCGCCTGCACCAGCAGCGCGACCCAGGGCTGCGGGCGGCCGAAGACGATCGGCGTCGTGCGGCCGGCGAAGACCGCGTCGCGCAGCGACTCGCACTGGACCGCGGCGCGGTAGGTCGCGACCATCGCCAGCGTGCCGGCGTCGAGCTGGCCGCAGACCTCGAGCTGCTCGAGCGACTTCTTCCAGTCGCCGAGCACGGCCAGCAGCTGGAACAGGAAGATGCGCAGCTTCACGTCGTCCGGGCGCTGGCGGACCTGCTGCTTGAGCGCGTGCAGCGCGCCGGCCAGGTCGCCGGCGGCCAGGAGCGTGGCCGGATCGCTCACCGGAATGACCTCCACGCCGCGCGCTGCGGGATGAGCGCTCGGGAGCGGCCCGGCGCGCGAACGGGACTTCCCCTCCGCGCTGCGCGCTGCGGGATGAGCGCTCGGGAGCGGCCCGGCGCGCTCATGATCCCCCCTCGAGGATCTCGTCCACGAACTCGCTCCCGCCACCGCGCTGCCCGGTGCTGCGCTGCGGCACGTACTCGACGCTGATGCGACTGAAGGCCAGTGCCAGGGTCTCGACGGCCGCCCCCGCGCCGGCCGAGGCCAGCTGCAGCGAGACCACCCGTGCATCGCGCAGCTCGATCTTGAAGAAGTCGTGCTGGCCCTCGCCGGCCTTGCGCAGCGTCAGCTTCGCCTCGACGACTTCGTTGTTGCGCAGCGCGCTCAGCAGCGCGGTCGAGGAACGATCGACCGCCTTGACGAGCTGCAAGTGGGTGTAGGCGCGCCGGGCGCGCGCGCGCTGCCCCTGCGCCGAGGAGGCGTCGACACCCAGGCTCCAGCCTTGGATCTCGATATCGTCCTCGTGCCCCGGGACGCTCGACTCGCCCTTGACGTGCCCCGCAGTGGTCGTGCTCAGGTGCAGGAAGGCATCGATACCCTGGCCGTAGGCATCGCCGGGGATGGCGGTCATGGCGGTTCCTTCGAAGTCGAATGATGCGCGGCACGGCGGCGTGCTCGCCGTCACGGGCGGGCGGCCTGCCGCCCACGGCCCATGCCGCGCGCGGCGTGCTGTCCGTCGCGTTCGTCGAGCGCGCGCCTCAGCGCACTTCGGTCGTGGCGGTATTCCAGCCGAACTTGACCTCGCCGCCGAGCCCGCCCTTGTCGTCCTGCGGCTTGTAGGCGAACTCGATATCCTTGAAGCTGCCCGACACCGACTCCATGATGTCGCCGCCGCCGCCGCCCGACGGCGACACCGAGGTGATGAAGAACTCCTTCATCGTCACCTTCAGGAAGTCCTTCTGCCCCTCGCCGGACTTGCGCGCGGTCAGCACGACGGTGGCGAAGTGCTTGCCCTGCGCGCAGTGCTTGGCCAGCACCGGCGAGGCCTTGTCGTAGCGGTGGACGAACATGAAGTCGGTCGCCTGCGCCTTGCCGCGCCCGGAGCCGCCGCCGGCGGCGCCGCCGCTGGCGTTGTTGACGCCCCAACTCCAGGACTCGACCTCGATCTCGCCCTTGTTGTCCTTGTGCGTGGACTCGCCTTCGACGCCGTCGAACTTGATATGGCAATCGGTCGACATGATGTCATCTCCTCAGACTCTGACGATGAAATGCGGCCTCGCGGCACGCGCCAGCCATGCGACGAAGGGGTGTTCAGGCCTTCTTCTGCGACGGCAGTTTGGACACCAGGCGCAACGACACCGTCAGCCCCTCGAGCTGGTAGTGCGGGCGCAGGTAGAAGCGGGACGTGTAATAGCCAGGGTTGCCCTCGACCTCCTCGACGACGACCTCGGCGGCGGCCAGCGGCTTTTGCGACTTGGTCGTCTCCGACGAGTTGGCGGGGTCGCCGTCGACATAGTTCATGATCCAGTTGTTCAGCCAGCGCTCCATGTCGGCGCGCTCCTTGAACGAGCCGACCTTGTCGCGCACGATGCACTTCAGGTAATGCGCGAAGCGGCAGCAGGCGAACAGGTACTGCAGCCGCGCCGCGAGGTTGGCGTTGGCGGTCGCGTCCGGGTCGTCGTATTCGGCGGGCTTCTGCAGCGACTGTGCGCCGATGAAGGCGGCGAAGTCCGAGTTCTTGCGGTGCACCAGCGGCATGAAGCCGTTCTTGGCGAGCTCGGCCTCGCGCCGGTCGCTGATCGCGATCTCGGTCGGGCATTTCATGTCGACACCACCGTCGTCGGTCGGGAAGGTGTGCGTCGGCAAGCCCTCGACCGCGCCGCCGGACTCGATGCCGCGGATGCGCGCGCACCAGCCGTAGAGCTTGAACGAGCGGTTGATGTTGACCGCCATCGCATACGCGGCGTTGGACCAGGTGTACTTGCCGTGGTCGCCGCCTCCGGTCTCCTCCTCGAACGCGAACTCGTCGACCGGGCTGGTCTTGGCACCGTAGGGCAGGCGCGAGAGGAAGCGCGGCATCGCCAGCCCAAGGTAGCGCGCATCGTCGGACTCGCGCAGCGAGCGCCAGGCGGCGTACTCGGGCGTCGTGAAGATCTTGGTCAGGTCGCGCGGGTTGGCCAGCTCCTGCCACGAGCCCATCTGCATCACGGTCGGGCTGGCGCCGGCGATGAAGGGCGCGTGTGCCGAGGCGGCGATCTTCGACATCTCGCCCAGCAGTTCGACATCGGGTGGGCTCTGATCGAAGTAGTAGTCGCCGACCAGGCAGCCGATGGGCTCGCCGCCGAACTGGCCGTACTCCTCCTCGTAGACGCGCTTGAACAGCGGGCTCTGGTCCCAGGCCGTTCCCTTGTAGCGCTTGAGCATCTTGCCGAGGTCCGCCTTGGAGATGTTCATCACGCGGATCTTGAGCATCTCGTCGGTCTCGGTGTTGTTGACGAGATAGTGCAGCCCGCGCCAGGCGCTCTCGATCTGCTGGAAGTCCGCGTGGTGCAGGATCGCGTTGAGCTGCTCGGACATCTTGCGGTCCAGCTCGGAGATCATGGCCTCGATCGACACCAGCACGTCGGCGCCGATCAGCCGCGTGCGTGCCAGCGCCTGCTGCGCCAGCGTCAGCACCGCCTGCTCGACCGCGGACTTGGCCTCGTCGGACTTGGGCTTGAATTCCTTGTTGAGCAGCGTCGCGAACTCGTTGCCCTCGTAGGTGACGCCCTGCAGCGGCGAGGCCTGGGTGGCGGGGTTCTGGTCGGCCATGGTGCGACTCCGTGATTCGCTTGTCGGTCCTGGATCGGGGTGGCGGCAGCGGCCGCTCAGCCGCCTTCGGCCGGCTTGGCGCCCGCGCTGGCGAGCGACTTCAGCAGCGCCTCGTCCTTGATCACCTTGGCGATCAGTTCCTCGGCGCCGGTCTTGCCGTCCATGTAGGTGATCAGGTTGGCCAGCTGCTGGCGCGCCTCGAGGAGCTGCTTCAGGCCGTCGACCCGTGCGGCCACCGCCGCCGGCGAGAAGTCGTCCATGCTCTCGAAGGTCAGCTCGACCGCGAGGTTGCCCTCCCCGGTCAGGGTGTTCGGGACCTGGAACGCCACGCGCGGCTTCATCGCCTTCATGCGGGCGTCGAAATTGTCGACGTCGACCTCGAGGAACTTGCGATCGGCCACCGGCGGCAGCGGCTCGGCGGGCTTGCCCGACAGGTCGGCGAGCACGCCCATCACGAACGGAAGCTGGACCTTCTTCTCGGCGCCGTAGAGCTCGACGTCGTATTCGATCTGCACCCGCGGCGCGCGGTTGCGGGCGATGAACTTCTGGCTGCTTTGCGGCATGGCTTCGGGCTCCTGGGTGGATGGGCGGCGCGCGGGGTCGCGAAGGGTCAGGCCTCGTCGGGACGCCCGGCGAGCATCTCGACCTGGTCGACCCCATTGGGCGCCAGGTCGCGCACGATGTCGAGGAAGCTCTTGTTCATCAGCCGCTGCGCGCGACGCAGCAGCAGCGGCGCCGGGTTGCTCGGTTCGTGGCGCTCGATCCAGTCGCAGATGCGTCCGATCGCGCGCACGGCATCGTCGCGCGAGGCGATCCCGCCGACGGCGGCCGCGGCAGGCGCTGCAGCGGCACCGGCCGGCCCGGCGGCCGCGCCGCGATCGGCATCCGCTGCCTGCGGCGCGCGCACCCGCGCGACGGCCTGGGCCAGAAGGTCCACCAGCCGGGTCAGCGGCGCGGCGTCCGGGGCGCGGTCGCGGCCCAGGCGTGCCTCGAGCAACGCCACGATCGCGCGCGCATCGCGCTGCGCCGCTTCGGCGGTGCCCGCCAGCGCCTCGTGCGTGGCGAGCAGCCCCTGCAGCGCCTGCAGCACGCCCGCCTCGGTCGGCACGACCTCGCCCGAGGCCGGGTCGATCGCGCCCAGCCCGAGCGCCAGCTCGCGCAGCGTCAGGCTGCCGCGGACCGGCGCCAGCGAGGCCGCGAGCAGGTCGGCAGGCGCCGCCGCGGGCCTGAACAAGGATGCCAGCGCCGACAGCCGCATCGTCGGGTCGTCGCCATCGCTGGCATCGAGCTGCGGGTGCACGCTGTCCCACAGCCCCTCCAGCATCCCGCGCAGCAGCGCCAGCCCGCGCGCGGCACCTTCCAGCCCGTGCAATCGCGCGCCGGCGCGCAGCAGCCACACCGCCACCCGCAGGTCGCGCGTGCGCTCGGCCAGTGCCAGCGCCTGTTCGTGCACCGTCTGCCAGTCCGGAGGCTCGGCCGGGTAGCGCTTGTCGCCGTATTCGACCTCGGGCTTGCCGGCGCCGGCCTGCTCGAGCGCCAGGAATGCCGGGTCGTACTCCAGGTTGTCGCCCGCCGGCGCATCGGCGCGCAGCGCGGCGATCAGCGGCTCGACCTCGTAGGGGTTGGCGGACATGCGGCGTACGACGCTCGGGCGGGCCCGGTGGGACGTTGGCGGCACTCTAGGAGCGTGGGTCGCGGCGGGCAGCGGTCGAAAGTCATTTCGCGATCCGCGACCGCGGGCCGGCGCGGGGCGCCGCCGCGCGCGATCAGGCCGAGAACCGGCGGTACAGGAAGTTGTCCTTGCCGACCTGGTGGTCGCCGTCGCGCCGCTGGATCCGCCCCTTGCTGGTGTTGCCGTCGATCGTCCTGAGCGTCGGCGCCGGGCCGTCGTCGTTGACCGCCTCGATCAGGAACTGGTGGTGGAAGCTGCTGACATAACCCATATAGCCGGGACGGATGCCGCTTACGAAGTCGGGGCTCTGCGCGCCGACCTGCGTCAGCGGGCGATCCGGCGGGCCGACCGGGTGGCCCTTCGCGAGGTCCCAGAAGACCGGGATCCCGGCCTTGAAGTAGCACCAGGTCGCGAAGATCCCGCACCAGGACTTGCGGCCGTACTTCGGGTGCCCGACCCAGGGCTCGGGGGCCCAGACCTTCGATCCGTGCCAGCCGTCGGGCTTGAAATTGACGTCGGCGAGCACGACCGGCTGGCCGTATTGCCGCACCACCTCGACGAAGATCTTCTTGACGAAGTCGATCCCCAGCGGCCGGCCCTGGTTGTCGAAGATCCCGAAGTCGACCTTGCCGATCTGGTCCGAGGCCCACTT
Source organism: Burkholderiales bacterium (assembly GCA_016191995.1). Classification (GTDB taxonomy): domain Bacteria; phylum Pseudomonadota; class Gammaproteobacteria; order Burkholderiales; family Burkholderiaceae_C; genus Rubrivivax. The sequence continues at coordinate 93,389 of JACPVA010000186.1, read as the reverse complement.
CAGCGCCGCCGGAAGCTTGGCCTCGTAGCCCGAGACCGCCGGCTCGGGCGTCGCCGGCACCGCCGGCGCGCCGCCGGGAATCCATTGCGCCAGCAATGCGAGCAGCTCGCCCCAGGTCTTGGGCCCGACGATGCCGTCGGCGCCCAGCGCGTGACCCGACTGGAACTCCTTGACGCGGGCCAGCGTCTTGCTGCCGTAGCGTCCGTCGGGCGCGAGCGCTGGCAGGCTGGACGGCAGCTTGTTCAGCCCCTCCTGCAGCTGCTGGACGAATTGGCCGCTGGAGCCATAGCGTAGGGTGGGGTTCATCGTGCTCCCCCTGGCGGCACGGGATGGGCGCCGCGAGCACGGCGATTGTGGGTCGGCGCATCGTCGCGGCGCACTGACTTTGGTCGCGCCCGGCGAGCTGGTCAGCGCAGCACCGCGCGCATCGCCTCGTACAGCTGGCGCGGCTGCACCGGCTTGAACAACACCGGGTCGGACCCGGTGTCCAGCCTGTTCGGGCCACGGCGCGTCACGTCGCCGGTGATCAGGATCGCCGGCACCGGCCTGCCGCACAGCCGCCGGACCTCGGCCACGACGCGCAGCCCGTCCGCGCCCGGGCCCAGGTGCAGGTCGCTGAGCACGAGGTCGACCCGCCCCTCGAGCGCGTGCACCGCCTGCTCGGCCTGCTCGGCATCGGCAGCGGTCACGGCGTGGAAGCCCCATTCCTGCAGCAGCAGCCTCAGGCCCTCGCGGATCGGTGCCTCGTCGTCGACCACCAGCACCATCTGCGGCTCGGTCATCGCCATCGGGACGGTGTCGGCGGGCGCCAGCGGCTGGCCCATCGCGAGCAGCTCGCCGGCGGCGATGCCGATGCGGACCATGGTCCCGCGGCCTGGCGTCGAGGCGATCTCCAGCCGGTGGCCGAGCACACGCGCCAGCCGGCGCACGATCGCCAGCCCCATGCCCAGGCCCTGGCTGCGGTCGCGCGGACCGGGCCCGACGCGGACGAACTCCTCGAACACGCGCGGCAGGTCCTGCGCGGCGATGCCGCTGCCGGTGTCCCAGACCTCGACATTGACCCAGCCGCCACGCCGCCGCGCGACGACGACGACGCCGCCCTGCGTCGTGTGCCGGATCGCGTTCTGCACCAGGTTGCCCAGCATCCGCTCGAGCAGCTGCGGGTCGCTCGTCACCCAGCGCCCGGCCGGTGCGAAGCGCAGCCCCAAGCCGGCGAGCTCGGCCTGCCCCGCATACTGCATGTGCAAGCGGCGGAACAGGTCGCGCAACGGGAAGGTCTGCAGCGCCGGCGCCACCGACCCGGCATCCAGGCGCGAGATGTCGAGCACCGCGGTGAACGAGCGCTCGAGCGCATCGACCGCGCCCATCAGGTGGCGTGCCAGCGCGGCATCCGGCCCGGCCTGCAGCCGCTTGTGCAACGTGGCGGCGAACAGCCCGAGCGCGTGCACCGGCTGGCGCAGGTCGTGGCTCGCGACGGCGAGGAAGCGGCCGCGCTCCTCGGCGCCGCGCTCGGCCGCGAGCAGCGACTGCTGCAGCGCGAGCGCGGCGTCGTCCTGATCGATGCCGTGCAGCGCCTGCACCCGCCACGCCCGGTGCAGCGCGAGGGCGACGGTGGCCGCCACCGCGGCGGCGGCGGCGCCGGCGACGAGCCGCAGCGGCCGCCCCGCCAGCGCCGCCGGCAGCGTGACGAGCAACGGCACGGCGGCGGCCGCCAGCGCCGGGCCGCGCAACGGCGCCAGCAGCGCCGCCGACGCGACCGCGAGCACGGCCGCCGACATCGCCCACGGCGCGTCCGCCGGCGCCGACATCCAGATGCCGGGCGCGGCGACGACCAGCGCCAGCAGCGCGGCCACCAGGGTGGGTACGTTCGGCTGCGGCCGATGCAGCCGCTGCGACAGCGCCTGCGGCGGCCAGACCAGCGCCGCGGCCAGCCCGAGCATCGCCGCCGCCCAGACGAACGCGACCCACGGCGGCAGCGGCAGCCCGGCCAGCAGCCCGCTGGCGTTGGCCGCCAGCGGCGCCGGCGGCCGACCCGCCACGGCGGCCGCGCCCGATTGTTCGACGAGGGCGAACAGCAGGCCCGCGCCGGCCCAGGCCGCGAGCAGGGCCGACAGGACCGGCCACGGCACCGCGCGCAGCGCGGCGTCGGCGACCCGCCGTCGCTGCGCCCGGCGCTCCGCGTGCAGCCGCTCGACCGGATCGTCCGCCGACGACCCGCCCTCGACGACGAGCAGATGCGAGCGCGCCGGCGAGCCGGGATCGTTCACCGGATCGGCTCGGCGCTCTTGCCGACGGCGCGCGCGCGCGCGGCCGTCGACGCGCCGCGGCGATCGCGCGGCGCGCTTCGGAGCTGCACCCGGGCGCCGGTGGCGCCACGGCGCCGGGGCCTGCCCCGCGTGCGGGTTCCGCCTGCGGGGTCAGCGAAAGAGGCTGATGAGGTGCGAGCGCGATCGCACGTCCAGCGCGAGCAGCAGCGACGACACATAGTTCTTCACCGTGCCCAGCGACAGATGCGTCGCCTGGCTGATCTCCTGGTTCGTGCAACCCGACAGCACCAGCTCCAGGATCTCGAGGTGGCGCGGGCCGAGTTCGGCCACGCGGTCGATCATCGCCGACGCGGGCATGCGCGGAAACAGCGCCGACGACACCGCCGGCAGCCTGGCGCCGGCGGTCGACGGCAGCAGCGCGAGCAGCGTCTCGCGCATCTGCGCCGACTGCGTCCCCTTGGGGATGTAGGCCACCGCGCCGAGCGCGCGCGCCTGCGCGATGACGAAGTCGTCCTGCGTGCCGCTGAAGATCGCGATGCGCGCCTCCGGGAAGGCGTGCAGAAAGCGCTTGAGGCCTTGCAGCCCCTTGCAGTCGGCCAGGTTGAGGTCGAGCAGCACCGCGTCGATCCCCGGCTGCGATGCATACAGGCGCATCGCATCCTCCAGCGTCGCCGCCTCGATCCAGTCGATCTCGATCGCGAGCAGCTCGGAGCAGGTCGTGCGAACGCCGACGCGGACGAGTTCGTGGTCGTCGACGAGCAGGACACGCGGCACGACGCGGCCCGGCCCTGCCGGCGCCGTCGGCCCGATCGACCCCATCGTCTGGCTCATTCCCGCATGGAGGTGGAGGTTGGCGCGAGCGACGGCGCAATGCCGCGAAGCGAAGCGCGGATGATGCTACGCGCATGCCGCCGCCGCGAGACCCGCGGCGCAGGGAAAGCGAGACCCCGCGCGGGCCCATGCTGTGCTATCATCACCGGCTCAGCCGCGGGGTGGAGCAGTCTGGTAGCTCGTTGGGCTCATAACCCAAAGGTCGCAAGTTCAAATCTTGCCCCCGCAACCACTCCCGCAAGCCCGCCCGCCGCCGCCAGGCGCTCGGCGGGCTTGTCCATTTCGGCCCACGTGCCGCCGTCGTCGCGCACGATCTGCACCGGCCCCAGCAGCTCGCCCAGCAACGTGCGGGCGCGGTCTCGGTCCTGGGCGTCGGATAGCGCGGCCTGCAGGTCAATCACCTGCTCCCGCCAGCGCGCGGTGATCGCATCCGGCGTCAGCCGGCCAGCGGCCGCCGCGCGCTCGCAGCGCGTGCGCACCCGTTCGAGCTCCGCCTCCGCTGCCGTCAGGCGCGCGCGCAGTGCGTCGGACAGCCCGATCTGCGCCACCGCGTCCGCCAGCCGCGCCACCTCGGCCTGCAGCTCCTGAGCGCGCCGCGCAGCCGCGCCCTCCGGCGCCGCGGCCTGCGCGCGCAGTGCCTGCTGCACCGCCGCCTGCATCTCGGCCAGCGCGGCCGGGCCGAGCAGCTCGTCGCGTACCTCGCCGAGGATGCGCCGCTCGACCGCGTCGCGGCGCACCGTAACGCCGGCGCAGACGCTCGGCCCGCGGTCCGCGCGGGCGTGGCAGCCGTAGCGGCGGGCGTCTACCGCCACCATCGGGCCGCCGCACACGCCGCAGCGCAGCACCCCGGCCAGCAGGGTGCGCGGCGCCTGCCCGCGGCCGGTGCGGGTGCCGCGCGCCGGGCCGGTGCGCTGGCGCTCGCGTACCGCCTGCCAGAGCTCGTCGCCGACGATGCGCAGCTCGGGCGCGTCGCGCACGTGCCACTCGTCGCGCGGGCGCTCGACGTAGCGGCGCCGGCCGCTATCCGGGTCCTTGATCCACTGGCGGCGCCCCCAGATCACGCGGCCGATGTAGACCTCCGACTGCAGCAGCCCGGCGCCGTGGCGCGCGCCGCCGACCAGCGCCGACACGGCCCAGGTGCCGCCGCGCGGCGACGGTATGCCCTCGGCGTTGAGCGCGTGCACGATGCCGCGCGCGCTGTTGCCGGCGGCGAAGTCGCGGTAGATGCGGCGCACCACCGCGGCCTGCGGCTCGTCGACGACCAGCACGCGCCCGCGGCCGTCGGCGCTGGGCCCGCTGCGGTAGCCGTAGCAGACGCCTCCGACGTGGTAGCCGCGCGCGAGCTGGCCCTGCAGGCCGCGGCGGGTCTTGCAGGCGAGGTCGTCGAGGTACAGCTCATTGACCAGGCCGCGCGCGATGCGCATGACCTTGCGCCCCGCCGCCTGGCTGTCGTAGCCGTCGGCCAGGCCGACGATGCGCACGCCGCGGTGCTCTAGCCGCTTGGTGACGGTCTCGGCCTCGCCGACCTCGCGCGAGAGGCGGTCCAGGCCTTCGAGCACGAGCACGTCGATGCGGCCGGCCAGCGCATCGGCCAGCAGGGCGCGGCCACCTGGGCGCAGGGCGACGGGGGTGCTGCCGCTGACGGCGTCGTCGGCGTGCTCGGCGACGACGTGCCAGCCCTCACGCGCGCAGCGCTCGCGCGCCTGGCGGAGCTGGTCAGCGGTGGAGCTCTCGCTCTGCCGGTCGGTCGAGTAGCGGGCGTAGAGGGCGGCGCGCATCGTCGTGGTCCGGGTCGGCGTCCTGGCCGGGGCTGGCATTGTGCGCCCGCAGGTCGCGCAGCGCGCGCTCGACGAGCAGCTGCACGAGCTGGCGGCGGGCGGCGGCGCGGGAGGCGGTTAGCATGGGGGTGCTGCGGCGGAGGCGGTTATGGGCGCACGGGTGCGCCCTAGATTGCGTCAGCGGTCATGCCCGTGCCTCGCATGCCGCCGTCCTGCCAACGCCGACTTTTGCGGGCTTCGGGTTCTTCGCCGACAGAGTTGCGCAGCACTGAACGCACCAGTTCAACAGCTGCATCTGTATCGGCGTCGCTGATCTGAATCTTGCTGACGCCGTGCCGGTCTTTGTCGAAAACCCGGAATCCTCTCGCCAGCGCTTCGCGAGTTTCGTGGGCGCGCGCTTTCCCGCTATCAACCTGCCGAACCAGTGCCTGCGCTGACTTTGACATGGCATCAAAATCAAGAGAACACATCGCGCGGTATTGCTGCAAAACGAAGTCTGCATTCCCTCCGTTCATGATCGTGATGCAGGCTGCCAGCTTCATTGGAGCGGCCGCGAAATACCTGCGCCTCGAGCCGCAAAACTCGATCAACGATCGCGCCGCATCTCCGAGGCCGGCGTCGATGATTGGCTTCATCTGGTCAATGGTGGGCTTTGTCGAGCCCAGCGCGTACTGGCAGCCAAGCCGCAGCACTTCGGCAACGGCGGGAGCTTCGTCCAACCGGTCGGCGTAGGTGCGCACCATCCCTGTGTCTGTCACTTCGTAGGCGTCGGTTCGCATTCCAAAAACCACCACGGACGGAAACGAAACACCAGCCTGAATGCAGGCGTGCAATCTGTGGTGAGCGTCACGCAAGCGCCCGAGAAGATCAAACCCGATCCCCTGGCTTGTCACGCGCCATTCACCGCGCTTCATTGCCGCCGCGAGCAGATCAACATACCAGCCGCGAAGCCGGCGATTGCCGGGGCTTGTTTCAAGCATTTCTCTGGCGGTCGCCGGGGTAATGTCCATCACCGTGGCTTCCGGTGTTTGCTTTGCAAATTTCATTGTCGTCTCCAAGTAAAAAACCGCTAACCCGGCAGTCCAGCGGACGCCGTTCCGGCGCCGCTGACTTCTGCGTTAGGCGTCCGCGCCATCTGCCCACGGAAAACGCCCGCCGCGCGCTGCATCTGAGCGTACTCGCGGCACGTCTCGCGCAAGTCCTGGCCGAGCAGACCGCAGAATCCACACGCATCCAGCGACTCATACAGCCCGGCGCAGCGGTCGCAGAGATACCACGTCGGCAGCGGCAGCTCGCCACCATCGCCGTAAAGGCTCACCAGCACGCGCAGGTCGCTGTATTCGTTCACCGTCCGCCAGCGCCGAAACGGTCTGCAGTCCTCGCCCACGGCGATGCGTTCCCTGCACGAGCAGCAGCGCCGCATGCGCTTCGTCGTCAGTGGCTCGACTCCACAGGTGTCGTCGTACCACCATTCGGCGTCGTCGTTGTCGCAGTCACAGCTCAGCATTCGTGCCCATTTCGCAACCGCCGACGCCCACCAACCCAATGACGGCCCTCAGGTCGCGCCGCAGGGCCGCCACGCCGCGCTCGCGCCCAATGCGCAGCAGCTCGGGCACCACGTCTTGCGGCTTGATCACCGCCGCGTCCAGCACCACGCCCGCGCCGCCGTGAACGATCGCGCCCGGGCGCTCGGCATCGTGAAGGTCATCGAAACCAAGCGGCCCGAGCACGCGCAGCGCGCTCTCCTTGCGGCTGATGGCGCGCTCCCAGCGTTCGCGGTCGGCGCGCTCGCCGGGCGTTTCCTGCTCCAGCGCGCCAGCGCTGATTGCCTCGTCCACTGCGTCTCGCATGTCTGTCCTTTCGCCGTCGGCACACCGATGTCGAACCCTTCGCTCGACCGCGTATTGAAGGCCCGAGCGCGCGGGCCGTTCAGCTCAATCGTTAGATGGCTTCCGCCCGCGTCTCCGCCAGCAGCTCCGAAAAGTCAGGCATCGGAGCCCACGCGACAATCGAATCCGAATACCAGTCAAGACAGTCGCTGTCATCACCGTATGTGTACTGGTCGAAGTCAACCAAGTGGAATTGGTAGTCGTCAAATGCTGCGGCTCCTCGCTCGTCCGCAAGGAAGTCGCGGTAGTCGCTGTCGTCTTCACAGTTCGGGCCGTCGCGCCGCATCACCAGGTTCGCCACCTTGACATAGGGAGTCGTCGTGCGCAGGCAATCGGTGCTCCCCTGTCCGCCCAGCAGCGCCATGAACTGCTGCCCAAACGGGGGCGGGTTGATCTTGGGGTCTAGCCACTCAATCGTCGTCTTCATGCATTGGTTCCTCTCGTTGAAAATCGCCATCTAACCCCGCATTCGAGCGGACGCGCGCCGCCGTGAGCAGGTCACTCATCCTTGCCCCCTGTCCGCTCATGCTGGCTCCCCGGAGTACAGCTCGGCTATCGCGCCGATGTGGCTGACCAGCTGCGCGCAGATCTGCTCGAACTGGCGCTCGGTGAACAGCAGCGACGCGCCCGCCTTGCATGGCTCGACGCGCAGCACGTTGGTCACGAAGGCAGCGCTGACCGTGAAGCACAGGCGCCCGCAGATGACGCCCAGCGCCAGCGTGGCGCGCTCGTCGGCGTGCGCCGGCGGAACTGGAGCGGCCGGCGGCGGAGCGATCGGCGCCGAAACCGCGACGGAATGGGCCGGCGGCGAGACGACAGGCGCAGGAGCCGCGACAGTGGCGGCGGCAGCCCGAGCTCGGTTCTCCACGGCCTGCGCTTCCAGCCGCGCCGACTCGGCCCGCGCCGCGGCCAGTTCCTCGGCCTGCCGGCGCTGCTCAGCCGCGCGGGCCTCGGCCTCCGCGCGTGCGCGAGCCCGGGCTTCCTCGGCCGCCCTGTGCGTTGCGATGCGCGCCTGCAGCAGAGCCGCGAAGTCGTCGGCGGCCTTGTGCACCACCTGGCCCAGGTCGGCGAACAGGAACTCGAAGCCGGCGGCATCGCGCTGGAACGTCGCCACGTTTTCGCGGATGGCGCGCGCATCGGCTTCGGCAGCGATCTTCGTGGCGGCCAGCAGGCCGTCGAGCTTGTCGTGCATGCTGGCCACCGACTTCAGGCCCTTGATGCAGCCCGCGAAGTCTGCCGCCATGGCCGGCAGCCGCATCGGGGCGATCTCGGCGTTCAGCCGCGCGACGTGCTCGTCCAGAGCGCGCCGCGCCCGCACCACCGCCTCCTCCTTGACCTCGGTCTTGCGGCGGGTCACCAGCTTGTCCAGGTCCAGGCGCACGGCGCGGGCCTCGGCTCCGATGTCGTCGAGCGCGCGGAACAGCGCGTCGATGTCGGCCGTCTGGCTCAGCGCGTGCTCCTTCGCGGCCTTCAGGCGCGACTCGACCTCGGCGCACCACTTCACGGCCTTCTCGGCGTCTGCGAAGTCCTGGTCGGTCGTCAACTTGCGGTTGACGGCCCGGATGGCGCCCAGCGCAGTGGCCTTGAACTCTGCCAGGTTGCTGGCCGTGACGGCGCCGGTGACCTCGATGCGCAGCGCCGGCAGCGTCTCCGGGGCCGTGCCGACAGGCGCGGCCGGCGCGGCGTCCGGCAGCACGTAGGCGGCCAGGTCGCGCTCGAACTGCGCCCAGCCGTCGAGGATCTGCCGGCGCAGCGTGGCGTCGGGGTAGTACCAGCAGTGCATTTCCTCGATCAGATCGTCATCCGGCGTCCAGGCGCTGGTCATGAACAGCACGCGCTCGGCACCGCTGACGAGCAGCTGCTGTTCCATCTGCGCGCGGTGATGCAGCGGCAAGGCCTGCTGCGCATCGGCGCCGTCGGCAATCGCGCGGAAGGACGCGCGCAGCTCGTCGTTGAGCGCCTTGTGCTCGAAGCACGTGATCTCGTCGAGCGTCAGGCCGTCGAAGCTGGCCGACAACCGGCCGTCGCTGCCGACCACTGGGTACAGCTCGGCGCCGATGAACTCCTCGGCCAGCGGGCGGGCCAGGGCCTCGGCGCGATGTCCGTTGGCGAACCGCATGTGCGTCGCGGTATCGATCTCGGCGGCGACGCCGGTGTGCAGCTCGCGCAGCAGCTGGGCGCGGCTCTTGTACGGGCTCACGCCCAGCATGGCCGGCGCGTCGCTGGCGTTGAAGTGGCCGGCCCGGTACGCCGCCCACTCGGGGGAGCCCTGGATCAAGTCGTGGATGCGCATCACAGCTCCTCCTCGGCCGCGTCCATTTCGGCGACGAACGGGTCGACGACCGGCGGCGCCACAGGGGCCGGCTCCGGCGCCGCCTTCTTCAGCGACAGGATGCGGGCTTTCTGCTCCTCGCTGAAGGTGGCCTTGGTGGACAGCATGGCGAGCAGCTCGCCGGGGGACTTCTTGCCGCCGGCCACCAACCGGGCCCACGCAGGCATGTTCTTCTCGAAGTCGGCCTGCGCGTAGTCCGGCAGGGCAGGCCGGACGACTTCGGCCGCGCCCATGTGCTTCTCGGGCGGGGACGGCATCACCTGCAGCTCGTCGTCGGTGTAGACGCCGAGCAGCGCGTCGGGCGCGTACAGCCGCGCCCAGTTGCGCGCCTGCAGGTAGCCGAACTGCTGCTTCGGGTTGACCTTCCACAGGGGCGAGTTCTTGGTGGTGATCGATCCGATGCCAAGCCATTCGGTCCAGACGATGGCGTCCTCGCCGGCCGGCACGAAGCCCGCGCGGCATTCCAGCGCCTGGCCGTCGCCGCGGTATTCGTAGTGCGGCCGGCCCTTCACCGCGCCGGAGTTCTTGAGCACCGCCACCACGAGCTGCGCCTCGTAGCCCAGGTTGCCGTTGACGACGTGCGTCTTGCCGGCCACCACGTAGGGGTCCATGCCCCAGCGCATGGCCTGCAGCGTCAGGGCCAGGCAGTCGGCGGGCTTGTTGTGCAGGTGCTTGGGCACGGTCACGACAGCCTGCGACATCATGTCGGCGAACTGCATCAGCGCGTGCATGCGCTGCGCGTCGAACAGGAAGGCCGAAGGGTTGCCGAGGGCGGCGGGGTCGGCGACCTCGGCGCGCTCGACGGTGGCGAGGGTGTTCATTCAGGGGCTCCGCATTCGTGGGTTGAGGTTTCTGGGATCACGGCAGCGCGCCGGTGCAGACGCCGAACGCCAGGGACACGACGGCGACCAGCGAAACGATGCCGATCGCCATGAACAGCGCCATGGCGCCGCCGGGCAGGCCCGGGTCGTCGTCACACTGGCAGGCGACCGGGGTCGGGCAGGGCTTGCGGCCTTGCCCGCAAGCGTCGGACGAGCAGCGCGGCGGCGGCACCGGCACGGTGTCGCTGAACATCGGGCGCGAGCGGGGGATGCGAGGGGTGGTCATGCGAAGACCTCCCACAGCCACCAGGCGACGCTGGCGAGGAACATGACGAGGATCAGCGCCTCCATCCGGCGGGCCGAGCGCTCGGCGGGGTCCAGGCGCTCGATCGCCGCGTAGTCCTCGGGGCGCCAGGCGCGCGAGTGCGTGCGCCCGGCCATGGCGCTGCGGGATTCGGGCAGGTGGTTCATGCGGCTTCAGCCTCCACGTCGATGTCAAGGGCCTGCGCCAGCATGTCGCGCAGGTCGCGTGCCTCGCTGGCGGTCAGATACACAGCCTGCTGCATCGTCGCGTCGGCTCCGACGATGCTGACGCGGATCTCGTCACGAGCTTTCGCTCGCTCGACGCAGAGGCGCTTCGTCGCCTCGCCCTTCGGTTCGGCCGTCGCGGCCGTCGCGGCCGCGTACAAGGTCCACCTGTCGCGCACGGTGGGGCTAATCACGGCCATCCTCCAGTCGGTCAATCGCCGCGCAGTCGGCGGCCATGTCGCGCTCGCCGTTGATCTCGGCGGCGATGGCCCGTTGCCATTCGCACAGCACGCCAGGCGCAAACAGCAGCGGGTCGAGTTCGTGGCCGTTGATCACCACGTCGGTGATCTCGATGTCGGCGGCCGCGTAGCGGCAGCCGTAGGCGTTGCCCGCGTAGTACCCGACGAGAACGGGCAGCTCGTCGAGATACTGCCGACTCGTGTTGTCGGCGCAGTCGTCCTCGGTGCGCGGGTCGTGCGGGTGGCCCGTCGGCCGACCCCAGGTCGCCGCGTCGCCGGGGCCTTGGGTTGCGAGAGCTGCGCTCATGTGCCGTCGCCGTCGCCGTAGCCGTCGCCGTAGCCGTCGCCGGAGCCGGAGCCGTAGCCGGAGCCGGAGCCGGAGCCGTCGCCGTCGCCGGAGCCGGAGCCGGAGCCGTAGCCGAAGCCGTCGCCGTCGCCGTAGCCGGAGCCGGAGCCGGAGCCGTCGCCGGAGCCGGAGCCGGAGCCGGAGCCGAAGCCGTAGCCGTAGCCGGAGCCGTCGCCGGAGCCGTAGCCGGAGCCGGAGCCGGAGCCGTCGCCGGAGCCGTAGCCGTCGCCGTAGCCTTCGCCGTAGCCGTAGCCGGAGCCGGAGCCGGAGCCGGAGCCGTGGCCGGAGCCGGAGCCGTCGCCGTTCACTTCGCCCACCGCGGCGCGAAGGCGTCGCGGGCCTCGTCGGCCACAGGGATGATCTCGATCGCCTCGGTCAGGACGATCGACGGTACGCGCTCGCTGATGCGCGTCCAGTTTTGTTGCGGCCCGTGCAGGGCCAGCTCGTGCAACGTGTTGGCGCCGCGCCAACGCCAGATGCGGCTAGCGTCCGTCAGCTCGACCTCGCGGCCCTCGCGCCGCTTGAGTGTGCCGACATGCACGCCGGCGGAGTAGGTGCGGATGATGTGCATCTCTGGTGTCCCCACTCCCCCGCCCGGAATGGGCTTGTCTTGGGGGAGTGGGGTAGAGCATAAGGCGGCACCTAATCACTGTCAATAGGCGCCGCCTAATCAACGCATGCTCGCAAACCCTAAGCCGCGCGGCCTTTCACCCTGGCTGGAGTGCCCCCCGGTGCACTTGGAGTGCACCCGGTGCACTTGGAGTGCACCGGGGGGGCGTTCGCCAGCGGATCGCAAGCCCTAAGCCGCGAGCGCGGTTAGCGCCGTGCTAACATCGCGTCATGCACTCGATCGAGTACACGCGCGAGGCAACCAGGACGCTGGCCAGGATGCCGCGCAACGTGCGCGAACTGATCGAGTCGAAGATCCAGACCCTGGCGCGCGATCCGTTCGGCGCAGCCAACGTCAAGGCGCTCGTCGGGCAGCCGGGCTATCGGCTGCGCGTGGGCGACTGGCGCGTCATCTACGACGTGGACTCGGGGCGGGTGGTCGTGCGGGTGCTGCGCATCGCGCCGCGTGGTGGAGCCTACGAATGAGCCGGGTGCAAGTGATCGAACAAGACGGCAAGCGCCTTTTCTACGTGGTGCCGGCCGACATCTGGGAGCGGGTCAAGGAGATGGTCGAGGACGCCGAGGACGCGGCCGCCTACGCCGACGCCGTGGCCAACGACGACGGCGTGCGCCTCCCGGCACCGGTGGCCCACGCGATGGCCGACGGCACGAGCCCCGTGAAGGCCTGGCGCGAGCACAGGGGCCTGACGCTGCAGGCGCTGGCCGATGCGGCCGGCGTGAGCAAGCCCTACGTCAGTCAGATCGAGGGAGGCAAGCGCGCCGGCACCGCGGCCACGCTGAAGAAGCTGGCCGGCGCGCTGGGCGTGCCGGTGGGGGCTCTGCTGCCCTAGCTCATCGGATCAGCGGTGCTCATCGCGGCGGCATCGCCGAGGACGCGAACAGGCCCCATGTACTGCGGATGCACTGCACCCCCGCGGATCGGGGGGCGAAGCTGTCAGGCTTGACAGTGGCGCGGGCAGGCCGCGCCGGCAGACGATAGACGCGGGCCATTGTCACGCCGCGCCCTGGCGTTTGCCGCGCGGCTCGGCCAGCAGGTGCCTCAGCTCGGCGAGCACGTCGTCGCGCATCTCGGGGTGGCCGGCCAGCAGCTCGAGCTGGGCGCGCACGCTGGCCCAGCGCGCCAGCGGGAGATCGGCCAGCGCATCCAGGACGACGGGCAGGGCGGCGGGGAGGTCGGGGGTGGGGGGCTCGGCGATCGCTGTGTGTGGATGGAACCGCCACGGCAACCCCCAATGCTCTGGTCCTGCCACATCGGCGAAGTAGCGCCAGAGCTCGACGAGCTTGCCCTTGTCGATGGTGCCGCGTCTGACCCAGTCCTGGACTGACGGTGGCTTGACGCCGAAGTGCGCGGCGAGAGCCTCCTTCGTGACGCCCTTCTTGATGCGCGCCGACTCGATTGCGGCGCCTAGGTCTGGTCCAGTAAGCATCACCAAATCTGGTCCCACCGGCGCCAGTTCGGCAATTCCGCTTGACATGATTAGGCGCCGCCTTATCATGCGCGCATGTCCACAGTCATCTCAGACCTTGGCGGGCCGACTGCTGTCGCCCGGATGCTGGGCATCAAGCCCCCGTCCGTGATCGGCTGGGGCGGCCGGCCGCCCGCCGACCGCTGCCCATCAATCGAGCGCGCCACCGACGGCCGGGTGACGGTCGAGCAGCTGCGCCCGGACGTGCGCTGGGTGCGCGTGGCAGACCCGTCATGGCCCCACCCCGCCGGCCGTCCATGCCTGGACGTGGCGGCGCCGAAGGAGGTGGCGCGCGATGCAGCCTGAGCCGCTTGTCGTGACCGATCGGGCGGTCACTGCGTCGCGGGACCTTGATCTCCTTGGTCTCCTGCAGGAACCCGCTCTGCGGCGGCTAGCAGGCCAAGCGCCAACGTGCGCGCCTGATCCCGCGTCAACAGCAGCGGCGCCAGCTCGTGATGCGTCGGACCTGGCCGCGGAGCTGACCATCGCCATGACGCACCTGCAGCTGGCCATCCAGCGCGACACGGCCAACGGCATGCACGCGCTGAACCCTGGCATGTACGCGGTCGACTGCGCCACGTACCTGGCCATCGAGCGGGCGGTGCTCAGGTCAGCTTGCCCGCGGCGCGCGCGATTTCGGCTAGGAGCACACCTGCCAGCACCTCCGGCCACGGCCAATGCGCGCCAAGCGTCGCTTCGCGCCTTCCATCCGCAGACCAGACGGCTATTTGCCCGCTGGCTCGCTGCGCATCGCAGCGCCACTGCCCGCGGTACGGCCCGCGAGGGGTGTCGATCGTGATGTCGAAGCAGCGCGGCCCGACGGGCTTTCGTTTCATGGGCGCCCTCCCGGGGCTGGTGTGCGTGCAGGCCTCCAGCGTACGCCCGGACGGGGCGCCCCCCCATTTCTTCAGGCCACCCCTGGGCGCGGCCGCCGCACGACAGCAGGACGGCGCCCATGCAGCAGCCTGACCCGCCCTTCCACCAGTAGCCCGAGCAGCACATGACGGAACTGTCCTGCTCGCCCTGCGAAAGAGCCAGGAAGGCGCACGGCCGCGTCTTGCAGTGCCTGCAAGAACCGGGAACCCAGCGCAACCTGGCCCACGCCATGGGCGTCAGCGAGGCCACCATCAGCCGCGTGAAGACCGAGAAGCTCGAGGACGCGCTGGCCCTGCTGTACCAGCTCGGCTTCAAGGTCGTGCCGTCCGACAGGCTGTGCGTGCCGACCGACTACCTGCAGGCACTGCACGTGCTGGCGCGCGAGCACATGCGCGCCGAGCGCGTGCTCGAATGGGATGACGCATGAAGCGCGGCATGCTCACGATCGACCAGCTCAAGGCGCGATGCGTCGTCGACCAGGCCTCTCACTGCTGGCTGTGGCAGGGCGCGACGAGCGGAGGGCAGCCGAAGCTGTGGACGCTGGACTACGGCCGCATCGAGAAGCGCGTCATGCCGGGGCCGCTCGCGGCCTGGCACATCAGCCGGCAGGCGCCGCCGCTGGACGGGCATCTTGTCTTCCGCTGCTGCGGCAATCGCCTGTGCCTGAACCCGGCGCACCTGCGCGAGATGGCGAGCCGCGCGGCGATCGGACTGCACATCCGGCGCGCTCGGTCGCTCGTCGGGACGCATGTGCAGGTGCGGCGCCAGAACATCCGCGCGGCGTGGGCGGCTAGGGGCATGGTGCCGACGCCGTTGGAGGTCGTCCGCGCCATCCGCGCTGCGCCGAAGCAGGTCACGGGACGCTCGCTCGCGAGGCAGTTCGGCCTGAGCGATCAGACGGTCAGCAGGATCAGGCGCGGCCAGGGCCGGCTGGAGGTGGAATGACAAGCGACCTGAAGGCGGCGCCGTACGCCGCGGACACGCGGGCGAAGGGGTGGCGGTTCGAGCTGGACATGGAACGCGTGCGGCAGTCGGACACATGGGCGCTGGCAACGCCAGAGCTCCGGCCGTGGTTGCTGTTGCTGTGGGCGACGGCATGGGAACAGGTGCCGTGCGGCTCGTTGCCGAGCGACGATGCGCTGATCGCGGCGCGCATCGGCATGGCGCCCAAGGCCTTTGCCAAGGCGCGGCCGGTACTGATGCGCGGCTGGGCCGAGGCCGACGACGGCCGGCTCTACCACGCGACGATCGCCGAACGCGTGGTAGAAATGATCGACACCAAGCGCCGGGAGTCCGAGCGCAAGGCCGCGTACCGCGAGCGGATGGAAGCCGAGCGGGCGCAGCTTGCCGCAAATGTCCCGCGGGACAACCTCGGGACAACCGCGGGACGGACCCCGGACGCGACCCCGGACGCGACGCCAACCGAGACGGGGACTGACCCCGGACGCGACGCCACCGGAACCGGAACCGGAACCGGAACCGGAACCAGAGAATACAAAGAGAACGGGGGGATACCCCCCGAACCCCCCGCGCGCAGGCGCGCGCGACCCGACCCCGCCCCCGACCCCCTGCCGCCTTGGGTCGACGCGACGGCCTGGGAGGGCTTCGAGGGCATGCGACGGGCCATCCGCAAGCCGCTGACGCCTGCCGCCCGGCGCCTGGCGGTCGCCGAGCTGGCCCGACTGCGGGATGCCGGGCACGACCCGACCGAGGTGCTGCGGCAGAGCACGTTCCGGTCGTGGGCCGGGCTGTTCCCGCTGAAGCCGGACGCCACCCCGACCAACGGCGGCGGGCACCACGCCGTCACGGCGATGAGCCCGCACGGGATGCAGACGATGCTCAACGCCAAGGCGCTCAAGGCGCGGCTGCTCGAACGGCAAGGGGAAGCGAATGCGGACTGAGGATTTCGACAGGTTCAGCGTGGCGCTGAGCGCCTGCTCCGAGCTGTACGGCCGCACGATCAGCGAGGGCGCGATGTCGCTGTGGTGGGCGGCGCTGGAGCGCTTCGACATCGAGCAGGTCGAGCGTGCATTCCGCGCGGTGGTCGAGGACCCTGACGGCGGGCAGTTCATGCCCAAGCCGGCCGACCTCATCAAGCGCATCGTCGGCACGCAGGCCGACCGCAGCCTGGTCGCCTGGGGCAAGGTGCTCGACGCGATGCAGCGCGTCGGCGCGTACCAGTCGGTCGTCTTCGACGACGGGGCGATCCACGCCGCGATCAACGACATGGGCGGATGGCCGGCGATCTGCCGCTCCGAGACCGACGAGCTGCCGTTCACGCAAAAGCGCTTCACCGACCTGCACCGGGCGTACTCGCTGCGCCCGGATCACCCATACCCGGCGCGGCTGCCAGGCGAGTACGAGGCGACGAACGCGCTGCGCGGGCATGGCACGGCGCAGCCATCGCTGATCGGCGACTCGCAGCGCGCGCAGCAGGTCGAGCAGCTCGGGACCAGCTCCGCGAAGACAGCGATCTCCCAGGCTGTCCCGGCGGCCGACGCCGGCCTGGCGATCAAGCGCATCGGGAGGGCCGCGTGAGGTTCGACCACATGCCAGACGAGACCGTCGCGCTGATGCCGCCGGCTGCTGTGCGCCCATCCAGCATCGCAGCCTGCAAGGCCTGCGCCGCCTACGCCGCCAACCCGCTGTGCGGCGTCACCTACGCTGCCGGCTGCCGCGCCTGCACGGTGCGCAGCCTGGCGCGCTCGCCGGGCTTTCACGCATCGATGGCCGCCGGCAAGTTCCGGGCCGACTACCGCGCCGCGCTGCAGGCCGCTGCCGGCGGCGGCTGGGCCGAGCTTCACCTCGAGGTGAAGGCGTGGTCCGAACATCAGGCAGGGGCGTGATGGCGCTGCGGCTGATCCTCCCCTGGCCGCCGGCCGAGCTCAGCCCGAACGCCAGGCATGCGCACTGGGCGAGCCTGGCGCGGTCCAAGAAGCGCTTCCGGGCCGCGTGCGCATGGACGGCACGGATGCAGGGCGCCGCGCGCCTGGCGGGGCCTCCAGAGGCCCTGGCGTTGCATCTGCGTTTCGTGCCCCCTGACCGCCGGCGCCGCGACCTGGACAACTGCATCGCGGCCATGAAATCCGGCCTCGACGGCCTGGCCGACGTGCTCGGCGTCGACGACAGCCGCTGGCGGATGACGCCACCGCCCGAGATGGCGCCGGCCGGCGAGATCGGTGGCTTCGTCTGCGTGGAGGTCTCGTGGCCGGCCTGACGCCCAAGCGCGAGGCCTTCGCCGCCGGCCTGGCGCAGGGCCTCAGCCAGGCCGAGGCCTACCGGCGCGCGTTCCCGCGGTCGGCGGCGTGGAAGGATGCGGCGGTGTGGAGCAAGGCGTCACTGCTCGCCGGCGACGGCAAGGTTCGGGAAAGGGTCGCCGAGATCGGGGCCAAGGCCGCCGCAGCCAACGAGTTCACCGTCGCGCAGCACCTGAGCACCCTCCTCGCGCTGCGCGACGAGGCGCGCCACGAAGGCCAGTTCGGCCCGGCCATCAAGGCCGAGGAGCTGCGCGGCAAGTGCGCGGGGTTCTACACCGAGAAGGTGGAGCACAACCTCGGCACCGTCGGCCCGGACTGGCGCGCGCTGCTGCGCAAGCCGGAGGACTGACCACATGTTGCACGAGGGCCAGCGCACGATCCTGCAGGCCGCGCGCCGGTTCAACACGGTGGCGTGTGGCCGCCGCTTCGGCAAGACGACGATGGGCCTGGCCCTGGCCTACTACGGCGCCCCGCATGCGCCTGGAGGCCTGGGGCGAGGCCTCGACGTTGGCTGGTTCGCGCCGAGCTACAAGCTGCTGGACGAGGCCTGGCGAAGCGCCAAGGCGTTCCTCAAGGCCATGATCGCGCGCACCGACGCGCAGCAGCACCGCATGGAGCTGCGCAACGGCGCGGCGCTGGACTGCTGGACGCTGGAAGACGAGGACGCTGGCCGCGGCCGCAGGTACGGGCTGGTGATCGTGGACGAGGCGGCGATGGCGCGGCACCTCGAACAGGCATGGACGGCGGCCATCCGGCCGACGCTGACCGACCACGCGGGCGGCGCCTGGTTCCTGAGCACGCCCAAGGGGCGGAACTACTTCCACGCCCTGAGCCTGCAGGCGCAGCAGCGCGACGACTGGAACCATCACCACGCCCCGACGAGCGCCAACCCGCACATCACGGCCGATGAGATCGAGCAGGCCCGGCAGACGCTGCCCGAGCGCATCTTCGCCCAGGAGTACCTGGCGCAGTTCCTCGAGGACGGCGGGGGCGTGTTCCGGCTCGTTACGGCGGCGGTCGACACCGGACTTCCGGTCGAGGCGCATTGGGCGCGCGACGCCGGCGACGGACGGGCCTACGTCATCGGGGTGGACTGGGGGCGGCACGAGGACTTCACGGTCATCATCGTGATCGATGCCAAGGAAAGGGCTGTGGTGGCGGTCGACCGCTTCACGCAGATCGACTACGCGGTGCAGCTGGCCCGTTTGCGGGCCCTGCACGAGCGGTTCCCGCGCGCGCCGATCCTGGCCGAGTCCAACAGCATGGGCGGCCCGCTGGTGGAGGCGCTGCAGCGCATGCGTCTGCCGGTACGCGCGTTCCAGACCACCTCGGCGAGCAAGGCCGAGGCGATCGAGGCGCTGGCGCTGGCGTTCGAGCGCGGCGAGCTGCGCCTGCCGATGGTGCGCTGGTTGATCGACGAGCTGCTGGCCTTCGACCAGGAACGCTTGCCATCCGGCTCCATGCGCTACGGCGCGCCCAAGGGAGGGCACGACGACGGGGTCATGGCCTTGGCCATCGCGTGGAGCGGCATTTGCACGGCCTTGCGTCCGTCCTTCGTAGCCGCCAACGCGCCAGGACTATGACCGCCAGTGGCACGACCACTTACGAGGCGATGCTCGACGAGATCCGGCGCAGCTGCTGGCTCACGCCCGAGCAGGTGCGCCGGATGGAGGCCGTCAGCGCGAGTTGGGCCCGGTGCCTGATCCGCATGCCGTCTCAGCGCCGCTGGATGCACCGTGCCGCCGAGGTCGCGGCTTGCAGAATGCTGCTGCTTGGCGAGGCCACGCCCACGGTGCGCGACCGCCTGCAGGCCATGGGCCTGAGCCGTCGCTCGGCCTACCGCGTGATCGCGCAGGCGCGCGTCGACATCGAGCGGCATGCGGCGGGGGCGGCGCGTGGCTGACGAGCCGATCGGAGACCGCGCACGCCAGGCGCAGCGCCGGGCGCAGGTGCTGATCGACACCCTGGCCAAGGCCGCGTTCGAGCGCATGTGGCGGCTGCTGATGGCCAACCCCGGCATGTCGCCCCGCCAGGCCATTCTGGCCGTGCAGGTCGAGTTCGGCGGCGGCGTGGCGCAGGCGCTGGCCCAGGCCTTTGGCATCCTGCTCGACCGCTCGGTGGGCGCGGCACTGGTGCGCGCGCTGCCGGTGGGCGAGATCACGCTGGCGCAGCGCCTGTATCGGCACTCTCAGGCCGTAGCCGCCGAAGTCACGGCGATCGTGCGCGAGCACGCCAAGGGCGTGACGCAGGCCCGAGAGCTGGCGCGGCGGCTGTACGATGGATACAACGTCGACGATGGCATCCGGCGTCCGCTGGAAGGCGCCGTGCGGGCGGAGCTGCCCAAGGCCTTGCGCAAGCTCACCGAGGACCCGCGCGCGCGTCGCGAGCTGACCGCGCTGATGACCAATGGCCAGCAACAGGCGGCCAGGCTGCGCACCACGGCCCTCAGGGCGGCTTACCTGGAGGCGTTCGAGCGGTGGGAGCAGGGTGGGGGCCAAGATGCCCTCAAACGGCTCCTGTGGGTCGCGCAGCACGAGAAGAACAGGTACGTCGCCGAGCGCATCGCCCGCACCGAGCTGCACCGTGCGCACCAGGCCGAGGTGGCGCGCGAGTTCATGGGCGAGGACGAGCTCGAGGTCGTGCAGGTGCTGCTGAATCCGAGGCACCCGGTGCCCGACATCTGCGACATGCACGCGCGCGCCGACCTGTTCGGCCTGGGGCGCGGCTGCTACCCGAAGGCCAAGGCGCCGCGGCCGCCGTTCCACCCTTTTTGCCGGTGCGTGCTGCGTTCGCGGCCGGATCTCGACCTGACCGATGCCAGGCCGCAGCCGATGGCGGCCCAGGCCTTCATCCGCGGGCTGCCGGCGGCCGAGGCCGCGCGCATCGTGGGCTCGAAGGCGCGGCTGCACCAGGTCCTGGCGGGGGCCGATCCGGTGGCGGTGTGGGATGCGGGCGTCAAGGCCCAGTACCGGACGCAGCGGCTGGGCGATGGTGCGGCTGGCGGCGCCCTGGCGCACCCGGACGCTCTGCCGGGTTTCGACCGGGCGGTCATCCCGACGGCCAAGCTGCGGGACTACGTGCTCAACCCGGACCACCCGGAGGGCGGGCACAAGGCTCGCGTCATCGCTGCGGTGCTGGGGTTCGACCGAAGCACCCGGGCGCAGCTTGAGGCAGAGATCCTCCGCGCCCTGCCTGCGTCACCGGCGGTCGAGCGGGGCCGCAAGCCCTTCGGGCGCGAGTACACGGTCGACGTTCCGGTGACAGGCCCGGCGGGCAGTGGTATCGTCCGAACAGGGTGGATGATCCTCGAAGGCGAAAATCATCCGCGGCTGGTTTCGGCCTACGTGAGGCGCAAGCGCAATGATCTCTGACCTCGATGTCGTGTCCCTCAAACGAGCGCTGCCGTCGGCGGGCTTGGAGGCGGGCGCTCGCGGAACGGTCGTGTCGGTCTTCGCCAAGCCGCGGCGGGCGTACTTGGTCGAGTTCGCCGACGATCAAGGTGAAACTGTCGCAACCGAGGTGCTCGACGAGCAGGATCTGGGGTTGGTCTGGAGCGCCCCGGCGATCAGCCCCGAGCGCCGGGCCGCCTGACGCGCAGGCTACAGCGCCAGCACGTCGACCCCGTTGCCACAGTCGGTCTGCAGTTCACAGGCGACTTCCACCGCGCGGCGCGCGTCGCAGCCCAGCAGCATCGCCGCTTCGGCGTAGTCCCGCCCGCTGCCCCAGGCGGCCCGGGGGGCCTCGATCTCCATGGGATGGGGCCCGGACACGTAGCTGAAGATCCGCCCGCGCTGGATGACGATGAGGGTTGCGCCGCCTTCGCGCGCCTTGACCGGGAACTGCATCGGGTCGGCCCCGCCGATCCACCAGGCACGCAGCTCGGCGCCGACATCCCAGTCGCCGGTGATGCCCAGCAGAGCGTCGCCGCGGCGCACAATCTTGGTCACGGTGCGCGCGATGCCGCCACCGATGACCGCTCGCTTGTCGGCCGCCAGCGCGGCCCCGTCCCAGGCGATGACGGTCATCCCTCGATCGTCGCCCGGATGGCCATCAGCTTGTAGGCCTCGATCCGGTCCTCGTCGAGGATCGTCTCCTGGTAGTCGAAGATGATGCCCGGCGTGAGCCGGGCGGCGTCGATCAGCGCGGCCTCCATGGCGAACAGCTCGGCGTAGAGTGATTCGAGCCCCCCGGTGAACTCGTGCACCGGCTGGCCGAAGTAGATCAGCGCCTCGATGCGCCTGCGGCCGATTACAGTCGCGTCCGCCAGCTTCGACGGAACGATGCGGACCATCGGGTAGTCGTCGGGCGTCATGTTCGCTTCGAGGCCGATGCCAGACGTGGCCACACCCTCCACGGCCGCGAACGCGTCGCGCAGCGTCTCCAGCGTCGTCATGGCGTCCATCAGGAGCGCTCCAGCTCGACCGAGAAGACGCTCGACCCGCCTGAGGTCGTGTCGGCGTCGACGGTCGCCTGCGCGGAGCGCGCTTGAGGCAGCGCGGCGTCGAACTCCTTGCGGTAGGCGGAGAGTTTGGCCGCGAAGGTGTCGTCCGAGGACTTCATGCTCTCGGTGCAGGTGATGATGTAGGCGCGCAGCACCGTCAGCCGGCTGGTCCACTCGTCCGGGAAGGTGCCCAGCATCGCGATTTCGCTTGCAGCCTGGTCCTCGCGTGCCAGGGTGACGAGCGGCGCCAGGTAGGCGTCGGCGTAGGGGTTGGCCAAAGGCATGTCAGCCCTCCTTGTTCAGTTGCACGCGCAGCCGGGCCTTGAACATCTGCGGGGCGCGTGCCGCTGCGCGCGTGAGCCACGGGTCGCCAAGGTAGCCAGGATGGTTCGCCCCGCGCGCGAAGACGAAGCCGGCACCGCCCGAGGGCCAGCGCAGGGCCTTCTTGTGTCGTGGGCGGATTTTGTGTGGCCTGGTGCCCCAGTGCACGAACACGGCGTGCGGGGCGCGCCGCGGGTCGTGGCCCAGCTCCCAGCCATCGGTGATGCGACGCTTGTAGACCGAACTGACGAGGGACCCTGTACGCTGGTGCACCGCGGCCTCGTCGCGGATGTAGTCCTCGACATCGACCGCGGTCTGGTCCAGGACCTTGCGCGGCGACGAGCCGATGCGCAGCAGCCGGTCGCGCACGGCCTGGTCGCCGGCGATATCGAGCTTCAGCTTCATGCTGCCCGCACCGGGAGCACGCCGGAGAGCACGTAGATCTGGCCAGTGGCGTCCTGCACCTGGCAGCGCAGCACGTAGTCGGTGCCCGCCACGCCGCCCAGCACGCGCTGAATCACCGTCGCGCCGCTGACGTTGGGCGCGCCAGAGAGTACCGCCTCCGGGGCCGGGTCGTCGGCACCTGCGTGGCGCGCGATTGTCACCACGGGCGACAGCGGCGCGGCCGTCAGCGAGGCGAAGTCGAAACCGAGATCGAGAACCTCGGACGGGTCCTTGGGCGAGAAGCCCGGGTTGCTGATCGTGCGGGTCATGCCGTGATCTCCGTGCGACGGGCCGGTGCGCGCAACAGCGTGCGACGGGCCGGTGCGCGCAACAGCGTGCGACGGGCCGCGGCCGAGATGGTGTAGCGCGGGGCCGGCAGCGGCCACACGTATACGCCGGAAACCGAGTATCCAAGCGCGACCGTCGCATAGCCCGTCGCGCCGACGCCGTAGCCCACCGCCACCAGCGCGGACCCAGCGCTGCGCACGACGTAGCCGACCGGCACGCTGTCGAGCCCGGCCGAGCGCACGGCGTAGCCGGCGCCAACTGCCCACGAGCCGGCGGCGCGCACCGCATAGCCGGCGGCGACCTGTGCGCTGCCGGTGGCAGCCACTGCGTAGCCGATCGCGACCGTGGCGGAGCCCGCGCCGGCGGCGGCCTGGACCTCGTAGCCCAGCGCCGCCGCGCTGCTGCCGCTATCGCGGATGGCGTAGCCGACCTGGGCCTGCGCCGAGGACGCGGCCCGTACAGCATACCCCGCGGCGATCGACGCCAGCCCTGCCGAGCGGACCGCGTAGCCGAGTCCGATCGCGTCGCTGCTGGCCGCGCGCACGCTGTAGCCGATGGCGACCGCGGCCGATCCGGCGCCGACTGCGGCGTCGATCTCGTAGCCGATGGCAACCGTGGCCGAGGAGGCGGACCGGACGGCGTAGCCAGTGGCGATGGTGGCCGACGATGCATCGCGCACGCTGTAGCCGGCTGCGACCTGGCTTGTGCCTGCGCCGCGCACTACGTAGCCGAGCGCGACCGACGCATTGCCGGCGCTGCGCGCCTCATAGCCGATGGGCACGGCCGCGCTGGACGCCTCCCGAACCCCGTAGCCGAGGGCGACCTGCTGGCTGGCCGCGGTGCGCACCGCATACCCGACGCCGACCTGGGCCGAGCCTGACGCGCGCACCGGGTAGCCGACTGCGACAGACGCACTGGTGGCCGCGCGGACCGCGAACGCGAGGGCGATGCTGGCGTTGCCCTGTGCGGTGGTCGTGAACTCCGTGCTTCCGACCAGATTGCTACTGTTGGTCCCGTCGTCCCAGATCAGCCAGACCTTGTAGGCAGTGCCTGCGCTCAGGCCGGTCAGCGTGATGCCTGCGCTGGTGTCGTTGCCGCTGCCGCTCGTTGGGACGCCGCTCGTCGTCGTGTCGCTGGTGACGTAGCCGGTTGCCGAGAACCCGTTGCGCCCGTTGCCAATGTCTGCGCGCGCCCATGTCGGCGTATTGGCCGACGTGAATGTTGCGAAATAGAGGGTTGCGGCCACGGCTGCTCAGAAAGCGTAGTCGTAGGTGCCTTGCACCGTGCTGGACGTGATGCTGACGGCTTTCAGGTCGGACAGCGTTGGGGCTGCAGCGCCGATGCTTCTCGGCACCATAATTCGGCGTTTTTGAAATAACTCACGAAAACGGTGAGTTAGTTCAGCCGCAAGTGCATCATCTGCGGCGTAGGGCAATACAGCCAGGGCGTTTATTACGGCAACGCTCGGCGACAAGGCATAGCCGGAATATCGCGTGTATCCTATGCCGCACGTTCCGTCTGCCGCGGTACTTGCCATTGCGTCCGTGGTGCCCGCGTATCTACCGTTGACCGTAACTCTAGTCGCAATATTTCTTGCGTATGCCACGGCCACGAAATTCAAACCGGGAATCAAGCTGATCACGCCCGAATCCAGCGCCGTCATACTGTTTGAGGCTCCGACCTGCCGAGTTGATGCCTTTATGCCGATCACAAACTGATACTGGAACTGAGAGCTGGTCGTGCCACCGTTGTTTTTCGTCGTGGTCAGCACTCTCCAAGTAGTATCGCTGGTATTCAGCAGTGACAACGCAAAAATCTGTGTGCGCGCCTCTCCGTAAAACGGAGATCCGCTAGCGACCACTCGGTTGTAAAGATTCGCGGGGGAGAAACCTATTCCCGGACCACCTTCCCCGGCGCTCTGCCTAGCACAAAGATCGGGGTCCGTAAGTGTTCGTTGGGCGCTCAGTGAGTCTCTTGGCAACATATCGCCGTTGAAGCTCCATAAGCGCGTCAAGCCAAGGTTATGAGCCCACGGCGATGCTGGTGTGCCCGACAAAGGCATCACCGTTTCCGGCAATGTGATTATCCTGCGGTCGAGCATCTTAGTAAACGTACGTGGTAGCGTGCGCCTCGACCGTCACATCCTGCCCCGTATTACCGCTGAATTCGATTTCCAGATATGCGACTTCCGGGCCGAAAACGTAACTTCCACGTGAAGAAGCGTTCGCGGACGCACCACCCCCGATTTCAAGAATCTGTTTCCAGTCAAGATCTCCTGTGGCTTCGGCTCCGGCGGCCGGCATGGCGGAATCTTTATGTGCAATCAGAATGCGCGCAAAGCACTGCGCAGTTGGACCGGTGGCACCGTTGGTAATACGAAAAGAAACGATTCCGCCATCGACGGCAACACAGTCAACTCTGCCGCGCGTGGCGCTGCCGGCGGTGTTCACCGCGCTACTGATGATTGCAGTGCGTGCTAGAGTTTTTGCCATGAGTTACCCCGGATTTAAGGCGTCCAAATCGTCCCGTCATCGTGGAATACGATGGCGGTAGCTTCGTATGGCGCCAGAGTACCTTCGTACGAAAGTATCCCTGGGGATGCGGTAGAACCAGTTCCGGTTGCCAGCATGGCCTCGACCCGAAGTGCCGCGCGCCGATACATGGCCTCCAGCGCATCACGGGTATTTTGCCCCTGCCCGCCGAGCGCCCCAGAAAACGCATCGGCGAAATACTGCCGAATATCACTGCGCGAGGGGTCGAACGATTCGCGGTTCAAGGCCAAAAAGTTCGTCACGCGCGACAAGTTGGTCGCCGTCAAGTTGACCACGGCAACATAACTCACAACACGCCCGATTTCCTCCACATCCACCACGGGCCGCCATACGATGAATGTCGTTTCGGTGTTCAGATGCTCCAGCAGGCCGTTGGCGTTGCCGGCGGCAATCAAGGCCGCGGCTGTTGGGTCGCCAAAACATGCCGTTCGGACCGCGGCAATCTGGATATCCGTCAACATGTTGATGCTCCTGAGTTACGCGCCAGTAGCCGGCGCAACCTGCGAAAAAACGCCACCACGCGAGCGCCGGCCGCCGCGTAGGTATGTGGGCACTTCGTCACTCCCCGCTCCGCACCGCGCACCGCGCCAGCACCCGCCACCGCTGCCACCAATGCCGCGCCGTGCGGCGGGTGACGAGCACGAGGGCCACGACGATGCCGCGGTACGGCATTACGGGACGTACTCGTAGTCCACCCGCAGCGATGCTGCGTTGGACCCCAGCGCCACGCCAGGCGTGCTCGCGCTGATCGTGCGGCGCAGCCAGATCGCATGGCGGTCGCCGGCGGACAGGTCGGGCACGGCCAGCGCATTGGCCACCGGGTCGGTGGTGTCGTCGAAGGTCTCGCCGGTGGGCGCCGTGTTCTCGTTCGCCACCGTCTCGCCATCGGCGTTCTTCCCGGCACCGTCGAGCGCCAGTCCGATGACGCCTTGCACGGGCTGGTCGTTGATCCAGACGACGACGTTGGTCAGTGCCTTGTCGCCGTCGTTGTAGATGAACACCTTGCGGTACTCGGCATCGCCCGCGCTGGCCTCGCCGGCGCTCACTGTGTCGAACAGCGTGTTGGCCGTGACGGCGACGCTGCTCATGACGCCGCCGATGGACAGCAGCGGGTCGGCGTTGGCAGCGCCGCCGGCGAGGCGAAATGCGATGGATGCGGCCATGTCAGGCTCCTTGGGTCAGGGGGGAGGGCTCGGGTCGCGCACCGACGGCCCACATGAGACTGCAGAGGCCGGCATGGTCAGCCTTCTTCGTGGCCGTCTTCGTCTGACGGGTCGGGGGCGCCAGCAGCGGCGCGCTGGGCGCCCTGGTCGATGGCGGCGTCAACGGCGGCCTTGACCACGTCGTCTTCGTTGTCGAACTCGATGGCCGCGATCGCGCGCTGCTTGGCGGCAAGTGCCTCGGGCGGGAAGCCCGTGCTCTGCATCAAGGCGAGGATGTCGAGTTCGGCGGTGCTGTCGGCCAGGTTGTAGTCCGTGGGCCACTGCACCTTCACCCGGTCCTCGGTGCCAAGCGCCCGGTGGAAAAGTGCCCAGATCCTGCGTTCGAGCCCCTGCAGCTGCATGCTGAAGGCCACGAGCTCGGCGTTCATGGCGTCGAAGCGCATGCGGCGCGCCGCACCTGACTCCGACGAGGCAAACTTGGCCGGGGCGTTGATGTCCTCCATCGCGATGCGTGCGATCGCATCGCGCAGCTGCTCGATCACGGCCAGGTAGGTCTGCGCCGGCCCTGCGTCTGGCGCGATGAACCCGGGCATGTCACCCGAGTGCACCAGCATGCTGTGCGTGCCGATCGTCGCGCCTACCTTGGCCGCGTCGAATCCCGCCGCATGGTCGGGCGGAACCTGCAGGGTCAGCAAGCTGAAGGTCTGGCCGCGCAGGATCTCGTCGAGCTCGCTGCGCGCATTGAAAAGGCGCGTGCTCAGGTCGGCGATCTGCTCATACTTGCCCAGCACCGGAAACGGGGCGCCGGTTTCGGTCACGGGCAGCACCGGGCATTCGCCGAATGGGTGCGTGCCTGCGGCCAGTACCTGGCCGCCCCCGGCCTTGCGCACCTCCCAGCCCGTGACGGTGTAGGTGCGCTCGACCTCGATCAGCTTGTCGCCCCACCACTCGAACGCCGCGAGCGTGATCTCCGCGAAGCGCGCGTCGAGGCTGTCCATGCGCCAGAACACGACATCCTCGGGCGCGGCGGTGCGCACGTAGGGCACGGCGCGGCGCCTGGTCTGCGTGGCCAGGTCCTGGGGAGCCTGCCCCTCGGGCTTGTCGATCACGACCAGCATGACGCCCCGGGCGCGCAGCTGCGTGGCCGTCGAGATCAGGAAGCGATCGAGGTGGTTGCCGCACAGGTCCGCGTCTTCGAGGAAGAGCTTCACGAGCGGCGCGTCAGCCTCGCTACGGTGCGGCCGTCTGCGTGCGAGGAAGCCGACGAATCGGTCGCAGGCACTGCGTAGGTGGTTCTCGTAGGTGGCCAGCCGGTTGCGGGCGCCGAACTTCTCGTCGCTCTCGCGCGGGTAGCGCACCAGGTGCGTGGGGCCGGCGAGCCGGTACACGGCCCGGCCGTTCTCCTGCTCGAGCGTGGTGACGGGCTTGAAGCCTCCGATGCCCTCCAGGACGTCGGCCAGAAACGCGTAGCGGCGCCGGTACGTGAGCCAATCCATGGGGCGGCATGGTCGCCGCGCGCTGTGCCAAAGCCGCAACCAACATGGCACGACGCGCCCCTATGGTTCGCGCCATCGGACCGGGATGGTCCGTGCGACGGCCAGCCGGGACGGCGCCGCGCTGCAGGAGCCACCGCATGGATCTGGAAGCACTCAAGGGCAAGACACTCGACGACGACACGCACGGCAAGCTCGTGGCCTTCGTGGCTGAGCTCACCGGGCAGCGGGACGCTGCGCGCAAGGAGTCGATCGACGGCCGCAAGGGCAAGGACGCCAAGCTCAAGGAGCTGGGCGACCGGCTGCAGGCGTTCGCGGAGAGGCTGGGCGTGGAGGTCGATGCCGACCTCGACAAGCTGCCCGACGCAAAAGGCCAGGCCGACGCCGTCAAGCAGTACGAGGCCAAGCTCGCCCGGGTCGCGCGAGAGCGCGACGACGCGATCAAGGCCCGCGACGAGCTGGGCGGCGCGCTCAAGACGCGCAACCGCGAGAGCGCGATCGCGTCGTCCCTGGAGGGCCACCGATTCAGGAATCCCTCGGATGTGCGGGTGCTCATCGAGCGCCACGTGCAGGAAGAGGGCGACGACCTGCTCTTCAAGACCGAGGACGGCAAGCTCGTCCCGCTCAAGGAGGGCGTTGCCTGGTTCGCCAAGACCCGGCCCGACTACCTGCTCCCGGAGGACGCCGGCGGCCAAGGGAGCGGCTACCGGGGCAGCGGCAACGGACCAAATGGCTCCGGCAACAGCAAGAAGGGCGATCTCTCCGGCGACCGCGAAGCGCGGGTGTCGGCCATCGCCGCGCGGTTTCCCGAACTGGCTGGTCAGCGGGGCTGACTGCCGCACACCACTGAGCAGGAGCACACGCCATGTCGCTGTCCCAGATGCAGGTCTTCAACCAGTACGTCATGCCGGCGACCATCGAGTCACTGGCCCAGATGGTCGACAAATTCAACGCGTCAAGCGCGGGCGCGATCCGCCTGACCACGAGCGGCTTCACCGGCGACTTCCTTCAGGAGTCGTTCTTCGCCGCGGTCCACAGCGCGCAGCGCCGCGTCGACCGCTACGCGGCTCAAGGTGCGGCCGCAGCCACGGACCTGACGCAGCTGAAGCTCAGCGCGGTGAAGGTCGCCGGCGGGTTCGGCCCGATCCGCTACGAACCGTCGCAGCTCACCTGGCTGAACAAGCCCACGGCCGAAGGCATCGAGGTCGCCTCGCGCAACTTCGCCGAGGCGCTGCTGAAGGATCAACTCAACACCGCCGTCGCGGCGCTGCGCGCGGCCATCGCCAACCAGGCGGCGGCCACCAACGACGTGAGCGCCACCAACGGCATCACGTATGCGGGCCTGAATGGCGCGCACGCCAAGTTCGGCGACGCCAGCGGGAACATCGTGGCCAACGTGATGACCGGCGAGGTTTATCACAAGCTGATCGGCCTGAACCTGGCCAACGCGCAGCAGCTGTTCGAGTTCGGCAACGTGACGGTTGTCGAGCTGCTGGGCAAGCGCGTGATCGTCACCGATGCCCCGTCGCTGTTCGTGGCCGGCGCCCCGAACAAGCAGTATGTGCTCGGCCTGACGTCCGGGGCTGCCACGGTGTTCGATGGCGGGGACGTGGTCAGCAACATCGAGACCAGCAACGGCCAGACCCGAATCGAGACCACGATGCAGGTTGACTACTCGTTTGGCCTGGCCCTCAAGGGCTACACCTGGGACGAGACCAACGGCGGCAAGTCGCCCACCGACGCCGAGCTGGCGACGGGCACGAACTGGGACAAGGTCGCCACCGACATCAAGCATACCGCCGGCGTGGTGCTGATCGGCGACCAGGCCAAGAGCTGACCGGAAGGCGTCTCCATGAGCAAGAAGATCTGGCTCGTCGAGCACCCGACATTCCGCTATGTCGAGGATGTCAAGGCTCTGGCCCGCAAGGGCGGCCTGCGCATCATCGATGCGGAGCGAGCCAGCAACGCCGAACGCGAGGCGGCCGTGACGGCCGCCGAGGCGCCAAGGCTGACGCTGCGCCCGGAATTCGCGCCGGCCAGCAAGGCCGCCAAGCAGTGAGTCCGCGGTGAGCGAGACCGCGTCACGAGCACCCATCGAGCCTCAGGGCACGCCGCCCGGCGGCGGCAGCTGGACCTGGGACGGCCAGGCCGGTCGATGGGTGCCCGTGCCGCCGCCACCGCCGCAAGACGAACCCCAGGAGTGACACGAGATGCCGCGCTACATCCGCAACACGGCCATCCTGGCCAAGATCGAGGTCACGGCGGGAACCGATGCCGTGCCCACCGGTGCCGCCAACGCCGTGCTGGTCAGCGAGCTGAGCATCACGCCGCTGGAGGCCCAGAACGTCGACCGCGCGCTGATCCGCCCCTACTTCGGCGGCAGCGAGCAGCTCGTCGCCACGGGCTTCGTGCGCTGCTCGTTCACGGTCGAGCTGGCCGGCAGCGGTACCGCGGCCACCGCCCCGGCCTGGGGCGCGCTGATGCAGGCCTGCGCCCATGCCGAGGCGTCGCTTGCGACCCCGAACCGCGTCGAGTACACGCCCGTCAGCACGTCGTTGAAGACGGTCACCATCTATTGGCACGACGACGGCGTGCTGCATAAGCTGCTGGGCGCGATGGGCAACGTGCGGCTGTCGGCCAAGGCCGGCGACCGGCCGAAGCTGCAGTTCGAGTTCACCGGCATCGACGGCGGCGTCACCGCGGTGGCCAACCCGTCGGTCACGCTCACCGCATGGAAGACGCCGCCGACGATGGCCAAGGCCAACGTCGTGGACATCACCCTCGGCTGCACCTACGCGGCCGGCGCGCTGTCGGGCGGCACGGTCTACCCCTCCACCGGGCTCGACCTCGACTGGGGCAACGCGGTCAACTTCGTGCCGTTGCTCAGCGTCGAGCGCGTCGACCTGACCGACCGCAGCGTCACCGGCAGCCTGCAGGTCGATCTGACCGCGGCGCAGGAAGTGACCTTCATGGGCACGGTCAAGGCCAACACCACGCAGGGCCTGGGCCTGACGATCGGCACCGCCGCGGGCAACAAGATCATCCTCTACGCGCCGGCGGTGCAGCTGATCAACCCGCGCAAGGAGGAGATCACCGGATCGCGCCTGATCGGGTTCGACCTGCGCCTGGTGCCGTCGTCCGGCAACGACGAGATCCGCGTCGTCACCCAGTAAGGCACCCATGGCCCTGAAGCTGAAGGTCGGCTCATTCATCGATGCGCCCGTGAGCCTGGTGGTGCGCGACGGCTCGCGCGACGTGACGTTCTCGTTCACGCTGGTGCTGCGCCGGCTGACGCAGGCCGAATCCGCCGAGGCGTTCAGCGAGGTCTTGCGCCTGGCGGCACTCGGCAACGAGGCGTCGGCCGAGGAGCTCGGCCGCGCTGCCCGCAGCATGCTGTTCGACGTGGTGCACGACTGGCGCGACCAGCGGCTCGTGCTGGACGACGACGACAAGCCGGCCCCCTTCAGCCGGGAGGCGTTCTCCTTGATGCTCGACCTCATGGGCGCGGAGGCCATCCTGACGGTTGCGGTGATGAAGGCCATCGGCGACGCCGTGCGCACCGAGGCGCGGGACCGCCGGGGAAACTGACCGAGGCCGGGCGGCTGCTGGCGCTCGGCGAACTGAGGCTCGGCGGTGATGACGATGCACCAGCAGGCGACGACACGGACGCAGCCCTGGCGGCCTTCGGGCTGTGCCGGGCAGGCGACGCCGACGACGCGCGCGACGGCGCATTCTGGCTGTGGCCGCAGCACGTGCCGGCGCTCGAACTCTGGTGTGCCGTGCAGACCCAGTGGCGCCACGGCGGCTTCGCGGGCCCGACCGGGCTGGACTATGCCGGCGTGCGTTCCAGCCCGGCATTCCGGGCGCTGGGGGCCCGGCGCGAGCGCATCTTCGCCGACCTGTGCGTCATGGAGTTCGCCGCCCTGGCGGCCTGGGCCGATCGTCGCTCGAGGAGCGGCCACGCCTGAGCCGGGCGCGCTCGTTCTCGAACGCCAGCCCCGCCACGGCCAGCATGCCGAGGTACCACCACCACGGCTGCGCGGCCAGGTCGGTGCGCTGCCACCACGCCACCGCCAGCACCAGCGCCACCGGGCCGAGCAGCCCGAAGGCCAGCCAGCGCCACGCGCCGGGCAGTTTCAGCGCGCCGGCAAGGGCAAGGAGCGCGACAAGTTCGAGCATGGGCCGATTGTGCGCCGCCCGGCGCCGGTGAGGGCGGCCCGTGTCTGAATCGGTCAACATCCGGCTGAGCGTGTCCGGCGCCGCGCAGGCGCAGGCCGACGTGCAGCGCGTGGGCCAGGCGCTGGGCGACATGCCGCAACGCATGGGTGCGGGCGTCAGCTCCATCAGCACCCAGATCGGCCGCCTGCGCGACCTGTGGCTCGGGCTGCAGGGCCTGCAGCTGTTCGGCGTCGGCCTGCGCGAGCTGGCGCAGATGGCCGACGGCTTCACCAGCCTGAACGCAAGGCTGGCGCTCGTCACGGGCGGCACGTCGCAGGCCTCGGCGCAGTTCGGGCGGCTGCTGGACATCGCCAACCGGATGCAGCAGCCGGTGCAGGAGGTCGGGCAGCTCTACATCGGCCTGGCGCGCTCGGCCGACAACCTGGGCGCGTCGCAGAAGGACATGACGCGCTTCACCGAGGGCGTGGCGGCGTCGCTGCGGCTGTCGGGCACGTCCAGCCAGGCGGCCGCCGGCGCCCTGCTGCAGCTGTCGCAGATGATGGCCGGCACGACCGTGCAGGCGCAGGAGTTCAACTCGCTGATCGACGGCGCGCCGGAGCTGCTGCGCGTGGTAGCCGCCAACCTCGACGGCACGGGCGTGAGCATGGGCGAGCTCCGCCGGCGCGTGCTCGACGGCAAGCTCGGCACCAAGGACTTCTTCGACGCCTTCCTCGCCGGGTCGGACAAGCTGTCCGCGGTCGCGCAGCAGATGCCGCCGACCATCGGCGGGGCGCTCACCGAGATCTCGAACAACGCGCTGCGCCTGGTCGGATCGCTCGACCGCGAGATGGGCGGGATCAGCACGAGCATCGCCCGGGGCCTGAAGGCGGTCGCCGACGTGCTGCCGTCCCTCGTCGACCCGCTGGCCAAATTCCTGGACCTGGCGGTCAAGGTCGGCCCGGCCGTGCTCGGCTACATGGCGGCGATGAAGGCGGCGCCCGTCATCGTGGGCGCGTTCGCTGCGGCCAAGACGGCGCTCACCGGCGCCATCGTGCGCTACCAGCTCGCGGCGGCCATCGCGGGCTCGCACACCGCCGCGCTCACCGGCATGCTGGCGGCGGCCAACGCGGGCACGCTCACGCTCACCGGCTCGGTCGGGAAGCTGCAGCTCGCCTTCGGCGTCCTGGCCGCGGCGTTCGCCGGCTGGCAGATCGGCACCTGGCTGCGCGAGAACTTCGTCGAGGCGCAGCTCGCCGGCATCGCCTTCGTCAACGGCACGCAGACCGGCTGGGAGCTGCTCAAGCTCGGCGCCGGCAAGGCCTGGGCCTACATCGGCGCGGCCTGGCGCACCACGCTCGAAGGCATGGGCGGCGCGCTCGGCTGGTTCCTGGACAAACTCAGCGTCGGGCTGAAAGCGCTCGGCCTGGATGTCGCGGCCAACAAGCTGCGCGGCTGGGCGGCCGACGTGGTCAAGAGCACCCGCAACACCGAGAGTCTGTCGGACGAGCTCGCGCGCCTGGACGCCGAATACGGCGCCGCGAAGAAGCAGATCGACGAGATCACCGACAGCATGGCCGACGAGGCAATCGCGAGCTTCGCGGCCAAGAAGGCGCACGCCGAGCAGGAGGGGCAGATCAAGAAGCTCGCCGCCGGCAAAGGCAAGCTCACCGGGGAGCAGTCCAAGCTGATCGACAGCTACCGCAAGGAGCTGGACAAGCTGCGCGAGGCCAATGCCACCTTCGGCCTGGGCGAAGACGCGGTGCTGGCCTACCGCGCCAGCAAGGAGGGGTTGAGCCGCGCCACCCATCAGCTGCGCGAGGCGATCGCCGCCGAGCGCGCCGAGCTCGAGCGCAAGACCGAGGTCGACAAGGCGGCCAAGGAACTCGCCGAGGCGCTGACCAAGCAGCGCGTCGAGTCGATCGCGGCGACGCTCGACGAGAGCAAGTCGATCGCCGAGCAGGTGCGCAAGCTGCAGGAAGAGACCGCGCAGATTGGCCTGAGCAAGGCCGAGCTGCGCGAGCTGGAGCGCGCGCGCCTGGCCGAGTCGCTGGCCACGGCCGAGCAGCGGCTGCAGACCGCGCTGGCCGCCGGCGTGCGCGGCGAGGAGCTCGACGGCATCTCGATGATGGTCGAGGAGCTGCGCGAGCTGAAGCGGGCCAAGGAAGAGGGCTGGGCCAAGGAGGCCGCCATCGAGGCGCGCGACGCCGCCAAGGAGACGGCCGAAGAGTGGGCCAAGACGGTCGAGTCCGTGCAGGGCGGGCTGACCGATGCGCTGATGCACGCCTTCGAGTCCGGCAAGGGCTTCATGGACGCCTTCCGCGACACGCTGGTCAACGCCTTCAAGACGCTGGTCCTGCAGCCGACGATCCGCGCCATCATGGCGCCAGTCACGGGCGCAGTGGGGTCGCTGCTGGGCGGGCCGGCGGCGGCGTCGACGGGCGGCGCGGCAGGCGGCGGCACCGGCATTCTCGGAATGCTGGGCGGCTTTACGGGCAGTGTCGACGCCGGGGCGACGGCCCTCCTGAATGGCGGCTGGGGATCCGTCAGCGGCGCGATGAGCCAGTACACGGGCGCCGGCATGTACGGCACAGGGGCGGGCGTCGGCCTGGGCGCGCTCGGCGCCGCCGGCGCCGGGTTCATGGGCGGCCGCGCGATCGGCGGCGCAATCAGCAACGGATACGCCGCGTGGGGCAGCGGAAACGGCGCGGTCAACATCGGCGCGGCGATCGGCGCAATCTGGGGGCCCATCGGCTCCGTCGTGGGCGGCGCCATCGGCGGGATGGTCAACCGGGCTT
This sequence comes from Burkholderiales bacterium, assembly GCA_016191995.1. Classification (GTDB taxonomy): domain Bacteria; phylum Pseudomonadota; class Gammaproteobacteria; order Burkholderiales; family Burkholderiaceae_C; genus Rubrivivax. The sequence continues at coordinate 58,474 of JACPVA010000186.1, read as the reverse complement.
TCGGGCGCAAGCTCAAGGACGAAGGCATCGAGGGCAAGCTGTCGGCTGAAGGGATCGCCGGCAACCAGTACCAGTACTACAAGGGCGGCTGGTTCCGCAACGACAAGACCAAGCGCCAGGCGCTAGACGAAGACTTCGAGTCGGCCATGGACGCCGGCGTCGGAGCTGTTGCCGCGACGGTGCGCTCCTATGTCGACGTGCTCGGCCTGCCCGTGGCCGCGATGGAGCAGTTCAGCCAGTCAATCAAGGTCAGCTTCAATGGGCTCAGCGACGAAGAGATCAAGACCAAGATCACTGAGATCGTCGGCGGCTTCGCCGACGGACTGGCCGGCGTCTACGCCGGTGCGCTCGCGCAGTACCAGGCCAGCGGCGAGACGGCGCTGCAGACGCTGGAGCGGCTGTCCGCGCTGCAGGCGCTGAGCGAGTCGCTCAACCAGTTCGGAGGGGTCTTCTCGTCGATCGCGGCGCTGGGCATCGACGCGCGCGAGTCGCTCGTCGGCATGGCCGGCGGGATCGAGGCGCTGCTGGGCAAGACGCAGCAGTTCGTGGAGCTGTACTACTCCCGGGAGGAGCAGGCTGCGCTGTCGGCGCGCGGCATCTCGCAGAGCCTGGCCGCCGCCGGGATCGACGCCGCAGGGCTGAGCACGCGCGAGCAGTTTCGCGCGCTTGTCGAGTCGCGCGACCTCGCGTCCGAGGCTGGCCGCGAGCAGCTCGTCGCGCTGCTCGACATGAGCGCGCAGTTCGCGCAGGTGGCGGACTACCTCGGCGACAGCGGCGGCACCTTGCAGGACCTGGCCGCGCTCGCGCCGGCGATGGCCGAGCTGCCGGCGCTGTTCGCGGACCAGCAGACCGAGCAGCTGATCGGGCTCGATCTCGTGAGCGACAGGGTGCAGGCGATGGGCGACCAGGTCGCCGGCGCGGTCGCGCAGTTGCAGGCCGTGACCGAGGCCGGCCTGGCGGCCGTGGCGGCCGCATCGGCCGCCACGGCGCGGCAGCTCCAGGCGTGGGACGATGGCGGCGCCATGGTCGTCATGGAGGGCGCGTGAAACTCATCCGGCCCGCCAGCATCACCGGCGTCGCCACGTTGACGCGAGCGGGCGAAGCCACCTACGTCACGCCCGAGGGCCTCGTCGCCATGGCGCCGGTCGACGAGCCGCGCTGGCAGGGCGGGATCCTGCTCGTCGAAGACGTGGCGACCAACCTGCTGAAGCGCTCGCAGGACTGGTCTGCCGGCTGGAACACGGGCAACGCGCGCGGCACGCTGACTGCGGGCGCCACGGCGCCTGACGGCTCCGCGACAGCGACGACGTGGATCGAAAGCGCCGAGACCGGCGGCCGGTACGTGGTCAACAACACGTCGATCAACTACGTCGCGGGGGCCCCCTATACCGCATCGGCGCACGTGCGACAGGCGCCGAGCTGCGTCACGGCGCGGCACTTCGCGTTCCTGGTCCTGACCGCGGTCACCGGCGGAGTCTCTAATGCCACGGCCGTATTCGACCTCCAGACGGGCGCGACGACGTGCGACGCAGGCGGCGCTGACGGCACGTTCACGGCATCGATGCAAGAGCTGGCCGACGGCTGGTGGCGCGTCGAGATGACGTTTACCGCCGGCGTCACCACAACTGGCGCCGGCGTGCAGTGGCGCATGACCGACCGCACGACCAATGCGGGCCCGAGCTGGACGGGCGACGAGACCTCGGGTCTCGTGCTCTGGGGCGCGCAGCTTGAAGAGGGCGGCGCTGCGACCTCCTACATCGCGACCGCCGGGACCGTGCAGACGCGCGCGGCCGACATCGTGACCGGCGATACCGCTCCGTGCATCGTCGCGATCAACGTGCCCGAGCCCGACACGGGCGACCCGGCGGCCTGGGACAGCGGCACGACCTACGCCCAGGGCGACGAGGCGCGCCTGGCCGGCACCCACCTGGTCTATCGCAGCAAGCAAGGCTCGAACACCAACCACAACCCCGCGACCGACGACGGCACCTGGTGGATCAGTCTGGGCGGCGTCAACCGCTGGGCGTTGATCGACGACTACGTCGGCACGCAGACCGTGCGCGCGGTGTCGCCGCTGAACGTGACGCTCAAACCAGGGCGGTGCGATTCGCTGTACCTGTACGGCGCAGTCGGCACACGGGCGCTGGTCAGCATGCGCGACGGTCTGACCGGGCCTGTGGTCTACGAACGCGAGCTGGTGCTCATGGGGCCCGAGACCGGCGACTGGTTCGCCTACTACTTCCAGCCGTTCCGCCAGGTCGCTGCGTTCGTGCTGACAGACCTCCCCCCATACATCGGGGGCGTCATCACGCTGCAGATCATCGGCGACGCCGCCGTAGCGTGCGGGATGCTCGTGGCCGGGCAGGCGCTCGACATCGGCGACACGCAATACGGCGTGCAGGTCGGCATCCGCGACTACAGCCGCAAGGCGACCGACGCCGACACCGGATACACCACCCTCGAGCAGCGCAAGTTCGCGAAGACGATGCGCGCCATCGTGCGGCTGCCACGCGAGCAGTTCACCGTGGTGCACGAGGAGCTGCAGGCCTATCGCGCCACCCCTTGCGTGTGGGTAGGAGACAGCGTGGCCGACAGCCAGCCGCTGATCGTCTATGGCTGGTACCGCGACATGTACCTGGTCGTCGACTACCCGACGACCGGGGTCTACAACCTGGAACTTGAGGGGATGGTGTAATGCCAGCGACCTTCCCGGCTCTGTCATCGCCGCCCGCGGCGCCGCAGCGCAGCGCCCCCAGCACGTTTGCGGCCCTGGCCGATGCCTGGGTCGCGTGGCTCGAAACCTGGGCGCCGGACTTCGCCGATGCCGCGACCGCGAGCCAGACCAACGCCACCGAGGCCTACGCCAGCGCCGTTACCGCGGCGGCCGCAGCCAACAGCGTCGGCGCCGCGCTGTGGGTCAGCGGGACGACCTACGCCATCGGCGACGTGCGCCGCTCGCCGATCAACGGCCTGCCGTACCGGCGCCTGACCGCCGGCGCGGGAACGACGGACCCGAGCGCGGACCCGACCAACTGGACCATGGCCGCGCCGCTGTACCCGTCGCTGTACGTGGTCGCGGCCACGGCACAGACCGCGGTGCCCTGGGGCCACTACGTGCTGACCAACGCGTCGGCCACGACGCTGACCCTGCCGGCATCGCCATCGGCGGGTGACGCCGTGTGGGTCACGGTGGGCAACGGCAGGGCCGACAACGTCGTCAACCGCGGCGGCAACAAGATCATGTCGCTTGCCGAGAACATGACCCTGAACGACGCGTCCGCCTCGCTGCGGCTGCGCTACATCAACGCGACCATCGGCTGGGGGCTGGTATGAGCGTCTTCACACAGTTTGCGTCTGTCCGCGCCGCGAAGGTCACGCTGCTGACCACTGGATCCGGCGCCTACGCGCCGACGATCGCGCTGCCCTGCTGGGTCCGCGTGACGCTGGTGGGCGCCGGGGCCGGCGGCTCCGGAGCCGCCGGCGGCGCGTCGGCGAACGGCGGGGGTGGCAGTGGCGGCGGCGAAACCATCCAGGCGTGGATGCGGCTGACATCGAGCCCCACCTACGAGGTCGGAGCGGGCGGAGCGGGCGGGGCGGGCGGCACGTCCGGCGCTGGCTCTGTCGGTGCCAACGGCGGGCGGTCGCGCTTCGCGCAGCTCGTCGCCAAAGGGGGTAGCGCGGGCGGGACCTACTCATCCGGCGGGGCCGGAGGTGCCAGCAGCGAGGCCAGCATCAGCATCAGCGGCGGCGGCGGCGGCAACGGATCGTCGACCTCAATCGGCGGCGCCGCGGCAGGCAACTCGGCCGCGAACATCAGCTCGTCGGACCCGGACATCATCTCGTCTGGCGGGACGTCGGACGGCACCAAGTATGGCGGTGGCGGCGGTGGTTGCAGCATCTTCGGTGGCGGTGGCGACGGTGGCGACGGCCACGCAGGCTCCAACGGCGACGTGGGGTCCGCGGGTAGCGGCTATGGGGCCGGTGGCGGGGGCGGGGGCGGGGGACCGACCAACGGCGGCGCCGGCGGCGCCGGCAGCGGCGGCCTGATCATCGTCGAAGAGTTCCTGACTGCGGAGTGACGACATGGCACGCTGGGCACTGATCCGAGGCAACACGGTTGCCACCATCATCGATCAGGAGGTCGAGCCGGCGATCGGCGGCACCTGGGTCGACGTGACCGGGCTGCACGTCGGCCCCGGCTTCACCTACGATGGCGGCACGTTCACGGCACCGGCCGCGACCGTGAGCCTGACGCAGCGCGAGTTCATCCAGCGCTTCACCGCCGCCGAGCGCGAGGCGCTGGAGAACAAGGCGCAGACCGGCACGCAGGGCGTCAAGGACAAGATTGCCGCGTTCAAGACCTACATCCAGACCGGCGGCCGCGTCGAGCTCAATGACGACTACATCATCGCCGCGGTGATGCAGATGGAGGCCGCGGGTGTGATCGCCGCAGGCCGCGCGGCGGTAATCCTGGCGTGACGAGAGCATGGGCGAACCACACATCCCGCCCGACTGCCCGGTGCGCTCCGGCGAAATCGCCGAGCTACGCCAGCATGTGCGCGGCGTCGTCGAGCGGGTCGACGAGCTGCGCGCGCAGATCGGCAACCTGGTCCACGAGCTGCAAAAGCTCACCCGCCTCGAAATCGATCACAGCTACACCCGCGCCGAGGTCACGCAGCTCACGGCCGCCATCGACGGCCTGCGCGTCGACATCAAGGGCCTCGACGCGCGGCTGGAGACCCGCCTCGCCGCCATCGAGCGCGAGATGCCAGGCCTGGTCGATCTGCGGCGGCGAGTCGTCGGCGGGATTTGGTCGCTGGCTGGCGTCATCGTCGTGGCCGTGCTGTCCTACACCCTGCTACGCGGGCGAGTGGGGTGAGTGATGGAGGACGCCGCGCCATGTCACCACCTGGCGCGATCGACGACGCTTGTGTGCAGGCGCTGCGCGACGCGCTCGCGCACCGGCGCTGTATCGGAGCTGTCGTGAGCATCAGCCTGTACTCGACGCGGCTGTGCTGGTACGGCTACTACGGCGCGGCCAAGCTGCACGGGCAGCTCGTCGCGCTGTCCGAGCCGCCCACGGTCGGCGGCGTGCGCGTCGACGGGATCGACTACATCCCGGAGGTTGCCATGCACCGCATCCAGCCGTGCACCGAGGGCTGGCGCGACATGACGCCGATCGAGGTGCGCGCGGCTGATGAGCTGTTGCGCGAGCTCGTCGGGGGCACGGCATGAACGAGCACGCCGTCCGCCTGTGGAACGCCCTCAACGGCAGCGGCAACCTGCGCGCATTCCTGCGCGTCATCCGCGCCGGCGAGTCGTCCCAGGGCGACGATGCCTACCGCATGATGTTCGGCGGCGGGCTGGTGGGCGGCCTGGCCGACCATCCGCGCCGCGCCATCACGCGCCAGCTCGGCGCACAGACGCTGACCAGCACCGCCGCCGGCGCGTACCAGTTCCTCGCTCGCACCTGGGACGAGTGCGCGCGGGCGCTGGCGCTGCCGGACTTCTCGGAGCGCTCCCAGGACATCGCGGCGGTCTACCTGATCGAGCGCCGGCGCGCGCTGGACGACGTGCTGGCCGGGCGCCTCGACGCGGCCGTCGCCAAGTGCGCGCGCGAGTGGGCCAGCCTGCCTGGCAGCCCCTACGGCCAGCCCGTCAAGACCATGGAGCAGGTGCGCGAGGTCTACCGCAGCTTCGGCGGCGTCGAGCGGCCGGACGGCACCGCCGCGCCGGTCGAGTCGCGCGACGTGTCGTCCGCCCCATTGCCACAGCCCAAGGAGGCCGACGTGAGCCCATTCGTCACCGCCGCACTGCCGTCGCTGGTCGAGCTGCTGCCCAAGCTGGGCCGCATCTTCAGCTCGGGCAGCAAGACCGCCGAGCGCAACGTCGCCGCGGCCGAGGTCGTCGCCGAGACCGTCATCGCCGCCACGGGCGCCCGCAATATCCAGGAGGCTGTCGAAGCGGTGCGCGCAGACCCCGCACTGCGCCAGGCGGCCGAGCAGGCGATCGACGCACGCTGGTACGAGCTGACCGAGGCCGGCGGCGGCGGGATCGAGGGTGCGCGCAAGGCCGATGCCGCGGCGCGCGCCGCCGGGGACATGCTGCACTCGCCGAGTTTCTGGGTCGCGTTGCTGCTGATCCCGCTGGTCTACATGGTGCTCGTCAGCGTGCTCTTCGGCATCGGCCCCGAGTGGCCTGCTGATGTCCGCGCGGCCATTGCCACGGCCATCGTGAGCATGGTCGTGGGCGCGGTCAGCGGGTACTACTTCGGCCAGACCACGAGCCGCAATCGCGGGCCGGCGCCATGACGGGCACGCAGTGCTGCGGGCGTCAGCCCACGAGCAGGCGCCTACGGCAGCCATTGCGCGCCCCCGCAACCAATTCCGGATCCGGGCCCGCCGACGTGATGCCACGCGGCGGGCCCGAGTCTTTGGGCCTGCCGCGCGACGGTCCCCGCCCTGCGCCCCCGGCCGACCCCGCCCCGACAAGGGCCGCGCCGCCCCGGCACACTCGGCCGCATGAATACCGCTGTCGCGCCCGGCCTGCGCTGGCCCTTCGACAACAGCTATGCGCGCGAGCTGCCGGGGACCTACGTCGCCTGGCAGCCCGCGCCGCCGCCCGCACCGGTGCTGCTGCAGCTCAACCGCGACCTGGCCGACGAGCTCGGCCTGGACGCCGACGTGCTCGCGTCGCAGGCGGGTGTCGCGGTGCTGGCCGGCGGGGTCGTGCCCGAGGGCGCCGAGCCGCTGGCACAGGCCTACGCCGGGCACCAGTTCGGCGGCTTCTCGCCGCAGCTCGGCGACGGCCGCGCGCTGCTGCTCGGCGAGCTGATCGACCGCCACGGCCGCCGGCGCGACCTCGCGTTCAAGGGCTCCGGGCGCACGCCATTCGCGCGCGGCGGCGACGGCAAGGCGGCGGTCGGGCCGATGCTGCGCGAACTCGTGCTCGGCGAGGCGATGCACGCGCTCGGGATCCCGACCACGCGCGCGCTCGCCGTCGTCGCCACCGGCGAGCCGGTCTATCGCGACCGCGTGCTGCCCGGCGCCGTGCTGACCCGCGTCGCGGCCAGCCACTTGCGGGTCGGCAGCTTCCAGTACTTCGCCGCACGCGGCGATCTCGACGCGCTGCGAAGGCTGGCGGACTATGCGATCGCGCGCCACGACCCGGCGCTGGCCGGCGATCCGGATCGTGTCTTCGGGCTGCTCGGCGCGGTCGCCGCGCGCCAGGCGGCGCTGGTCGCGCAGTGGATCAACGTCGGCTTCATCCACGGCGTGATGAATACCGACAACACGACGATCTCGGGCGAGACGATCGACTACGGCCCCTGTGCCTTCGTCGAGGCCTACGACCCGGCGGCGGTCTTCAGCAGCATCGACCATGGCGGCCGCTATGCCTTCGGCAACCAGCCGGCTGTGGCACGCTGGAATATCGCCCGGCTCGCCGAGGCGCTTCTCCCGCTGCTGGCCGACGCCGACGACGAGGCCTCGCTGCAGCGCGCGGTCGAACGCGCGACCGAGGTCGTCGACGCCTTCCCGGCGCGGCTCGACACGGCGCTGCGCGCCGGCCAGCGCGCCAAGCTCGGGCTGCAGCAGTCCGCGTCGGTCGAAGTCGACAGCGACGCCGCGCTGGCCGACGATTGGCTCGCGCTGCTGCAGCGCGAGCGCGCGGACTTCACGCTCGCGTGGCGGCGGCTGTCCGATGCCGCCGCCGGCGACGAGGCGCCGCTGCGCGCACTGTTCGCCGACGCGCGAGCGCCCGACGCCTGGCTCGCGCGCTGGCGCGCGCGCTGCACCGCCGACGATGCGGCCACCGGCACCGCGGCGGCCGCCCGCGCGGCGCGCATGCGCCGCGTCAACCCGCTCGTGATCCCGCGCAACCACCGCGTCGAGGAGGCGCTGGCCGCCGCCAGCGAGGACGCCGACCTGGCACCGTTCGAGCGCCTGCTCGCCGCGGTGCGCTGGCCCTTCGACGACGACCCCGCGCTGGCGCACTACGCCGAGCCGGCGGCGTTCGAGTTCACGGCCGGCTACCGGACCTTCTGCGGGACCTGACGCAGCGACACCCCACCGGTCTACCCCGCAACGCCTTGGCGGCGCAGCACTCGAGCAGCGCCCGCGCCACCGCGCATCCTGGCGACGCCGACGTGGAGCCTCCCGCTCCAGGTTCTTGCAGCTTGGTAGTTGCCGGATCGGGGATCAACCGGTCGCGCCGAAGTCGGGGCTTCGGCGCTGCAGGAAGGCCTGGATCCCTTCGCGCGCGGCGGCCGTGCAGGCGACGCTGCCGAAGGCGCGATATCCCGCCTCGAGTGCGGCGTCCCAGCTCGCTGCCGCTGCGCCATCGCGCACGGCCTCCTCGATGATCCTCACCACCGTGCGACTGAGGACGCGGCCGTCGACCGTCTTGCCGTCGTGCTGCGGGAACGGCGGCAGCGGCACCGGATCGTCGACCAGCGGCTCGCGACCGCGGGCGGCCAGCGCGCTTACCTGCGCCACCGCCAACGCGAGCAGATGGTCGAAGTCGTCCGCCAGTGCGTTGACGATACCCAGTGCATGCGCGTCGCTGGCCGCGAGCTTGGCGCCACGCGTCAGCATCGCATGGAAGGTGGCGGCGGCGGTGGGCCAGCGTCGGTAAGGCACGACCAGCGCGCCGATGCCCGGCACGATGCCCAGCGTCACCTCGGGCAGCTGGAACCAGGCGCGCCGGTCGGCGACCAACGCGTGACAGCGCATCGCCAACTCGAATCCGCCTCCGAGTGCCATGCCCTGGATCGCCGCGACCACCGGCTTGGGCGACCGATCCAGATGCAGCAGCAGGCGCGAGCAGTCGCGCGCGTACCGCTCCGAGGCGCCTGCATCGCCCAGCATCGACGGAAAGCGACCGATGTCGGCGCCGGCGCAGAAGGCCTTGGTGCCGTAGCCCGTGATGACGAATCCGCTGACCGCCGGGTCGGACTCGTGGCGCCGGATCACCGCCAGGATCTCGTCGGTGAGCTCGTCGTGCAGCGCGTTCAGCGCCTCGGGCCGGCGCAGCGTGATGAGCTTGACGCCGGCGTCGAGGTCGTCGACCAGGACATGCCGCTCGCCGGCGGCATAGGCGGACGGCGCGCGCTCGAACCCGGGCATTCCCGGGCGCTCGCGCTGGAAGCGCTCGACGATGCGCCGGCATTCGGCATCGTCCAGCGTGCGCAGCCATTCGATGGGACCGCGCTTGAACGCCAGTGCCGTGCGGCAGCCGATGTCGAGGTCGCTGGCGCTGCCGATCCCGCGGTCGAGGATGTCGGCGCTCTGCGACAGCAGCACCCCCAGCATGCGGTCGTGGATGCGCGCGCGCGTGGCGTCGTCCATCGGCACGCCCTTGCCGAGCGCGACGGTCTTCCAGCGCTCGACCGATCGGAACATGGGCGCCGGCCGGTAGTGCTCGCCTTCCTCGTCCGCCTGCAGCGTGTTGGTCTCGATGATGATCGGGTTGCCGTTGGACATGTTCAGCACGAAGAACGGCCCCGCGGCGACGAGGTCGGCGACCGCGCTGTCGACCTCGGCCGCGCTCACCTCCGAAAGCAGGTAACCGGCCTCGTTGCACCAGTTGTCGAAGATCCGGTCGAGCATGAAGCAGGGCGCGTCGGCGGTCAGCAACGGCAGCTTGCCGGTCTGCGCGAACAGGCGTCGCAGCCAGGCCAAGACGTCGCCATCGACGCGCTCCCAGTCGATCACCTCGACCGCCGGGTTGCGCCACGCCGGGGCGAAGAAGTGGGTCACGGTCGCGCGCTCGGGGTGCGCGAGCTCGGCGAAGATGCGCGACGCCGGCAGCGAACTGGTGTTGGACGTGATGACGGCGTCGGGCGCGATGCGCGACTCGACGTCGGCGAAGATGCGGCGCTTGAGCGGCAGGTCCTCGGTCGCCGCCTCCAGGACCCAGTCCGCACCGCGGATCGCATCGTAGTCGGTGCTGCCGGTCAGCCCGGACAACGCCGCCGAGGCCTGCGCCTCGCTCATGCGGCCGCGTGCGCGCGCCTTGTCCGCGTAGCCCTTCAGGCGCGCCAGCGCGTCGTCGATCGCGGCCTGGCGGACGTCGACCAGCACGAGCTCCAGCCCCGGCAGCGCGGTCTTCAGGTAGTAGCCGATGTCCGGGCCGATCGTGCCGGCGCCTATCACGGCGACTCGGCGCGGCGGCGCGCGGCGCGTGCGTTCGAGTAGCGGGTTGACGGGTCGTTGGCGGATCATGGCCGGTTGGCTCCTTCGATGGTCGGTTGCGCATCGGCCCCGGGCCCGCCATGCAGGCCCAGATAAGACTCGACGATGCGCGGGTTGTTGGCGAGCTCCTCGGCGCTCCCCTCGAGCGCGAGTTCGCCGGTCTCGAGGACGTAACCGCGGTCGGCGATCTGCAGCGCAGCGCGCGCGTTCTGCTCGACCAGCAGGATCGCCACGCCCGCTTCGCGCAGCTCGGCGACGATGTGCAGGATGTCGCGCACGATGCGCGGCGCCAGCCCGAGGCTGGGCTCGTCGAGCATCAGGAGCTTCGGCTTGGCCATCAGCGCGCGGCCGATCGCCAGCATCTGCCGCTCGCCGCCGGACAGCGTCGCGGCGAGTTGCTGGCGTCGCTCTTGCAGGCGCGGGAAGCGCCGGTAGATGTCGTCGAGCTGGCGGTCGGCTCCGCGCTCACCGCGGCGCACGCGCACGAACGCCCCCAAGCGCAGGTTGTCCTCGACGCTGAGCTCGCCGAACAGCTCTCGGCGCTCGGGCACCAGCGTCAGTCCTCGTGCCACGCGCTGCTCCGTACCCAGGCCCTCCATGTCGTGGCCGGCGTAGCGTACCCGACCCTGCGCCGGCAGCAGCCCCATCAGCGCCGCGAGCAGTGTCGTCTTGCCGGCGCCGTTGGGCCCGATGACGGTGACGATCGAGCCGGGATCGACGCGCAGTCCCACCCCGTGCAAGGCCTCGACCTTGCCGTAGGCTACACGCAGATCCTCGGCCTGGAGCAGCGGGGCGGTCATTCCAGGCCTCCGAGATAGGCCTCGATCACCGCCGGGTGGCACTGCATCTCCACCGGCAGCCCCTCGGCCAGCTTCTGGCCGAAGTCCATCACGACCAGCCTGTCGACCAGTCCCATGACGAAATCCATGTCATGCTCGACAAGCAGGATCGCCAGGCCCTCGCGGCGCAGCGTGCGCAGCAACCCGGCCAGCGCCTGCTTCTCGTTGTAGCGCAGGCCAGCGGCCGGCTCGTCGAGCAGCAGCACCAGCGGATCGGCGGCCAGCGCCCGCGCGATCTCGACGATGCGCTGCTGGCCGAGCGCGAGGTTGCCAGCCCGCTCGTGCATCACGGCCGTCAGCCCGACGCGCTCGATCTGCCGCGCCGCCTCGGCCAGCAGCCGCGCCTCGTCGGCGCGATCGACGCGCATCATCGCCGCCAGCGTGCCGTGCCGGCCGCGCAGGTGCGCGCCGAGCGCCACGTTGTCGAGTACCGACATCCGCGAGACCAGGTGCACATGCTGGAAGCTTCGCGCCATGCCACGCCGGGCGATGGCGCGCGCGCCCAGGCCGTCGATGCGCGCGCCGGCCAGCCGTACCTGACCGCTGTCGGCGAGCAACGCGCCACTGATCAGATTGAACACCGTGCTCTTGCCGGCCCCATTGGGGCCGATCAGGCCGAGGATCTCACCGGCGTGCAGGCGCAGGCTCATGTCCTGGGCCGCCACCAGGCCGCCGAAGCGCTTGCCCAGGCCGTCGACATCGAGCACGACGCTGCCGCGGCCCGGCCGCTCGCGGCGCGGCGGTGCCGGTGCCTCGGCGGGGCGCACGGGAAGGTCCCGCGCCATCGGCAGCAGGCGCGCGAGGTAGGGCGTGATGCCTTCGCGAGTGCGGTGCAGCAGCAGCATCATCATCACGCCGAAGACGATGGCCTCGTAGTTGCCGGTGTGCGTGAACAGCTTGGGCAGCCAGTCCTTGAGCCACTCGCGCGACAGGGTGATGATCGAGGCACCGACGAGCGCGCCCCAGACGTGGCTGGCACCGCCGATCACCGCCATGAAGAGGTAGTCGATGCCGGCATTGACGCCGAAGGCGTGCGGGCTGACGAAGCGCAGGAAATGGGCGTGCAGCCAGCCCGCCACACCGGCCAGCAGCGCTGCGTGCATGAACACGACCAGCTTGAGCGCGCCGGTGTCGACGCCGAAGCTCTCCGCCATCGCCGCGCGGAAGCGCAGGGCCCGGATGGCCCGGCCCGGCCGCGAATCGAGCAGGTTGCGCGCTGCCAGCAGCGCGCCCAGCGTGACCAGCCAGATCAGGCCGTACGAGGCGCGCGCGCTGTCGAACACCAGCGGCCCCAGCTGCACGGGCGGCACGTTGTCGATGCCGCTGTACTGCCCGAGTCCGGGCAGGGTGCCGAAGAGGTAGAAGATCGCGATGCCCCAACCGATGGTGCCGATCGCGAGGTAGTGGCCCGACAGCCGAAGCGTCACCGCACCCAGCAGCAGCGCCATCAGCGCGACCAGCGCGAGGCTGGCCACGAGGCCCAGCCAGGGCGAGGCGTGAGCCTGCGTGGTCAACAATGCGGTGACGTAGGCCGCCATGCCGACGAAGGCCTGCTGGCCGAACGACATCACCCCGGCCACGCCGGTCAGCAGCACCAGGCCGAGCGCCACCAGCGTGGCCAGACCGACGTAGTTGAGCAGTGTGACGTAGAAGTCGGGCACTACGAGCGGTGCGACGGCGATCAGCGCCGCGAACAGCCACAAGGAGACGTGCGCGCGCTTCATTCTTCCTCGTCCTCGGAGACGACGTGCTTGGAAGTCAGCGACAGCCACAGCAGGACCGGGATCAGCAGCGTGAAGACGATGACCTCCTTGTAGGCGCTGGCCCAGAACGAGGAAAACGCCTCGAGCAGCCCGACGCCCAGGGCGCCGACCACCGCCAACGGATAGCTCGCCATGCCGCCGAGGATGGCGGCGACGAAACCCTTGAGGCCGATCATCAGCCCGCTGTCGAAGTACATGGTGGTGATCGGCGAGATGAGCAGCCCCGACAAGGCGCCCATGGCCGCGGCGAGCCAGAACGCGAGCTGTCCCGACAGCTCGGTGGGGATGCCGACCAGCCGCGCGCCGACACGGTTGATCGCGGTCGCACGCAAGGCCTTGCCGTACAGCGAGCGCTCGAAGAACAGCCACAGCGCGACCATCCCGGCAACGCTCGTGCCCAGCACCCACAGGCTCTGCGCGCTGACCTTCACGTTGCCGAGATCGAAGCTCAGATCCGCGATCGGGTCGGTGCGCAGGCCCTCGCCACCGAACATCGCCAGCCCGATTCCCGTGAGGGCGTAGTGCGCAGCGATCGAGACGATGAACAGGACCAGTACCGAGGCGTTGGCCACCGGTCGGAAGGCGACGCGGTAGAGCATCGGCCCCAGCGGAACGATCACGAGGAGCGTCATCGCGATCAGCACCCAGGGACCGAACTGGCGCGGCGCGGCCCAGGCCACCAGCCCCGCCGCCAGCAGCGGCAGCGCGAGCCAGGCCAGCAGGATGCGCGGCAGCCGGCGTCGCAGCGCCCGCTGCCGCCACGCGGCGTTCATCTCCATCAGCGTCACTGCGATCCCGCCGGCAGCCAGCAGGTACACCGTGCCCGGCACCTGTCCGAGCTGCAGCGTGCCCAGCGTCAAGGCGGCGAACGAGACGAAGTCGCCCTGTGACACGAAGATGATGCGGGTGACGGCGAACACCAGCAGCAGCGCGAGCGCCAGCAAGGCGTAAATCGCGCCGCTGATGACGCCGTCCTGCACCAGCCACAGCACGATGTCGGAGCTCATCGTCGCCTCGGTTCAGGTCGGTCGCACGCGCGCGCCTACTTCAGCAGCCGCCATTGGCCTTCCCGTACGTGCACGAGCACGCGCGAGCGCTCGTCCTGTCCGTTGTGGTTGGCGGGGGTGACGTCGTAGACGCCGTGCGTGCCGACCAGGTTCTTGACGTTCTCCAGCGCGTCGCGCAGCGCGGCGCGGAACTCCGGCGTGCCGGGCTTGGCCTTCTTCAGCGCCACGCCGGCCGCGGCGTCGAGCATCAGCACGCCATCGTAGGTGTAGCCGGCGAAGGCGTTGCGCGTCCCGGCACCGAACATCGCCTCGTAGCGCTTGACGAAGTCCAGCGACACCGCCTTGGTCGGCGAATCGTCGGGCAGATCCTCGGCCACGATCAGAGGCCCGGTGGGGGCGATCGCGCCCTCGGCGGCCTTCTTCGCCGTCTGGATGAACGGCAGGTTGACGGTTCCCGGGTTGTGGTAGATCTGGCCCTTGTAGCCGCGTTCGGCGAACGCGATCTGCGGCGTGGCCGCCGGCGATCCCGAGCCGCCGACGACGACCGCATCGGGCCTTTCGCCGACGATCTTGAGCACCTGGCCAGCGACGCTGGTGTCGGCGCGACCGTAGCGCTCGTTGGTCACGACCGAGAAACCGTGGGCCGGGGCGAGCCCGGTGATCGCGTTGTGGACCAGGTCGCCCCAGGTGTCGGAGAACCCGATGTAGCCGATCGTCTTGTAGCCCTTGGCCTTGATATGCTGGGCCACGGCGCTCATCATCAGACCGGTCGGCTGCGGGATGACGAAGGTCCAGTGATGCCGCTCGGGCGACAGCGGCGGCATCGGTGTCAGTGAGATCAGCGGCGTCAGGCTTTCGGCGGCCACCTGCGTCATCGCCGCCGCCGAAGGGACGCCATTGGAGCCCATCAGCGCGTCGACCTTGTCCTCGCTGACGAACTTGCGCGCGTTCTTCGCCGCGTTGTCGGGCTTGGACTCGTCGTCGAGCACGATGTACTTCACCGGCTCGCCGCCGAGCGTCTTGGGCACGAGCTGGTAGGCGTTCTTGTACGGAATGCCGAGCGAGGCGCCGGGCCCGGTGGTGCCCAGCGACACGCCAATCGTGATCTCGGCAGCGGCACCGAGGCTGGTGAGGGTCAGCGAACAGGCCAGCACCATCAGTGGGGTCGTCTTCATGGATCAGTCTCCAGGTGGTCGTTGGAATGAACGGCAGCGCGTCCAGCGCGGCCGGGGGCGGGGAACGCAGTGCCGGCGGCGGGCGCCGACGAGGATCGAGGGCAGCCCAAGGGGACGTGCGCGGCTGCATTCGCGCCCGGCGCCGCCGCGAGGACTCATCTCGAGATCTCCACGAGCCGGGTCTTGTGGGCGTCGCGTGGCAGTGAACCGGGAGCGACCCACTCGATCCGCGGCGTGATGCGAAGCAACTCGCGCAGCCGCTGCCGCAGCGCCGCCTCGAGCTCATCCAGTTCGCCGCCGGCGAGCCCGCTACCATGCTCGACCCGCAGGCGCAGCGGCGGCCGTACCGCCGGGCCCGGGGCGTCGAGCAGCACGCGCATCGCGCCGGTGACGCGCGGCGCGAACTCGAGCAGCACCTGCTGGATCGCCTTCGGGTAGACATTGACACCCTTGACGATCAGCATATCGTCGGCGCGGCCGACGATTCGCAGCCGCGGCCCCGGCAGGCCGCAGCTGCACGGACGTTCGTGGTATTCGAGGATGTCACCCAGCGCGTAACGCATCAGCGGCCCGCCTTCCCAGTCGAGGAAGGTGAACACCATTTCGCCGACCGCACTCTCGGCCAGAGGGATCGGTGCCCGCGTGGCCGGGTCAACCAGCTCGAGCAGGCAGTGGTCCTCGGAGACGAAGTGCATGCCGGCGCCGTCGTCGGCGGCCTCGCAGGAGATGCAGTGGAAGGCGTGGCCGCCGCCGGTGTGGTCGTAGACGCGGGCGGCCAGGCCTTCGCCGATCAGGCGGCGCGTGCCCGGCTCGCTGCCGCCGGGCTCGCCGGCGCTGAAGAACCATCTCAGACCCAGCGTACTCGCCGGCGCGCCGAGCGCGCCCTGCTCGACGAGCTGGGTCGCGAACGAGGGCGTGGCGACCAGCGCATCGGGCCGGGTCAGCTGCGCGAACTCGACCACGCGGCGCAGGCCGCCCTCGATGCCGACCGGCACCACGCAGGCCCCCAGGTGCATGATGCCCTGCGACAGCGGCAGCCCGCCGGTGAACATCGACAGCGACAGCGCCTGCAGCATCACGTGGCCAGGCCGGATGCCGGCGCGCCAGTACTTGCGCGCGTGCATCTCGTTGACCACCGCGACATCGCGCGCGGTCAGCGTGTACAGCGTCGGCACGCCGGTCGTGCCGGAGGTGGCGTTGATGCGGACGATGGCCTCGCGCGGTGCGCAGCCGATCAGCGCCAGCGGCGAGCCGTACTCGTCGATCGAACGCTGCTGCACGCGCCGATGCTCGTCCTTGTCCATCACCGGCAGCTGCGCGAAGTCCTCGAAGCTGCGAACATCCTGCGGCGCGATGCCGGCCCAGTGCATGCGCTCGCGGTAGTACGGCGAGCGCGAGGCGTTGTAGGCCACCTGCCGCTGCAGCCGCTCGAGCTGCAGCGCACGCATCGCGTCGCGCGACAGCGTCTCGACCACCGGGTTCCACAGCCGGCGCTTGTCAGGCCCCATCGCCGTCCCCGGGCTGGCACAGCTCGATGCGCAACGCACTGGCGGAATCGCTCGCGAAGAAGGCGATGCGGCCGTGCGCGCCGCGGCGCGGAAAGCCGGGCAGCGGTGCGAAGCCCCGCGCCGCCAGCGCGGCGCTGTCGCGCGCGAGGTCGTCGCTGTGCAGGCTCAGGTGGTTGAGGCCGGGCGCCGTGCCCATCGTCTGGCGCGCGAACGCCGATCGCTCGTCGGCCGCGTACTCGAGCAGCTCGACGACCACGTTGGCGGCATCGAGCTCGGCGACGCGCAGCCCCACCTCGGGCAGTTCGCGTCGCCGCGCCGGCGGGCCGAACAGCGGCGCCAGGCTGGCCAGCGCGGCGTCGAGGTCGGCGACGACGATGCCTATGTGGTCGATGCGCGGCGCAGTCACTGGGGTACCTTCGGGCTGCGCCCTCCGGTATTCGCCCTCGGGGCGGCCCGGCGGTCTCATGCCCGCGACCCCCGGCGCGCGGCCGCGCGGCGCAGTGCCGCCGTGGCCGTCTCGTCGATCGCGAGCGCGGCGGCATCGATCGCGACGCGGTAGTCACGCCGCGCCGCCTCCAGGCTGACGACGCCGGCGCGAACGTCGGCCAGCACCGCCCGCGGATCGCGAGCGGTCGGGTCGCCCCAGCCGCCGCCGCCGCCGGCCACCTGGCGCAGCACGGTGCCGCTGGGGATGTCGTCGACGATCTGCTTGGACGCCGGATGCCGCACGCGGCCATCGGGCGCGGTCAGGGTCAGCGTGTTGCGCGCGCCGCCGGCGCCGCCGTGCAGGCCGAAGGCACGTGCCTCTTCCTGCACCCCGTCGCCGAAGACGACGCCGGTCATGCGCACGCCGCGCAACTCGATCTCGCTCTCGATGCCGAGGCCGCCGCGCCAGCGCCCGGCGCCGGCCGAGTCGCACAGGTACTCGTGCCGGCGCAGCAGGTGCGGGTTGTGCACCTCGAACATCTCGTAGTCCTGCGCCAGGATGCCGCCAGCGCAGTTGATGAGGCCGATGTGGTCGTAGCCGTCGGCGCCGTGCACCGCGCCGGAGCCACCCTTGAGGGCGAGGAACAGGATGTCGGTGAACGGCCTGCCGCGCTCGCCGTCGAAGCCGGAGACGGCGACGTTCAGGGCCCGGTTCCAGCCCGCGCACACGCGCTCGGGCAGCACCGGCGCCAGCGCGCGGAACAGCGCGTCCGAGATCGGCCCGGCCAGCGTGTTGCCGAAGGTCGTGGCAGCCGGGAACGCGGCGTTCAGGAACGAGCCCGGCGGGTTGACGATGGTCAGCGGGCGGAACAGGCCGGCGTTGGGCGGGATCTCCGGGCTGACCAGCATCAGCAGGCTGAGCATCAGCGCCGACGCCGTGGCCGACGCCGGTGCGTTGACGAATCCCGGGGTCTGCGCCGAGCTGCCGCTGAGGTCGATCGTCATGTGGCGGCCGCGCACGCTGACGGTGATCGCGATCGTCATCGTCGCGTCGGCGTCGACGCCATCGTCCCAGACCGTCGATCGACCCTCGTAGCGCCCGTCCGGGACGGACTCGAACTCCGCGCCGAGCATGCGCTCGGTGCGCTCGAACAGCGCCTCGACCATGCGCGGCAGGCGCTCGACCCCGAAGCGCTCGACGATCTCCAGCAGGCCGCGCTCGCCGACGCCGCAGCCACCCATCTGGGCCTGGATGTCGGCCTGCACGATCGGCAGCCTGACATTGGCGAAGACCATGTCCCAGACATCTCGACGCAGGCCACCGCGCTCGACGATCTTGAGCGGCGGGATGCGCAGCGCCTCCTGCCAGACCTCGCGCGCGTTCGGGTTGTAGCCGCCGCGCACGGCGCCGCCGATGTCGGCCTGGTGGCCCTTGCACGCCGCCCAGCCGACCAGCCTGCGGCCATGGAAGACCGGCTTGAAGACGGCGACGTCGTTGTTCTGGTTGCCGCCGCTGAAGACGTCGTTGTGCAGGATCACGTCGCCCGGGTGGATATCGTCGCCGAAGTAGCCGATGACGTGCTCGAGCGCCGGCTGCAGCGCGAAGGCGAGGATCGGGATGTACTCGGTCTGTTCGAGCATCCGCCCCTGCGGGTCGTACAGGCCGGTGACGAAGTCGCGCGCCTCGTTGAGGATCGGCGAGCGTGTCGTGCGCAGCAGCGCCAGGCCCATCTCCTCGGTGACCGACTTCAGCCGGCGCTGCAGCACCGTCAGCTCGATCGGGTCCAGGCTGGGCGGCCGGCGGCGCGTCATGCAGCCTCCCTCGCCAGCGACAGGTCGATCCAGAAGTGCCCCAGTGCGTCGACGCTGGCACGCGCCGCGGGTGGCACGACGATCGAGGTGTCGGGCAGCTCGATGATCGCGGGGCCGGATTGCGACTGGCCGTGGTGCAGCTGCTCGCCGTCGAACACCGCGACCGGCCGGAAGCCGCGCCGCGGACCGAGGTAGACCGCGCGCCGACCGATTCGCGCAGCCGCGAACGTGCCGCCGGCGTGCCGCTCGCGCCGCGCTCGCGGTTTGTCGGTGATGCCCGCCGCTGCCAGTCGCAGGTTGATCAGCTCGACCGCCGCGTCGACGTCGCGCAGGCAGTAGCCGTAGAGCCGCTCGTGGCGGGCATCGAACAGTGCGCGCACGCCGGGCCAGTCGAGCCCGTCGATCAGCTCGTTCGACACCTCGACGTCGACCTCGTGATACTGGCCGGCGTAACGCAGATCGAGGCGGCAGCGCAGCCGGCGCTGGCGCGGGCCGAACCCCTCGGCAGCCAGTGCGGCGGTCGCGCGTCTGGCCATCTCGCGCCAGGCTGCGCGGATCGAGCGGCCGCCGCCGCGCGCCGGCAGCGGCACGGTCAGGCTGCGCACGTCGTCGTGCACCAGGTCGGTGTGCAGCATGCCGCTGGCGCAGAAGGTCGAGGCGTCGCGCGGCACCAGCATGCGGCGGATGCCGAGTTCGGCGGCGATCGCCGCGCCGTGCACCGGGCCGGCGCCGCCGGCACAGGCCAGCGGTTGCTCGCGCGGGTCGTAGCCGCGGCGCACCGAGACCTCGCGGATCGCCGCCGCCATCGCGACATTGATGACCTTGAACATGCCCCACGCAGCGTCGATGCGCGACACGCCGAGCCGCGCGGCCACGCGCTCGTCGATCGCGACTTCGGCCGCGCCGACGTCGAGCCGGATGCGGCCGCCGGCGAAACGCTCGGCGCCGACATAACCGAGCACCAGGTCGGCATCGGTGCTCGTGGCCTCGCGCCCGCCGCGCCCGTAGCATGCCGGGCCTGGGTCGGCGCCAGCGCTTTGCGGCCCCATGTGCAGCAGGCCGCCATCGTCGACCCAGGCGATCGAGCCGCCGCCAGCGCCGATGGTGTGGATCTCCATCCCCGGCAGCGCCAGCGCATAGCCGTCGACCCTGCCCTGCGTCGTGACCTCGGGTAGGCCTTCGCGCACCAGCACGGCGTCGAAGCTGGTGCCGCCCATGTCGACCGAGACGAAGCTGCGCCGTCCGCCGCCGAGGCAGGCGAGCGCCGCGGCCGGCGCGGCCGCCGGTCCGGACAGCAGCGTCGCCGCGGCGCGCCGCCTCACGCTCTCGAGCGAAGCGACGCCGCCGTTGGACTGCATCACGAGCAGCGTGCCCTGCCAGCGCAGCGCTGCCAGCCGCGCCGCCAGCGCATCGAGGTAGCGGGCGAGCACCGGCCCGACGGCGGCGTTGAGCGCGGTCGTGCTCGTGCGCTCGTAGTAGCGCACCTGCGGCAGCACGTCCGACGAGACCGACAGGTAGGCATCCGGCATCGCCGCGCGCACCGCCGCGGCAGCCTGGCGCTCGTGCGCCGGGGCGACATGCGCGTGCATGAAGCAGATCGCCACCGCCTCGACGCCGGCGGCCCGGGCGCGCGCGATCGCCGCCGCCAGATCGCCGGTGTCGAGCGCCTCGAGCTCGCGACCGTGGACGTCGAAGCGGCCGCCCACCGGCAGTCGCAGCTCCCGCGGCACCACCGGTGCGCTCGGGTGCCAGCGATTGTCGAACATCTGCTCGCGGATGCCACGACGCATCTGCAGCGCGTCGGTCAGTCCGCGCGTGGCCAACAGCGCGGTGCGCGCGGTGCGCCCGGTCAGCACGGCGTTGGTCGTGACCGTCGTCCCGTGCACGACCAGGTCGACTTCGGCCATGAAGTCCGCCAGCGTCAGGCCTTCGCCGGCCGCCATCGCAGCGAGGCCGTCGGCCACCGCCTGCGAAGGATCGGACGGCGTCGACAGCTGCTTGTGCGCGCGCGTGCTGCCATCGCGCCGCTGCAGCACGAGGTCGGTGAAGGTGCCACCGACGTCGACGCCGAGGCGAAGTCCCTTGCGTCGGGCCATCGTGCGCGCTCGGTGGGACGCAGGCGCGGCGCGGACGCCTCAGGCCACGACGCCGCCGGCGCGCAGCGCCGCGATCTCGGCATCGGCCAGGCCGGCCTCGCGCAGGACGGACTGGGTGTGCTGGCCATACTTGGGTGCGAAGGCGTAGTGCAGTGGTGCCTCCGGCAGATCGACCGCCATCGGCTGCAACCGCACCTGGCGGCCGTCGGGCGTCGTCGTCCGCAGCAAGCGATCGTGCAGCGCGGGCAGCTCCTGGACCTGGCGGATGTCGAGGATGCGCGCGGCCGGGATCGTCGCGCCCCGCAGGTCGGCCAGCAGCTCGGCGCTCGGGTGTTGCGCGGTCACCGCCGCGATGTCGCGGTGGATCGCGGCGCGCTCGGCGTGGCGGCCCTCGTTGGTCAGCCGGACCTCGTTGGCCACCGGCGCGAACTTCGGGATCGCGGTCAGCCGCCGCCACTGGACGTCGCTGCCGATCGCCATGAAGACGAAGCCGTCCCGGGACGGGTAGACGTTGGTGGGGATGAACTTGCGGTGCTCGTTGCCGGCGCGTGTGATCTCGTCGGACGTGCAGCCGAAATCGATCAGCGGCAGCAGCGTGATCAGCCACGACGTGGCCACCTGAAGCATCGAGACGTCGATCGTGCGCCCCTGACCGGTCTCGGCACGTTCCAGCAGCGCCAGCAACACGTTGGCGTACAGCTCGTCGCCGGCCTTCAGGTCGATCACCGGGATGCCGGCGAGCATCGGGGGGCCGTCGCGCTCGCCGGTCACCTCCATGAAGCCCGACATCGCCTGCAGCACCGGGTCGTAGCCCGGCGCCTCGGGCGCCGCCTGGCCCTGCGCCGAGATGCCGCCCCAGATCAGGTCGGGCTTGGCCGCGCGCAGCTGCTCGGGCGCGATGCCGAGCTGGCGGTAGCGCGACGGCACGGTGTTGCAGCAGAAGACGTCGGCGTCGACGGCGCGCAGCAGCCGCGCCAGCAGCGCATGCCCGCGCGGGTCCTTCAGGTTGAGCGCGATCGCCTCCTTGCCGACGTTGGGGGCGACGAAGTAGCTGCGGCGGTCGTCGTCGGCCACGCGGGCGCCGATATAGCGATTGGGGTCGCCCGGCAGGCCGGCACCGGTGGGTGTGGCCTCGATCCGGATCACGCGCCATCCCAGGTGGACGAAACGCTGCGTCGCGTACGGCAGCGACAGCGCCTGTTCCATCGACAGCACGGTGCGGCGCTTCATGCCGGCAACTCCGGCACCGGCGGCACCGGCGGCACCGGCGTCAGCGGCGGCAACGCGCCGTGCAGTGCCCGGTAGACGCGCTCGGGCGTAAGCGGCAGGCTGTCGATGCGCACGCCGGTGGCGTTCTCGATCGCCGCCGCGGTGGCCGCGGCGATGCAGATCGCCGGCGCCTCGCCGACACCCTTGGCGCCCTGCGGACCTTCGCCGTCCATCGTCTCGATGAAGCTGATGTCCATCTCCGGGATCTCGGGCGCGGTGACCAGCTTGTAGTCGCGGAAGTTCGGGTTGCGGATCTGGCCACCCTCGACGATCAGGTTCTCGGTCAGCGCGTAGCCCTGGCCCATCACGACGCCGCCCTCGATCTGGCCCTCGATGCCCAGCCGGTTCAGCACCCGGCCGACGTCGTGCGCCCCGGTCACCTCGAGCATGCGCACGACGCCGGTAGCGGTGTCGACCTCGACCTCCACCACCTGCGCCGCCCAGGCATACGCGGCCGAGACGTCGCCCTTGAAGTGCTTGTCGGCGTGCACGCTCGGCGGCTCGTAGTAGTGCGTGGTCATCACCAGGTCGGCATGCTCGGCGAAGTGCAGGCTGCGCAGCAGACGGCCCAGATCGATCAGCTTCTCGCCGCTGGCCCTGCGCACGACATGTTCGCCGGCCAGGTCCAGATCCTCGGGCTGCGCGTCGAAGCGCCTGGCCGCCGCGCCGAGGATCTTGTCCTTGGCTTTCCTGGCCGCGCCGATCGCCGAGTTGCCGGCGATGAAGGTCGTGCGGCTGGCGTGCACCCCGACGTCCCAGGGCGTGATGTCGGTGTCGTTGTTGACCACGGTGACGGCGCTGATCGGCAGGCCGAGTTCCTCGCACACCAGTTGCGCGAGAACCGTCTCCGAACCCTGGCCGATCTCCGACGCGCCGGTGATCAGCGTCACGTGCGCGAAGTCGTCGAGCTTGAGAATCGTGCCGCAGCCGTCGGACGGGTAGATCTTCGCGCCGCCGCCGACGTGCAGCATCGACGCGATGCCGATCCCGCGCTTGATCGTCCCGGGCACCTTCTGCCGGGCCAGGTATTCGCGGTGCTTGCGCACGAAGTCGCTGCGCTCGGCCGCAGTGTGCAGGCAGTCCTGGAAGCCGCAGCTGCGGAAGACGATCCCCTGTCCGGTCGACTCACCGGGCACCTGGGCGTTCTTCTGGCGGAATGCCAGCGGATCCATGCCGATCGCCTGCGCCAGCTTGTCCATGTGCGCCTCCACGGCGAACGTGGCCTGCAGGTTGCCGTAGCCGCGGAACGAGCCGGCGTAGGGGTTGTTGGTGTAGACGGCGAGCGTGTGGTAGTCGCAGTGCGGGACGCGGTACAGCGACGAGAACGTCTGCATCATGACGAACGGCGTCGTCGCGCCCCACGACGTGTAGGCGCCGTTGTCGTGCAGCGTGCGCACGCTGCGGAAGGTCAGCGTGCCGTCCTTCTTGCAGCCGGATCGCAGCGTCAGCAGCACTGGCTGGCGCGTCGGCGAAGCGAGGAATTCCTCCTCGCGCGTGAAGACCATTCGCACCGGCCGGCCGGTGGCGCGCGCCAGGTAGACGCAGATGACCTCGAACGGGTAGATGTCGAGCTTGCTGCCGAAGCCGCCGCCGATCGGTGGCTGGATGATGCGCACGCGTCCCGGGTCGATGCCGAGGTACTCGGCGAACTCGCGCCGGTGCAGGAACGGAACCTGAGTGTTCGAGTACAGCAGCAGGTTGCCCCTGGCGTCGAACTCGGCGATCACGCCCGACACGCCCATGCAGCAGTGAGTCACGTAGTGCAGCGAGAACGTGTCCTCGACCACCACATCGGACTCCGCCTCGCCGGCCGCGACGTCACCGTGCGAGTAGTCGAATCGCATCGCGATGTTGTCGGGCTTGCCGGTGAAGGCGACCGGCCCGCCGGGCTTCTTCAGGCTCAGGTGATGATGGGCGACGCCGTGCGGCTCGGGGTGGATCAGCGGCGCGCCGGGCGCCGCCGAGGCGGCAGCGTCGGTGACGACCGGCAGGTCCTCGTACTCGACGTCGATCAGCGTCAGCGCGTGACGCGCGATCGCCTCGCTGTCGGCGGCCACCGCCGCGACCTCGTCGCGCACGCTGCGCACGCGGTCGGTCTTGAGCGGCAAATGGTCCTTGGCCACGCCGATCGGCCGCTGGTCCGGAACGTCGGCCGCGGTGATCACCGCATGCACGCCGGGCAGCGCCTTGGCGCGCGAGGTGTCGATGCGCTTGATCAGCGCGTGCGGCCTGGCGCTGCGCAGGATCGCCGCGTGCAGCTGCCCGGGCAGCTCGATGTCGTGCACGTAGCGCGTCTTGCCGGCGGCCTTCTCGGGGGCGTCGAGCTTGGTGATGCGCTGGCCGATCAGGCTGGCCGGCAGGGATCCGACGGTCGCGCTCATCGTGCGTCCTCGGAGGCGAGCCGCTCGCCGGCTTCGACGATCGCCTCGACGATCTTCTGGTAGCCCGTGCAACGGCACAGGTTGCCCTCGATCGCTCGCTGGGCCGCGGCGGCGTCCGGGCGCGGGTTCTCGCCGAGCAGTTCGAGGCTCTGCATCATCATCCCCGGCGTGCAGAAGCCGCACTGCACCGCGCCGCGGCGCACGAAGGCGTCGCGCAGCGCGTCGCCGCGGCGGTCGCCGGCCACGCCTTCGATGGTGGTGATCGCGCGGCCGTCGCAGTCGAGCGCGAACATCAGGCAGGCGGCGACGGACTTGCCGTCGACGAGGATCGTGCAGGCGCCGCACTCGCCTTCGCCGCAGCCGTACTTCGTGCCGGTCAGCCCGACCACGTCGCGCAGCAGCGCGAGCGTGCTCATCCCGGGGTCGACCGTGGCGCGGCGTTGCACGCCGTTCAGGGTGAAGCCGATTTCAAGCGCGAGCGACATCGTCGAGCATCCTTTGCGTCATGTTGCGCACCAGTTCGCGTCGGTACCAGGCGCTGGCGCGCACGTCGTCGATAGGCCGGGCGTCTTGCTCGGCGGCGGCGCGCGCGGCCGCCAGCGCGCGCGCGGGATCCAGGGGCTGCCCCTCGAGCAGCGCCTCGGCGTGGCGCGCGCGCAGCGGCACCGGCGCCACGGCGCCGAGCGCCAGCCGCACGCCGCGCAGCACGCCGGCGTCGCGGCGGGTCGCCAGCGCGATCGAGATCGTCGAGATGTCGAGCGCAGGACGCGTGCCGCCCTTGTAGAACCGCGTCACCAGCTGCGGCGTCGCGACCGGTACCCGCACCGCGGTCAGCAACTCGCCTGCGGCGCGGGCCGTGCGACCCGGCCCGGCGAAGAAGTCGGCCAGCGGCACGCGGCGCGTCAGCACCGCGCCGTCGTCGGCCAGGCGCGCGAGCTCGGCCTCGGCATCCAGGGCCAGCAGCGGCGTCAGCGTGTCGCCCGCCGGCGACGCGTTGCACAGGTTGCCGCCGACGGTGGCCGCGTTGCGGATCTGCACGCTGGCGAACCGGTCGGCGACCTCGGTCAGCAACGGCACGTGCTGCGCCACCAGCGGGTGGTGCAGCAGGGTGGTGACCGTGACCAGCGTCCCCAGCACCAGCGAGGTGCCGTCCAGCGAAACCGTGTCCAGGCCATCGATGCGGCGGATGTTGAGCAGCGTCGGCGCCGGTCTGACGCGCCCGGCATGGCTCTGCGGCATCAGGTCGGTGCCGCCCGCCAGGACGGTCGCGCCCCCCGGCTGCGCCAACACGGCCAGCGCCTGGCGCAGCGCGCGTGGTGCGAGATAACGTTCGATTGCATCCATTGCCAGAAATCCTCGTGTCGCCGCGGCCGGCCGGCACCGCGCGAGCGCCGGCCGCACGCCACCTTGCTGCTAGAACCGTATTGGCTCGCGATAGCGGCCGAACACCTTGACCATCTCCTGCGTCAGCTCGCCGACGGTGGCGTAGGCCTTGACCGCCTGCACCAACGCTGGCATCAGGTTGGCGCCGGTCTGCGCGTCGTCGCGCAGGCGCGCGAGCGCGGCGCGCCATGCCTGCGGATCGCGCTCGGCGCGGGCCTTCTCGAGGCTGTGCACCTGCTCGCGCGCGTCGTCCTCCCTGTACGGATGGAACTCGACCTGATGCTCGTCCTCCTTCTCGTTGCGGTAGCAGTTGACACCCACCTTGCGGAAGCGGCCCGACTCGATGTCGCGCTGCATCCGGTACGCCTGCGCCGAGACACGCGACTGGATGGTGCCGTCGGACACCAGCTTGACGATGCCGCCCTCGGCGTCGGTCTCGGCGATGATGCGCTCCATCTCGGCACGCATCTGGTTGGTCAGCGTCTCGACGTAGAACGAGCCGCCGAGCGGATCGACCGTCTCGGTCAAGCCCATTTCCTCGATCAGCAGCTGCATCGTGCGCAGCGAGATGCGGGCCGAGTACTCGGTGGGGATGGTGTAGGCCTCGTCGTAGGAGCACAGCGCCATCGTCTGCGCGCCCGACAGCGCCGAGATCAGCGCGTAGTAGGCACCGCGCACGATGTTGACCTCGGGTTGCTCGAAGGTCAGCCCGCCGCCGCCGCCGCCGGCGATCATGCGCAGCCACATCGACCCCGGCTGCTGCGCCTGGTACTGCTCCTTCATGATCTTCGCCCACAGGCCGCGGCCGGCGCGGAACTTGGCCACCTGCTCGAAGATGTTGCCAAAGATGTTGAAGTTGTACGACAGCCGGCCGGCGAACTCGTCCACCGGCAACCCGCGCGCGATCACCTCGTCGGCATAGGCACGCGCGATGCAGAAGCCGTAGGCCATCTCCTGCGTCGGCGTGGCACCCGACTCGCGGATGTGGTAGCCGCACACCGACACCGGGCTGTACTTGGGTGCGTGCTTGGCGCAGTACTCGATCGTGTCGCCGACCAGCTTGATCGACGGCTGCACCGGAAAGATCCACGTGCCGCGGCCGATGAACTCCTTGAGGATGTCGTTCTGCGCCGTGCCGCGCAGCTTCTCGACGTCATAGCCGCGCTTTTCGGCCATCGCCAGGTACATCGCGATGATGATCGCCGCCGAGCCGTTGATCGTCAGCGAGACGGTGATGCGCTCGAGGTCGATGCCGTCGAAGGCGATCTCCATGTCCCGCAGCGTGTCCACCGCCATGCCGACACGGCCGACCTCGCCGTCGGCCATCGGGTCGTCGCTGTCCAGGCCGCACTGCGTGGGCAGGTCGAAGGCGACGTTCAGCCCGGTGTTCCCGTTGGCGATCAGGTACCTGAAGCGCTGGTTGGTGTCGCGCGGGTTGCCGAAGCCGGCGTACTGGCGCATCGTCCACGGCTGCTTGCGGTACATCAGCGGATGGATGCCGCGCGTGAAGGGGTACTGGCCCGGATCGCCGAGCATCGTCAGGCCACCGCTGGCGGCGACGTCCTCGGCGGTGTAGAGCGGCTTGATCTCCAGGCCCGATTCGTTGCGGATCGGGGCCGGGGAGCCTGCGGCGCGGTCGTTCATCGGACATGCTCCCGGATGAAGGTCGTGATGTCGTCGAGCCTGGACCCGGTGGGGAAGATGCCTGCGAAGCCGAGGTCGCGCAGCGCGTCGTGGTCCTGCGCCGGCAGGTTGCCGCCGATCATCCACAGCTTGTCGGTGAGTCCGGCGCTCTCGAGCAGCGGCTTGAGCTTGCGGCAATACGGCAGGTGCGAGCCGGCCAGGCTGGACAGCGCGACGACGTCGACGTCCTCCTCGGTGGCGATGCGCGCAACCTGCTCGGGGGACTGCCGCAGCCCGGTGTAGATGACCTCGAAGCCAGCCTCCATCATGGCGCGGACGACCACCTTGGCGCCCTGGTCATGGCCGTCCAGCCCGGGCTTGGCCAGCAGGACGCGGATGCGTCGGACGTCGCTCATGACGACACCTCCTTGGCGATGATGAGTTTGAGGATCTCGCTCGTGCCGCCGCCGATCAGCGTGAAGCGCACGTCGCGCAGGTAGCGCTGCACCGGGTACTCCATCGCATAGCCGTAGCTGGCGAAGATGCGCGCGGCCTGTTCGCAGACCATGGCGGCGGTTTCGGTGGCGTGCAGCTTGGCCATCGCCGCCTCCTTGTGGTGCGGTCGGCCGGCGCCGTGCAGCCACGCCGCGTAGCGCACGAGGTGGGTGGCCGATTCGAGCGCGGTGGCCATCTCGGCGAGCTTGAACTGGATGCCCTGGTAGCGATTGATCGCCTTGCCGAACTGCTGGCGCTCGCCGGCGTAGCGCACCGCCTCGGCGAGCGCGGCGCGCGCCACGCCCAGCCCCATCGCGCCGGTGATGATGCGGATCTCGGCCAAGGTCTTGCGCAGGTGCTGCTCGCCGTCGCCTTCCTCGCGCGAGAGGCGGTGGCTGTCGGGGACGAAGCAGTCGTCGAAGGCCAGCTCCGAGGTCGGCAGCGCCCACACGCCCATCTTGTGAATCGGGCGGCCGACGACCAGTCCCTCGAATTGGCGCTCGACGAGGAAGATGCTGAGCTTGCGCGCTTCGCCGGAGCGTGCGAAGACGGTGAAGAAGTCGGCGTGCGGCGCCACCGTGATCCAGGTCTTCTGCCCCCGCAGCAGGTAGCCGCCGTCGACCTTGCGCGCCGTCGTCGCGATGCCGCCGAGGTCGGATCCGGCGTTCGGCTCGGTCATGCAGATCGCGCCGATCCTGCGACCCTGCAGCGCCGGCACGAACAGCCGCTGCACGATGTCGGCATTGCCGAGCATGTGCAGGAACTTGGTTCCCATCAGCGCCTGCATCGCCGCGGCGCCGGCCACCGACATCGAGCCGCGCGCGATCTCCTCGAGGGCGAGCGCGAATTCCTGCAGTCCGAGCCCGCTGCCGCCGACCTCCTCCGGGTAGCGCATGCCGTAGAAGCCGAGCGCGCCGAGCTCCTCGACGAGCGCGCGCGGGTAGGCGTGCGACTCGTCGATCGCCGCCGCCTGCGGCGCGATGCGCTCGTCGCTGAATCGCGCGAAGGTGTCGCGGATCGCGCGCTGGTCCTCGGTCGGTTCGAAGTTCACGCCAGGTCTGCCAGTTCGGCCTCGGTCATGCCGTAGATCTCGATCGCCGCGCGGCGCGTGATGACGCCGTTGGCCACCTCGTCGCGCAATACGTTCCGGTCGCGTTTCCTCGGGTCACCCCACCCCCCACCGCCGCCGGCCACCTGGTGGTAGATCGTGCCCTTGGGCACGCCGGTGATCAGGTCCTTGTTGCGCGGCACGACGGTACGGCCGTCGGGGTAGTGCAACTCGATGAGGTTGAGCCCGGCACCGAGCCCGCCGGCGAGGCCGAAGGCACCCTCGAAATCGCCGTCGCCGAAGGTCACCATCTGCGTATCGTCGGCGCCGATCTCGTAGTAGGTCTCGACGCCCAGCCCGCCGCGCCACCGGCCGGCGCCGGCGGAGTCGGGCATCAGCTCGTGCCTGATCATGCGGTGCGGCGTCTGCAGCTCGAACATCTCGTAATCCTGATCGAGCACACCGCCGCTGGCATCGATCATGCCGATGTGGTCGTAGCCGTCGCAGCCGTCGAGCGCGCCCGAGCCGCCCTTCATGCCCATGAAACCGATGTCGACGTACTTCTCGCCGGTCTTCGGGTCGATGCCGGTGGTCAGCGAGGACAGCAGGTTGTTCCAGCCCGCGGCCACGCGGTCGGGCATCACCGGCGCCAGTGCGCGCTGGATCGCGTCGGCATTGGGCGGGCACAGGTGGTTGCCGAAGGTCGTCGCCTTCGGGTAGGCGGCGTTGAGGATGGTCCCCTCGGGGATGACGATCTCGATCGGCGCCACCATGCCCTCGTTGTGCGGGATGTCGGGGTTGACCATCTGCAGCAGCGTCAGGATGGTGGCCGACGCGCTGGAGGTGTAGGTGCCGTTGACGAAACCGTTGGTCTGGGCGTCGGTGCGCGAGTAGTCGAACGTGATCCGCCTGTCGTGCACGGTGATGTCGACGCGGATCGTGAACTTGCTGCCCTCGTGCCGGCCGTCGTAGTAGACGTAGCCCTCGCCCGCATAGCGGCCGTTGGGGATCTTGGCGATCTCGGCCTCCATCATGCGCTGCGTGGCGTCGAACAACGCCTGCTTGTGGGAGTGGTAGCTCGCCGTGCCGTACTTGCGCAGCAACTCGACCATGCGCCGCGCGCCGACCTCGCACGCGCCCATCTCGGCCTTCATGTCGTGCTGCACGATGTCGAGTCGCACGTTGGCGAAGATCAGGTTCCAGACGTCCTTGCGCAGCACGCCGCGGTCGACCACCTTGACCGCCGGGATGCGCAGCGCCTCCTGCCAGACCTCGACCGCGTTCGGGTTGTAGCCCCCGGCCACCGCACCGCCGATATCGGCCTGGTGACCCTTGACCGCGGTCCAGCCGGCGAGCTCGCCGTCGAAGAAGACCGGCTTGAAGACGGCGACGTCGTTGTTCTGGTTGCCCAGCGAGAACACGTCGTTGTGAAAGAAGACGTCGCCCTCGTGGATGTCGTTGTCGAAGGTCCGGCGGATGTGCTTGCACACCGGGGCGAGCGAGAACGCCAGGATCGGCAGGTTCTCGGTCTGCTCGAGCATGCGGCCCTCGCTGTCGTACAGCCCGGTGACGTAGTCCTTGGCCTCGCACAGGATCGGGCTGCGCGTGGTGCGCTCCATCGAGATGCTCATCTCGTCGGTGATCGCCTTGAAGCTGCGTGCGTACACCGACAGCAGGATCGGATCGATGTCCATCGTGGTTCTCCTTCAGGCCAGCGCCCGGGCCACGAGGTCGGCGCGGCCCTTGGCATACAGGACGAACGAGCCGAGCTCGTCGACGACGCAGTCATAGCCCTCGCTGACGAAGATCGCCGTGGTCTGCTGCTCGATGAGCGCCGGCCCGCTCAAGCGGTGACCGCAGTGCATGCGGTGCCCGTCGTAGACGTCGACCTCGGCGAACGCGTCGCGCTCGGGCACGTACATGCTGCGCCGTCCCTTGCGCGCGGGCGAGGCGTCGGCGTCGCCGCGTGCCTCGCGGCGGTAGGCCGGCCGGTCAGTGGCCCCGACCGCCTGCAGCCGGACGTTGATGATCTCGATCGGGCTCTTCTCCGCCTCCAGCGTGTAGCCGAACAAGCGCTGGTGCTCGTCGTGGAAGGCGCGCGCGATGCACCCGGCGTCGCGCCGCTCGATCGCCTCCAGCGGCACCGCGACCGAGACCTCGTGGTACTGCTTCAGGTAGCGGCAGTCCAGCCGCAACTCGGAGCGCTGCGCGCTGCGCGCGATGCGTTCGGCCTCGAGCTGCCGGGCGCCGTCCTCGGCCATCGCGTCGATCAGTGCCGCCAGGCGGTCCCAGTCCAGCCCCTCGAGGCGACCGACGAAGGTGCGCACGAAGTCGTGCTTGAGGTCGCACATCAGCATGCCGAAGGCGCACAGCACCGATGCCTCCCGTGGCACGACCAGCAGCGGGATCCCGAGCTCGCTGCAGATCGTGCAGCCGTGGATCGGGCCCGCGCCTCCTCCGGGAATCAGCGGGAACTCGCGCGGGTCGAAGCCGCGCTTGATCGTGACCTCGCGCACGCCCTGTGCCATGTTGTTGCAGGCCACGCGATACATGCCGGCGGCGGCGCGCTCGATCGACATGCCCATCGGCCGGGCGATGTGCAGGTCGATCGCGCGTTGCGCCGCGGCCACGTCGAGCTTCATGCGGCCGCCGGCGAAATAGTCGGGGTCGAGGTAGCCGAGCACCAGGTTGGCGTCCGTGGTGCAGGGCAGCGTGCCGCCGCGCCCGTAGCAGGCCGGCCCGGGGTCGGCACCGGCGCTCTGCGGCCCGACGCGCAGCAGTCCGCCCTCGTCGAGCCAGCCTATCGAGCCCCCACCGGCGCCGATCGTGTGGATGTCGAGCATCGGCAGCGCGATCTTGTGGCGCGCGATCTCGCCGTCGCTCTTCAGCATCGGCGTGCTCACGGCGACCGAGGCTTCGAAACTCGTGCCGCCCATGTCGGTCGTGACGCAGCGGTCCTGGCCGTGCGCGCCGACATAGAACAGGCCCGCGCCCGGGCCACCCGCGGGGCCGGAGAGCAGCGTCAGCGCCGCCTTTTCGCGCGCCGCCTGCGGTGCGATCACGCCGCCGTTGGACTGCATGATCAGCAGCAGCCCGCCGAATCCGGCGCCGGCCAAGCGGCCGACGAGCCGGTCGAGGTAATGCCCGAGCTTGGGGCCGACGTAGGCGTTCAGCGCGGTCGTGCTGACGCGCGGGTAGAAGCGGATCGACGGCAGCACCTCGCTCGACACCGAGAGGTAGACCTCGGGGCACAGCTGCCGCACGAGCTCGGCCGCGGCACGTTCGTGTCCCGGGTTGGCGAACGAGTTCATGAAGCAGACCGCCACCGCCTGCACGCCGTCGCGCTTCCACTCGGCCAGCGCCTCGCGCACCGCGGCCAGATCCAGCGGCGCGATCTCGTGGCCGTCGCGGTCGATGCGCCCGGCGACGCCGACGCGCCGCGCGCGCGGCACCAGCGGCTTGACGTTGCGGTAGCGGTTGTTGTACTGCTCCTCGCGGATGCCGCGGCGCATCTCGAGCGCGTCGCGGAAGCCTTCGGTCGTCAGCAGCGCGCAGCGCGCCCCGGTCGACGTGAGGGTCGCGTTGGTCGTCACCGTCGTGCCGTGCACGATGGTATCGATCGAGGACGCGAACTGCTGCAGCGTCATCGGCGGCTGCATGGCCGCCGCGATCTGCTCGAGCCCCTGGACGACGGCGATCGAAGGATCGGCCGGCGTCGACAGCACCTTGTGGATGCTGGGGGGCTCGCCATCGCGGGCGATGACGAAGTCGGTGAACGTGCCGCCGACGTCGATGCCGAGCTTGAGGCTCATGCCTTCCCTCCTGTTCGTTGCGCGACGAGCCGCCGCACGTCGTCCTTGCGCACCTTGCCCAGCGCAGTGCGCGGCAGTTCGTCGACGACCAGCATCACCTTGGGCTGCTTGAAGCGCGCGAGCCGGCCCTGGAACATGCCCAGCAGCCGCTCGGGGTCGAGCGCGGCGCCGGGCCGCGGTGCGACCACGGCCACCACGACCTCGCCCCAACGCGCGTCGGGACGGCCGACGACGGCCGCTTCGGCGACGTCCGGGCATTCGAGCAGCACGCTTTCGACCTCGGCCGGGCTGACGTTCTCCCCGCCCGAGATGATCATGTCCTTGAGCCGGCCGTCGACCCAGAGCCGGCGCTGGTCGTCGAGGCGGCCACGGTCGCCCGAGTGGAACCAGCCCTCGCGCAGCGCGCGCGCGCTGGCCTCCGGGTCGCGCCAGTAGCCGCTCATCACATTGGCGCCGCGCACCAGGATCTCGCCGCTGCCGCCGGCCGGTACCTCGGCTCCGGCGCCGTCGACGACGCGCAGCTCGACTCCGGCTGCGGCGCGCCCCGCCGAGCCGGGGCAGGCGAAGGCGTCGGGGATGCGCTGGCACGCCGCGATCGGGCAGGTCTCGGTCGCGCCCCAGACCTGGATCAGCGGCACGTCGCGCGCCTGGATGGCCTTGATGTGCAGCGGCGGCACGAAGGTCGAGCCGGTGGAGATCGCGCGCAGGCTCCGCAGGTCGGTGCGGGCCCAGCGCGGGTGCGCGAGCAGCGCCTCGATCTGGGCCGGCACCAGAACCGTCAGCGTGATGCGTTCGCGCTCGATGGCCTCCAGGGTCGCCTGCGGGTCGAACTTCGGGTGCAGCACCACGGTGCAGCCGGTACGCAGCGCGGGCGTGGTCTGGATGTTCAGGCCGCCGACATGGAACATCGGCAGCGTAGTCAGCACGCGGTCGTCGGCGGTCAAGCCGTGCATGTCGACGCTGGCGTCGGCGTTGGCCGCGAGCGCGGCGTGCGACAGCAGCGCGCCCTTCGGGCGGCCGGTCGAGCCCGACGTGTAGCACAGCAGGACCGGTTCGTCGCCGCCGGCCGCCGCCACGATCGCCGAGGGTGACGATGCCGCATCCGCCAGCTGGCGCCAGCTTGTCCAGCCGGGCGGAATATGCGCGCCGAGCGCGACGCAGCGCAGCCCGGGCGACACGGCGTCGGCGCTTGCGGTCTGGGCGACGAACGGGTCGTCGGCCAGCAGCAGGGCGGGCGCGCTCTCGGCCAGCATCGAGCGGTGCTCGGGCGGCGCCAGCCGCCAGTTCAGCGGCAGGAAGATCGCGCCGACGCGGGCGCAGGCGAACAGCATCGCCAGCTGCGCCGCGCTGTTGAGCCCGAGCCAGGCTACCCGATCGCCGTGGCGCACGCCGGCCGACGCGAGCACCGCGGCCGATTCGGCGACACCATGCTCGAACTCGGCATAGCTCAGGTCGCCCTCGGCGCCGCGCAGCGCCACCTTGCCCGGCATACGCTGGGCATTGGCGCGGATCCAGTCGGCGATGTTCATGGCCGGGCGTCCGCTCGCTCAGGCTGCCCCGACCTCGACCACCACGGCCATCGCCGTGTCGCCGGCGGCACAACCGGTGAAAAGGCCGACGCCACCGCCGCGCCGGGCCAGTTCCTCGATCAGCTCGATGATCGCGCGCGTGGCCATCGGCGACTGCGGGTGGCCCCACACCAGCGAGCAGCCGTAATTGTTCATCGTGCGCCAGTCGATGCCGGTCTGGCGCGAGAAGTAGATGTCGTTGACGGCGAACGGGTTGTGGGTCTTGACCGCGGCCAGGTCCTTCCAGGTGCATCCGGCTCTCGCCAGCGCGCGCTCGGCGGCCGGGACGGGGGCCTCGGGCATGTAGGCCAGCTCGACCCGTGCCAGGCCGAAGCCGCGCAAGCGCACCGCGATCGACTTGTCGGTGGCGAGCTCGCGCGCGCGCTCGCGCGTCGTCACGACGATGCCGGCGTTGCCGTCGGCCGGGTGTGTCTGGCCGCCGTAGGTCACGCTGCCGCCGGCGACGACGGGTTTGAGCGCCGCCAGGCCCTCGGGCGTCGAACGGGTGATGCCCTCGTCACCGGCGAGCGTGGCGGCAACCTTCTTGTAGCCCGGTGCCGGCACCTCGAACGGCAGCGTCATGAAGCGGCGCAGGAATGCCGCGTCGTCGGCCAGCGCCTCGGCGTACTGGGCCTCCCGGCGCAGCACGACCTCATGCTGCTCGGCGGTGCCGATGCCGTGGCGATTGGCCACGTTCTCCGCGGTCGCGATCATCGCGTGACCGCCGAGCGGATCGCAGCCGAAGTTGTCCATCACCCAGTCCTCGGCGGTACCGGTGCCGCCCGGGCCTCTGGGGTTGGGGTAGTAGAGGTGCGGCCCGTTGCTGAGCCTGTCGCAGGTGATCACGAGCGCGGCCTGGGCCATCCCGAGCTCGATTTCCTGCGCCGCGGTCAGCAGCGTGCGCACGCCGGTGGCGCAGGCCTGCATCAGCGTCGGTCCCCCGGCGCGACTGGCGCCGACGAGGCCGGTGAGCCAGGGGGCGCCGTAGAAGCACTGCTTCTGCGGCACCGAGATGCCCAGCACCCCGAAATCGAACACGGAGGGGTCGATGGCTCGCCGCGCCAGTTCGCGCCGGGCCACGTGGGCGGCGAACTCCATCGCGTGCAAGTTGGCGAAGGCGCCTTGCCAACGCGCGAAAGGGGTGCTCCAGTACGCGCCGTAGGGGATCTCGGCCTTCAGCGTCATGCGGATCTCCCGGTGTCTTGGCCTGCTGCATCGTCGCCGGCCTCGGCGTCGCCGAGGCCGGCGGCCTGGATGAACTCCACTCTTGCCTGCAAGAGGTGTTCGAGCAACTCGGACGCGGCACGCTCGGCATCGCCGCGCGCCAGCGCCTCGGTGATGCGGCGCATGCCGCGCAGCACCAGCGTGCGCACGCGCGCGCTGTCGAGCGTGAGCGCTCGGATATGCTGCATGTGGTCGGCATACAGCTCGATCATGCGCACCATGCGCCGGTTGGGCACCAGGGCGCGCCATTCCGCGTGCCAGCGCATGTGCGCATCGCGGTAGCCCTGCGCATCGCCGGCACGTTGCGCCGCAGCGGCGTCCGCGAGGGCGGCCTCGATCCCCGCGCGTCGCGCGGGGTCGGCCGCCAGTGGCGCCGCGCGGCGCATCGCGGCCGGCTCGATGAGAAAGCGCAACTCGTAGATGTCGTCGATATCCCGCCGCGTCAGTCGTGGGACGACGAAACTGCGCCGCTCGCTGGCCAGCAAGCCCTCGCTGGCCAGCCGCGCCATGGCCTCGCGGACCGGCGTACGCGACACGCCGAGCTGGGTCGCCAACGGAACCTCCTGCAAGGTCTGGCCGGCCGCGATGTCGCCGTTTCGCAGGCGCTCGCGCAACGCGTCGTAGACCTGATCGGCCAGCGCGATCGGGCGTTCGAGGCGTTTGAAAGACCGTTCGTCCACCGAGAACCCCCCCTGCACATCCACACGGCGCGCAGCGTATGTCGACTGTATACGTGGCGGCAGACTCGACACACCTGGGACATACCCGATACCTGGCGCGGCGAACGCTCGACGCCTTCGGGCAGCCGCTTCGCCGTGCGGATCACGGCCGCCGAGCAAGCGGTATGCGAGAGCCGGAGCAAGCGCCACGGGCACTTGGACATCTTCCGGCGTGAGCGCGTGCTCGAAGCACGCACGCCGCGGGCGCAGCTGCCGGACGGGCCGGCGCGCCTCGTCGAGCCGCCGTTCGCCGGCAAGCTCGCGGGCTTCACGCTGCTGTTCGAGGCACCGGTGCGGATGCTGGCGCAGAGGCCGCTTGCCGCGATGGCGTGCCGCGCGGGTGTCTCACCGTACCCCTGGCATTTGGGTACTGGCGATCTGCCGCCGTGACGTCGGCTGGCCCCGGCCGCGGCCGACGCGGCCCGGCAGCGCGCGCCGGCCGCGGCCCCGGGACGCGAGGCCAAGAACGCCGGCGCCACCGGGACCGAGTTGGCCGAGCGCGGCCGCCCGTCCGAGAGACGTGAGTCGACCCGCATCGACCTGTCGGCAGCGTTCATCAGACCCTGCGCCGAGCCGCTTTCCCGACGCCCGCATCACGTTCGACAGGTTCAAGGTCATCCGGCATGCAAGCGCGGTGGCGAACAGGACGCGGCGCCTCGAGCAGCGCAGCGAAGGGTCCGTCGCGGGCTTGCGCTGGTCGATGCTGCACGTGCATGGCCGCACCAGCCTGCGCCCCGGAGCAGCGGCTCACCCCCGGCGCGCTGGTCGCCCGCATGGTGACGCGGCGCACCGCCCGCGCATGGGTCTGCAAGGGTCGGCCGCGCGAGATCCTCGAACGCAGGCCGACCCATGTCGTGCGGGCCATGCTGCGCGCGGGTGCACCTGCGTCACGCGCCCCGAGGTCGAGCCGATGACGCAAGTCGCCGCGCTCGCTCGTCGCCACGTCGAAGGCATCGTGACCAGGGGCTTCCGCGAGGCGTTCAATGGCCGGTCCGGGCGGCCCCAAGCGCCGAGCGCGCGGCTTCGACCGCTTCGGCACGATCAAGCCCGCCAGCGTGCTGATCGCCGGCAAGCTCGACTTCCGACCGGTCAGCCCTCATGCCACGCAACCCGCTTGAAATGCAGCAGAATGCAAGTCACTCATAGGCGGCGTTGGAGGACGATATCGATGTCATCGGCATTCGCTCTCACGCATCGAACGACACGCCGCTCGAGCCGCCGGTGGAGCTACCTCGAATGCACGGCATGAGCGACGTGCCGGGCAGCTCCGGTGGCAGCATCCCGCGATTCACGGGTGCCCGCCTGATCGGCGGCGGCGTTGCGGCTGTGGTCCTGCTCGACAGCGCGGGCACGGAGACCGGCGCTTGCGTTCGACGCCTCGCGCGCGAGCCAGCGGCCGGTTTGCAGCGGGGGTGGCGGGTGACACCCGATGGACGGCGCTGAAATCCAGTCGATCGTGGCCGCGCTGGCCGCCGGTGATGTGCGTTGCTGTGCACGGCTCATCACCCGGATCGAGCGTGGCGATGACAGTCTGACCCCGCTGCTGCAGGCCGTCTACAGGAACGGCGGCCGCAGTCGGATCGTCGGTGTTACCGGCCCACCGGGGGCCGGCAAGAGCAGCTT
This sequence comes from Burkholderiales bacterium, assembly GCA_016191995.1. Taxonomy (GTDB): domain Bacteria; phylum Pseudomonadota; class Gammaproteobacteria; order Burkholderiales; family Burkholderiaceae_C; genus Rubrivivax. The sequence continues at coordinate 20,510 of JACPVA010000186.1, read as the reverse complement.
GATCAGCAGGCTCATCGCTGCCTGGCGTTCGCAGGGGCGGCGTGTCGCAGTCCTTGCCGTGGACCCGTCCAGCCCGTTCTCCGGAGGCGCTGTTCTCGGGGATCGCGTGCGAATGTCCGCCCACGTCTTCGACGATGCTGTGTTCATCCGCAGCATGGCCTCGAGAAGGCAGCTGGGTGGATTGGCGCGTGCTGCCGGTGACGCGCTCGTGGTGCTCGATGCCATGCCATGGGACATCGTCTTGGTCGAGACCGTCGGTGTCGGTCAGAACGAGACCGAAATCGTCCGCCACGCCTCGGTGGTTCTGCTCGTGCAGACGCCGATGGGTGGCGACGACGTGCAGGCAGCAAAGGCCGGCATCACCGAAATCGGCGACATCTTCGTCGTCAACAAGAGCGACCACCCGAAGGCCGATGCCACTGTGCGCCAGCTGCAGGAGATGATCAAGCTGACCCAGCGACTGCACTCGGACAGGAGCTGGCAACCCCCGGTGCTGAAGACCAACGCGCTGGATGGGGAGGGTGTCGCCGAGCTCGCGAGTCGGCTCGATGAATGCTTCGAGCACCTGCAACGACACGAGGACGCGGCGCAGGCGCGCCTGCGCAGACGCCTGCGCCACCGCGTCCACGAAGTCTTGCGCGACATGCTTGCCCGGCGCATGGACGACGATCACGATCTGGCGCTCGAACCACAGATCGCCGCACTGCAAAGTCGCCAGACCGATCCGTATGCGGTGGCGGCGGGCCTGCTCGGGCGCATCGGCTGAGCGCCTGTGATGTCCTGGGTGTCCCCTGACATCGTCGCCGAGCGCCATGGCGATGGGCAGGCATGAGTCCCGCCGACGCCCAGTACGAGCAGGCATGAGGAAACAAGCGATTGGCGTCGATCGTCTGCATCGACGTCCCTGCCGCCGATGCGCGCGTCGTCGAGTCCCACCTCGGCATCGGGAGCCGCGGTGACGGTTGAGGCCGAGCTGCCGCGCCGCCACCCGTCGGTGGTCGCGATGCTCGCCGCCGCCGCGGCCGAGGCCCCCGACGTGGAGGCGCTGGTCGACGGCGAGCGCCGCATCGACTACGGCGGCATGCTCGCGAGCGTCGCCGCATTCGCCCACGAGCTGCAGGCGCTGGGCGCACGCGGCGAGCGTGTCGCCACGCTGGTCGGCAACTCGATCGAGGCCTGCGTCGCCGCCTACGGCGTACTGGCTGCCGGCGCGCAGCATGTGCCGCTGAACCCGCTGCTGACGCCGCACGAGCTCGCCTTCATCCTCGCCGATGCCGCGCCCGCGGTGCTCGTCGTCGACGAGGCGCTGGCCGGCGTCGCCGCCGAGCCGGCGCGCGCCGCCGGCATCGGCGAGATCGTCGTCGTCGGCCCGCGTACCCGGCGCCTGGACGTGCAGACCGGCCGCCGGCACGCGCTACCGCCGCGGCCCGACCCGCAGGCGGTCGCGCTGCTGCAGTACACCGGCGGCACGACCGGGCGCGCCAAGGGGGTGGAGCTGACGCACGATGCGATCGCGGTCAACGTCGCGCAGCGCGAGGCGCTGCTGCCGTCGCGCCGCGGCGACCGCATCCTGTGCATGATGCCGCTGTCGCACGCGTATGCGATGGCGATGGGGCTGTTCCTCGCGCCCTACGCCGGCGGCACGCTGGTGATCCTGCCGCGCTACCAGCCCGATGCCGTGCTCGGCGCCGTCGAGCGCGAACGCATCAGCGTCTTCCCCGGCAGCCCGACGGTCTTCACCGGGCTGCTCGCGCACCCGCGCTTCGACAGCACCGACTGGTCGCGCGTACACACCTGCTACTCGGGCGCGTCGGCGCTGCCGGCGCCGCTGCTGGCGCGCTGGCAGGCCGCCACCGGCTGCCCGGTGCACGAGGGCTACGGCATGACCGAGGCCGGCCCCGTGCTGTCGTTCAACCCGGTCGGCCGGCCGATCCGCCCCGGCTCGGTCGGCGTCCCGGTGCCGCTGACCGCGATCGAGATCGTCGACGTCGAGACCGGCGAGCGCGTGCTCGGCGCCGGCGAGCGCGGCGAGATCCGCGCCCGCGGCCCGCAGCTGATGCGCGGCTACCGGCACCGCCCCGACGAGACCGCGCAGGCGCTGCGCGGCGGCTGGCTGTACACGGGCGACATCGGCGAGCTCGACGCCGACGGCTGGCTCTACGTGCGCGACCGCAAGAAGGACATGGCGATCGTCGGCGGCTACAACGTCTACCCGCGCGAGGTCGAGGAGGCGCTGTTCGCGCACCCGGCAGTCGCCGACGCCGCGGTCGTCGGCGTACCCGACGACTACCGCGGCGAGCGCCTCGTCGCGCATATCGTGCTGCGGCCGGGCGCGCGCGCCGACGACGATTCGCTGCGTGAGCATTGCGGCGCGCGGCTCGCGCGCTACAAGTGGCCGTCGGCCTTCGTCCGCCACGACGCGCTGCCCAGGACCAGCGCGAACAAGACCGACAAGAACGCACTGCGGCGCGCCGGCACCCCGCCGCCACCGCCGACCGCGCCAGCCGCCGCCGACACCACCCGACCCTGGCCCCCGGAGACCCCGACGTGACCGCGCCCCGCCACGCCAACCCGCTGCTCGATGCCGCGACGCGCCCACTGCCCCGGCGCATCGCCGCTATCGGCGCCGGCACCATCGGGCCCGATATCGCCTACGACCTGAAGACCGCGCTGCCGGGTCTGGCGCTGACGCTGCCCGACTGCCCGCCGCGCGTACGGCATGTGCTGGTCGACCGCGTGCACGCGCTGGCCGGCGCGGTGCCGCGCATCGCCGAGCGCGCTCCCGCACCCCCGCCCTTGCGGCCCGATGCCGCACCGCCGCGCAGCGCCGACGGACGCGTCCTCAGCGCCGCGGTCGTCGGCGTCATCACGCGCGCGGTGCACGACGCCGCGGCGGCGCCGACGCTCGCCGAGGCCCTCGAAGTCGGCTACCGCGCCTTCGGCGAAGTCGCCTGCACCGCCGCCGCGCGCGAGGGCATCGAGGCCTTCCTCGCACACCGCGCGCCCGATTTCGGGGCGACGGGCTGAGAGGCACAAGCGTCATGGCGCGGAGGCTTGGGTGATGGGCGACACGATGGAGCGGCGATCGGCGAATACCAGCGCAGTTCTCTGGGTCGGCGCATCCGATGGAGCACGATCCGCTAGCGCGCCGCCTTCTTGGCGCTGCGATCCAAGAACGCCTCCATCGAGCCAGATCGCACCCGGTAGTCTGGCTGGCCACTCGGTTTCAGTTTCCTCTCCGTTTCTGCCTCAACGAGCGGGGCCTCGCGCTCGGTACGCCACGGCCGCGCGAGCCGAGGACGGCGGGTGCCCTCTCCCTCCATGCCCGGGGACAGTGCCCCGGGCGCTCGCCAGGCACAAACAGTCCGCAGGACTGTTTGTGTCCGGGCTCGCTCCCCCGCCATCGGCCTGCGGCCGCTGGCTCCTCCTTTACTTACGGGAGAGGGCACCCGCCACCCTCGGCAGGCGGCAGAATTGGTCTTCGACGGTCGAATACCTCATCGGTCTCTGCGAGGCCGGGACCGGGCCGGCTGGGGCGCGCGTGGGAGGCGCCGAGAAGCGCAGCCCTCCTGGCCGCGCGCGAAGCGCGCTTCGTGAACTGACTCGCCGCCACTGTTTGAGCGGAGCGACCGAAGGGAGCGCAGCGAGTTCGGCGGCGGGCCAGGAGGGTGATGCAGTGCGCCCGGACACGAAACAGTCCACTGCGGACTGTTTCGTGCCTGGCGCACGCCCCGGCGCCTGCATGCGCCGGGGCCGCAGGGGAGTCGGCGCGCAGCGCCGACCGCCTCCGTCGTGCGCACCAGTCGGCCCGGTCCCGGCTTCGCCGCGCCGGCGGTCGAAAGTCAGCCGGAAGGGATGCATGCCTATCGTGCAGGCGCGCAGGTCCGAATTCTCACATCGGCCAGGGAGATGCCCGACCGAGGTGATCGATGGGCACGAAGGCTCAACTGCACGGCCGCAGAAAACCCAGCACCGAATCGGCGAATGCCTGCGGCAACTGGTCCGGCAGCGGCACCATCCCGTCCGCGATCTCGTGCACCCGCGCATCGGCCAGCCGCGCCGCCAGGGCATCGGCGTGCGGCGCGGCGAAGGGGTCGGCGCCAGCGCGCAGCACCAGCACCGGTTGCGTCACACGATCCAGCCTGTCCTCCATCCGGTAGTTCGCGACCGCGCGGTGCCCCTGCTCCAGCCGCTCGCCGACCTTCAGCGCATCCAGCACGAAGGCGTGCAGCAGATCCGGCCGATCACGCGGGTAGAAGCCCTGCCGGCGCTGCCACAGCGCCGCGAGGTGGCTGCCGTCGGGTTGCGGCAGCACCTCGTCGATCGGCGGCCGGCGCGCGCGCTCGGCGCGCAGCGCGGCGTCGACCAGCGGCGTCGACGACAACACGATGCGGCCCACCCGCTGCGGCCATCCGGCTGCGATCTCGACCGCGATCACCCCGCCGGTATGGTGGCCGACGAGGTCGACGCGCTCCAGCCCCAGCGCATCGAGCAGCGCGACCAGCGCCGCGGCCCAGCCCTCGATCGTCGCCGCGCCGGGCAGTGGGTCCGAGTCGCCGAAGCCGGGTGTGTCGGGCGCGATCGCGCGCAAGCTTGCGCCCAGCCGCGGCAGCACGGCGCGGTATTCGGCCCAGCTTCGCGGCGTCTGGTGCAGCAGCAGCACCGGCGGCGCGGCGGCGGCGCCGCACTCGGCGTGGTGCAGCTGCAGTCCTCGCAATGCGGGGGGTGCTTCGAGCTCGGTGAAGCGGCGCCGGATCGGCAATGGGTTCGGATCGTTCATCGCGTGCATGCTACGGTGCGTGGCCGCGCGCGTCACCCCGCTCGCGCCGACAGCAAGACGCCCACCGAGCCGCCGGAGGCCCTGGCATGAAACGCCCCGACGTCGACCTCGCGAGCAAATACCGCGTCGAGCACGGCCGCGTCTTCCTGACCGGCGTGCAGGCGCTGGCGCGGCTGCCGATGCTGCAGCACGAGCGCGACCGCGCCGCCGGCCACCACACCGCGGGATTCGTCAGCGGCTACCGCGGGTCGCCGCTGGGCGGCCTGGACACCGCGCTGCACGAGGCCGCGCCCTTCCTCGCCGAGCACCGCATCCGCTTCGTCCCCGGCGTCAACGAGGACCTCGCCGCCACCGCCTGCTGGGGCACGCAGCAGCTGCACCTGATGCCGGGCCGGCCGGATGTCGACGGCATCTTCGCGCTCTGGTACGGCAAGGGGCCGGGTGTCGACCGCTGCGTCGATGTCTTCAAGCATGCCAACCACGCCGGCACCGCACCGCTCGGCGGCGTGCTGGTGGTCGCCGGCGACGACCACGCGGCGCGCTCGTCGGCGGTCGCGCACCAGAGCGAACATGTGTTCGCCGCCTGCGGCATCCCGGTGCTGGCGCCGGCCGACGTGCAGGACCTTCTCGACTTCGGGCTGCACGGCTGGGCGATGTCGCGCCACGCCGGGCTGTGGGTCGCGCTCAAGCTCTCGTCGGACGTCGTCGAGAGCTCGGCCACCGCCGAGGTCGACCCGGCGCGCGTGCGCATCGTCGCGCCGACCGACTTCGCGCTGCCGCCCGGCGGCGTGCACATCCGCTGGCCCGATCCGCAGCTCGCGCAGGAGATGCGGATGCAGGCGCACAAGGTCTACGCGGCCACTGCCTACGCGCGCGCCAACAGCATCGACCGGCTGGTGCTGGACCCGTCGCACGCGCAGCTCGGCATCGCCGCCTGCGGCAAGGCCTGGGGCGACCTGATGCAGGCGCTGCGCCGGCTCGGCCTCGACACGCACGCGGCGCACGCGCTCGGGCTGCGTCTGTACAAGGTCGGCATGCCCTGGCCGCTCGAGGCCGCCGGCGCACGCCGCTTCGCGCGCGGGCTGCGCGAGATCCTCGTCGTCGAGGAGAAGCGCCAGATCATCGAGTACCAGCTCAAGGAGATGCTGTACGCGGCGCCGCCGGCCGACCGCCCGCGCGTGGTCGGCAAGTTCGACGAGGAGGGCGAGTGGCCGGCGCCGCACGGCCAGTGGCTGCTGCCGCCGACCGGCGAGCTCGACGCGCTGCTCGTCGCGCGCGCGATCGCGCAGCGGCTGGCGCGGCTGCACGGCGGCACGCGCTGGCGCGAGGCCGCCGCCGCGCTCGACGCCGAGGCCGCCGCCACCGGCGCACTGCCGCCACCGCCGCTGCAGCGCACGCCCTACTTCTGCCCCGGCTGCCCGCACAACCGGTCGACCAGCGTGCCCGAGGGCTCTTGCGCGCTGGCCGGTGTCGGCTGCCACCTGATGGCGGTCGCGATGCAGCGGTCGACGCTGACGATCAGCCACATGGGCGGCGAGGGCGCGACCTGGATCGGGATGGCGCCGCATGCGGGGGTGCGGCATGTCTTCGCCAACATGGGCGACGGCACCTACTTCCACTCCGGGCTGCTCGCGATCCGCGCCGCCGTCGCCGCCGGCGTGAACATCACCTACAAGCTGCTGTTCAACGATGCGGTGGCGATGACCGGCGGGCAGCCGATCGACGGCCCGCTGACGGTGCCGCGGCTGACGCGACAGCTCGCCGCCGAGGGTGTCGCGCGCATCGTCGTCGTCGCCGACGACCCGGCGCGCCACCGCCAGGGCGCGGCCGACGATCCGCTCGCCCCCGGCATCGAGCTGCGCGATCGGCGCGAGCTCGATGCCGTGCAGCGCGAGCTCGCCGGCATTCCCGGCGTCACCGTCCTCGTCTACGACCAGGTCTGCGCGACCGAGCGCCGGCGCCGGCGCAAGCGCGGCCTGGCGCCACCGGCCGCGAGCCAGGTCTTCATCCACGAGCTGGTCTGCGAAGGCTGCGGCGACTGCGCCGTCAAGTCCAACTGCCTCGCGATCGTTCCGGTCGAGACCGAGTTCGGGACCCGGCGCCAGATCGACCCCTTCGCCTGCAACCAGGACCTGAGCTGCGTCGAGGGCTGCTGCCCGAGCCTGGTGACGATCGAAGGCGGCATGCCGCGGCGCGGGCAGGCGGCGGGCGAGGTCGACGAGTCGGCCTTGCCCGATCCGGCGCTGCCGGCGCTGGACGCGCCGTGGTCGCTGCTCGTGGCCGGCGTCGGCGGCACCGGGGTCGTCACGATCGGTGCGCTGCTCGGGATGGCGGCGCACCTGGACGGCCTGGGTGTCACGGTGCTCGACGTGACCGGGCTGGCGCAAAAGGGTGGTGCGGTGCTGTCGCACGTGCGGATCGCGCGCGCACAGGACGAGCTGAACGCGGCGCGCATCGAGCCCGGCGGTGCCGACGCGCTGCTCGGCGCCGACCTGCTGGTCGCGGCCGCACCCGACACGCTGCGCCGTTGCGCCGCGGGGCGCACGCGCGCGCTGGTCAATACGGCCGAGACGATCACCGGCGACTTCCTGCGCGACCCGGACCGCAGCTTCCCGGGCAAAGCGACGCTGGCGCGGCTGCGCAGCGCGCTCGGCGACGATGCGGTGCAGGCGCTGGAGGCCACGCGGCTGGCGACCGGGCTGCTCGGGCATTCGATCGCGACCAACATGTTCATGCTCGGCATCGCCTGGCAGCGCGGCTGGGTGCCGGTATCGCGCGACGCGCTGCTGCGCGCGATCGAGCTCAACGGGGTCGCGGTCGACGACAACCGGCGCGCCTTCGCCTGGGGCCGGCGCGCGGCCTGCGACCCGGCGGCGGCAGCCGAGCTCGCGGCGCGTTCCCTGCCGCAGCCGGCCTGGCGGCGGCTGTCGACGACGCTGGACGAGCGCATCGCGCGCCGGCGCGAGATGCTCGCCGCCTACCAGGACGATCGCTATGCGGCGCGCTACGCCGCGCTGGTCGATCGGATTCGCGCCGCCGAGCAGCGCGTGCGGCCGGGCAGCGAGCGGCTCGCCGATGCGGTCGCGCGGCATGCGCATGCGCTGTTCGCGCACAAGGATGCGTACGAGGTCGCGCGGCTGTATACCGACCCGGCCTTCGACGCCGCGCTGGCACAGGTCTTCGAAGGAAGGCCGCGCGTGACGCTGCACCTGGCGCCGCCGGGGCTGGCGCGGCGCGACCCGGTCCGCGGCGAGCCGGTCAAGCGCGCCTGGGACCTGGACCGGCTGCGCCCCTGGCTGCGGCTGCTGGTGCGCGCACGCCGGCTGCGCGGCAGCGCGCTGGACCTTTTCGGGCGCGATGCCGACACGCGGCTGGCGCGCGCGCTGCGCGACGAGTATGTCGACGCGGTCGAGCTCGCCGCCGCGCGGCTGGACGCGGGCAACTACGAGGCGGCGCTGGCGCTGGCCGAATCGACCGCGACCGCGCGCGGCTACGGGCCGGTCTGGCAGCGCCAGGCCGGCGCCGCGCGCGCGGCGCTGCGCGAGCAGCGCGCGGCGTTCGAGGCGCAGGCGCGGTGAGCCTGGCGGCCTTGCGCACGACTCGCGGCGCGTCTCGGCGATGACCGGCGCGGCGCGCCGGCACGGCCGCTGGCAGCATCCGCTGTGGGCAGCGGCCTTCCGCCCGTTCCTGCTCGCCGGCGCCTGCTACGCGCCGCTGCTCGCGCTGCTGGCGATCGCCGTCTGGGCCGGCGTGCTGCCGACGGCCACGATGCCGCCGCTATGGCATGGGCACGAGATGGTCTTCGGCTTCGCCGGCGCGATCGTCGCCGGCATCGTGCTGACCGCGCTGCCGGGCTGGGCCGGGATCCCGGAGACCGAGCACGCGCCGCTGGCGCTGCTGGCGGCACTTTGGGTTCTCGGCCGCGCGGCCTTCTGGCTCCAGCCGTCGCTGCCATTGGCCGTGGTCGGCGCGGTGGCGCTGCCGGTCGCGCTGGCGCTGTGGCTGGCGCCGCACCTGTGGCCGCTGCCGCGGCGCGCATGGCGGCTGGTGCTGGCGATCCTGCCCGCGCTGGCGCTGGCCGACGCTGTCCACCACGCCGCGCTGGCAGCCGGCGACGCGGCGCTTGCGGCCACGGCGCTGCGCGGCGCGGTGTGGGTGCTCATGCTGCTGTTCGTGCTCGCCGGCGGGCTGCTGACGCCGGTCTTCACCGGCAACGCGCTGCGCGCCGCAGGACGCGGCGACGTGGCGCCGGCTTGGCCGCTGCTGGACGCCGCAGCCGCGATCGCGCTGGTCGCGCTGGCGCTGCTGGACCTGACTGGCGCGGGCGACGCCGCGATCGGCGCGGCCGCCATCGCGGCGCTGCTGCTTCAGGGCTGGCGGGTCGCGCGCTGGCGCGGCTGGCGCGTGCTCGACGCGCCGCTCGTGCCGGGGCTGCACGGCGGCTTTGCGTGGCTGCTTCTGGCGCTGGCGCTGCGCGCCGGCGCGGCGCTCGGCGCGCCCTGGCCGGCGGACGCCTGGATGCACGCGTTCACGGTCGGTGCGCTCGGCCAGACCATGCTGTCGCTGATGACGCGCGTCGCGCTGCGCCACACCGGGCGCACGCTCGCGCTGCCGGCGCCGCTGCGCTGGACCGCCTGGGCGGTCGCCGCGGCGGCGGCGCTGCGCGTCGCGGTCGCGCTCGGTGCCGCACCGGCGGCGGCCGCACCAGTGCTGCTGGCGGCGGCGCTGGCGCTGTGGGGAGCCGCCTTCGGTGCCTGGGCGGTGGTGCTCGGGCCGCGGCTGCTGAGCCCCAGCCTGCCGCGCGGCGCACCTCCATCTTGATCGGAGCACGCCAGGCAGCTCGACGCGCGCGCTGTCGCAGCCTGCTGGTGCAGCCGCGCAGCACGGCGACGAGAAGCTGCCGCGAGAAGCCGCCAGTGTGGCGTCGGGTGTGTAAACGCGACGTGTACGGGGCGCCGGCACGGCTGCATCCGCCCGGGCCCGACAACGCAAACCGGCGCCCGAGGCGCCGGTCGACGGGTTCATGAGGTGCCGGGCGAAGCCCGGCAGCTCGCTCAGGCGTTGCTGTCGCCGGCCTCGCCCTGCGCCGCTGCCGGCTCCGGCCGGTCGACCAGCTCGACGAAGGCCATCGGCGCGTTGTCGCCGAGGCGCCAGCCGGTCTTCAGGATGCGCGTGTAGCCGCCCGGGCGCGCGACGTAGCGCGGGCCGAGGACTTCGAACAGCTTGACGACGACGTCGCGGTCGCGCGTGCGGTCGAACGCGAGCCGGCGGTTGGCCAGCGTGGCCTGCTTGGCCAGCGTGATCAGCGGCTCGACGACGCGGCGCAGTTCCTTGGCCTTGGGGACCGTGGTCCTGATCGCCTCGTGCGTGATCAGCGAGTTGCACATGTTGCGCAGCATCGCCTGGCGATGGCTGCTGGTGCGGTTGAGTTTGCGCAGTCCGTGGCGGTGGCGCATGGTGCTTTCCTTTCCTTATCGAGCCCCGGCCGTATCAGGTACCGGGGATGGCACCGGCCGGGGTGTCCGGCCCTTGTCACATCGGCCGGCAGCACCGGCCCCTGTCGCGGCCGCCGGCGCTCAGCGCCGGTCCAGCCCCTGCGGCGGCCAGTTCTCCAGCCGCGCGCCCAGCGTCAGCCCGCGCGAGGCGAGCACTTCCTTGATCTCGTTGAGGCTCTTGCGGCCCAGGTTCGGGGTCTTCAGCAGCTCGGTCTCGGTGCGCTGGATCAGGTCGCCGATGTAGTAGATATTCTCGGCCTTCAGGCAGTTGGCCGAGCGCACCGTCAGCTCGAGCTCGTCGACCGGGCGCAGCAGGATCGGGTCGAAGCTGGCGGCGGCCTTCTGCGGCGCGGCGGCGAGCATCTCCTCGATATTGTCCGACGGCAGCTGGGCGAAGATCGCGAGCTGCTCGACCAGGATCTTGGCCGATGCACGCACCGCCTCCTCCGGGCTGACAGCGCCGTTCGTCTCGATCTCCATCACCAGCTTGTCCAGATCGGTGCGCTGCTCGACGCGTGCGTTCTCGACCGCATAGCTGACGCGGCGCACCGGCGAGAACGATGCGTCCAGCACGATGCGGCCGATCGTCTTGGTCGGCTCGTCGCCATGGCGGCGCAGCGTGCCGGGGACGTAGCCGCGCCCCTTCTCGACCTTGATCTGCATGTCGAGCTTGCCGCCCTGCGCGAGGTGCGCGATGACGTGGCCGGGGTTGATGATCTCGACGTCGTGCGGGGTCTGGATGTCGGCCGCGGTGACCGCGCCTTCGCCCTCCTTGCGCAGCACCAGCGTGACCTCGTCGCGGTTGTGCAGCTTGAAGACCACGCCCTTGAGGTTGAGCATGACGTGGACCACGTCCTCCTGCACGCCGTCGATTGCGGAGTACTCGTGCAGCACGCCGGCGATCGTCACCTCGGTCGGCGCGTAGCCGATCATCGACGACAGCAGCACGCGCCGCAGCGCGTTGCCCAGCGTGTGGCCGTAGCCGCGCTCGAAGGGCTCGAGGGTGGCCTTGGCGCGATACTCGCCGAGCGGCTCGACGTGGATGGCCTTGGGCTTGAGAAGTGTCGTTTGCATGGGGTCGTTGTTCCTGTCAATACCCTCGGCTCGTTACACCGATAAGGCTGATGGACCAGGCCGGGCGAGGGGAAGGCTCGCGGGCCGTCCCGCGCCCGGCGGGCAGGGCGGTCGCTATCGGGTGCGCGGCAGGCACCGGCGGCTTCGTCGCCACCGGCACGCGCGCGCGCTCAGCGCGAGTACAGCTCGACGATCAGCGCTTCCTTGATCTCGGCACCGAACTCGTCGCGGTCCGGCGTCTTCTTGAAGACGCCTTCCATCTTGGTCGCGTCGACCTGCACCCAGCCCGGCATGCCGATCGACCCGGCGAGCTTGAGCGCGTCCTGCACGCGAAGCTGCTTGCCGGCCTTCTCGCGCAGCGCGACCGTGTCGCCGGCCTTGACGCCGTACGACGGGATGTTGACGACCTGCCCGTTGACGGTGACGGCCTTGTGCGAGACGAGCTGGCGCGCCTCGGCGCGGGTCGATCCGAAGCCCATGCGGTAGACGACGTTGTCGAGCCGCGATTCGAGCAGCGCGAGCAGGTTCTCGCCGGTGTTGCCCTTGCGCCGCTCGGCCTCGGCGAAGTAGCGCCGGAACTGGCGCTCCAGCACGCCGTACATGCGCTTGACCTTCTGCTTTTCGCGCAGCTGGACGCCGTAGTCGGAGGTGCGCGATCCGCTGGTGCGACCATGCTGGCCGGGCTTGCTGTCGAACTTGGCCTTGTCGCTGATGGCGCGCCGCGCGCTCTTCAGGTACAGGTCGGTGCCTTCGCGGCGGGAGAGCTTGGCCTTGGGGCCGAGGTAGCGTGCCACTGTCGATCCTCTCGAGGTCTGTGTCCTGACGCGGCCGCGCCCCGGACGGGGCGCCCCGCGCGAGTCTGGTCCCGGTCTTGGTGCCGGCGGCAGACGGTGGGCTTGGGGGCGGGCGGCCGCCGGCGCTGCGGCGCGGGCCCCTGGGGGATGCCGGCGCGCAGGCGTGGCCGCCGCCGGTCGGAAAAACTGTGGATTGTAGCTGCGCGGCGAGGCCGGGGCGGCGCGACGGCGCCGCCTCGCGCTCAGACGCGCCGGCGCTTCTGCGGCCGGCAGCCGTTGTGCGGGATCGGCGTCACGTCGCTGATCGAGTTGATGCGGATGCCGAGCGACGCCAGCGCGCGCACCGAGGACTCGCGCCCCGGCCCGGGGCCGCGGATCTTGACATCCAGGTTCTTGATCCCGTGCTCCTGCGCGGCGCGGCCGGCCATCTCGGCGGCGACCTGGGCCGCGAACGGCGTCGACTTGCGCGAGCCCTTGAAGCCCTGGCCGCCGCTGGACGCCCAGGCGAGCGCGCCGCCCTGGCGGTCGGTGATCGTGATGATGGTGTTGTTGAACGACGCGTGCACGTGCGCGACGCCGTCGGCGACGTTCTTGCGCACCTTGCGGCTGACGCGGCGCGCGGCGGTGCTGGCGGGGGGCTTGGCCATGACGGGTTTTCTCCGGTCGCGTGGGGCTTACTTCTTGGCGGCGATCGCACCCTTGCTCGGGCCCTTGCGGGTGCGGGCATTGGTGCGCGTGCGCTGGCCGCGCACGGGCAGCCCGCGGCGATGCCGGAAGCCGCGGTAGCAGCCCAGGTCCATCAGCCGCTTGATATTCATCGTGTACTCGCGGCGCAGGTCGCCCTCGATCGTCAGCTTGAACAGCTCCTCGCGGATGCGTTCGAGCTCGGTGTCGTCGAGATCCTTGATCTTCTTCGAGTAGGCGATGCCGACCACCTCGCAGATCTTCTGCGCGGTGCTGCGGCCGACGCCGTAGATGGCGGTCAGGCCGATCTCGGCGTGCTTGTGGGGCGGGATATTGATGCCGGCGATGCGTGCCATGTGCTTACCTCGGAATCTCGGGGTGCCACGCGCGGTCGGCGCGCGCGGCCGTCGGTCGGCGCCGCGGCGGGCGCCGCGGCAGGTCAGCCCTGCCGCTGCTTGTGACGTGGGTCGGTGCAGATCACGCGCACCACGCCGTGGCGGCGGATGATGCGGCAGTGGCGGCACATCTTCTTGACCGATGCGGCGACTTTCATGGGCTTCTCCTGCGGCGGTAGCTCGGGCGTGAGACGTTGTCGGGGACTACTTGGCGCGGAAGACGATGCGCGCGCGCGTGAGGTCGTAGGGGGTGAGCTCGACGGTGACCTTGTCGCCGGGGAGGATGCGGATGTAGTGCATGCGCATCTTGCCGGAGATATGGCCGAGGACGATGTGACCGTTCTCCAGCTTGACCCGAAAGGTCGTATTCGGGAGCTTCTCGAGGATCTCTCCCTGCATCTGGATGACGTCGTCCTTCGACATGGGCGCTCACGATGTCTTGAAACTGGCCTTCTTCAATAACGATTCGTATTGCTGGCTCATCACGTAGCTCTGGACCTGGGCCCAGAAGTCCATCGTGACGACGACGATGATCAACAGCGAGGTGCCGCCGAAGTAGAACGGCACGTTGTAGCGCAGGATCAGGAATTCCGGCAACAGGCACACGACGGTGATGTAGATCGCGCCGGCCAGCGTCAGGCGGCCGAGGATGCGGTCGATGTGGCGCGCGGTCTGCTCGCCGGGGCGGATGCCGGGGATGAAGGCGCCGCTCTTCTTCAGGTTGTCCGCGGTCTCGCGGCTGTTGAACACCAGTGCCGTGTAGAAGAAGCAGAAGAACACGATCATGCCGGCGTACAGCAGCACGTAGATCGGCTGCCCCGGCGACAGCGCGCTGGCGAGGTCGCGCAGCCAGCGCACGCCCTCGCCGGTGGCGAACCAGCCGACGACGGTCGCCGGCAGCAGGATGATCGACGACGCGAAGATCGGCGGGATCACGCCGGCCATGTTGAGCTTCAGCGGCAGGTGCGACGACTGCCCGCCGTAGACCTTGTTGCCGACCTGGCGCTTGGCATAGTTGACCAGGATCTTGCGCTGGCCGCGCTCGACGAAGACGACGCCGTAGGTCACGAGGATCACGAGCGCGATGATGAGCAGGCTGACGATGATGCTCATCGCCCCGGTGCGGACGAGCTCGAACAGCCCGCCGATCGCGCTCGGCAGCCCGGCGACGATGCTGGCGAAGATCAGCAGCGAGATGCCGTTGCCGAGACCGCGCTCGGTGATCTGCTCGCCCAGCCACATCAGGAACATCGTGCCGGCCACCAGGCTGACGACCGCGGTCATGCGGAATCCGAACCCGGGGTCGATCACCAGCCCGGGCGAGCCCTCGAGCGCCAGCGCGATCCCCAGCGACTGGAACAGCGCCAGCACCAGCGTGCCGTAGCGCGTGTACTGGGTGATCTTGCGCCGGCCGGCCTCGCCCTCCTTCTTCAGCGCCTCCAGCGCCGGCACGACGTAGGCCATCAGCTGCATGATGATCGACGCCGAGATATACGGCATGATCCCGAGCGCGAACACCGCGAAGCGCGACAGCGCGCCGCCGGAGAACATGTTGAACAGGCTGAGGATGCCGCCGGACTGGCTGTTGAACAGCTCCTGCATCTGCTGCGGGTTGATCCCCGGCACCGGGATGTGGGCCCCGACGCGGTAGACGAGCAGCGCCAGCAGCAGGAAGACGATGCGGCGACGCAGGTCGCCGAACTTCCCGCTGCGTGCGAGCTGGTTCGCGTTGGTGGCCACGCCCCGCCGTCCCTTCGCCGCGTCAGGCGGCCGCCGGCGCGGCCTCGACGCTGCCGCCGGCGGCCTCGATCGCGGCCTTCGCGCCGGCCGTCGCGGCGATGCCGCGCAGCACGACGCGGCGCGCGATCTCGCCGGCCTTGACGACCTTGGCCTGGCGCACGCGCTGGCCGACCAGCCCGCTGCGCTTGAGCCCCAGCAGGTCGACCTCGTCGATCGCGAGCCGCTCGAGGTCGGCGAGCGTGACCTCGGCGCGCAGCGCCGCGGTCGTCGACTTGAACCCGCGCTTGGGCAGCCGGCGCTGCAGCGGCATCTGCCCGCCCTCGAAGCCGACCTTGTGGAAGCCGCCGGCGCGCGACTTCTGCCCCTTGTGGCCGCGGCCCGCGGTCTTGCCCAGGCCACAGCCGATGCCGCGGCCGACGCGCCGGCGTGGCTTCTTCGCCCCGGCGGCCGGTTTGATCGTGTTGAGTTCCATCGTCGGGCCTCTTCGGGTTCAGCCGACCACGCGCACCAGGTACGCGATCTTGTCGATCATGCCGCGCACCGCCGGCGTGTCCTCCAGCGTGCGCTCGCTGTTCAGGCGCCGCAGGCCCAGCCCGCGCACGGTCGCGCGGTGGTCCTGGCGCGTGCCGGCGACGCTGCGCACGAGCTTGACGGTCAGGGTCTTCTTGTCGGACATCTCGGTTTCCTCGCGCGCTGAGCTCACTCGAAGATCTGCTCGACGGTCTTGCCGCGCTTGGCGGCGACCTCGGCCGGCGTCGTCGAGCTGCGCAGCGCGTCCAGCGTCGCGCGCACCATGTTGTAGGGGTTCGACGTGCCGGTGCTCTTGGCGACGATGTCGGTCACGCCGAGCACCTCGAACACGGCGCGCATCGGGCCGCCGGCGATGATGCCGTCGCCGGGCTTGGCCGGCGCCATCAGCACGCGCGCCGCGCCGTGGTGGCCGGCGACGTTGTGCTGGATCGTGCCGTTCCTCAGCGCGACCTTGAACATGTTGCGCCGCGCCGCCTCCATCGCCTTCTGCACCGCGACCGGCACTTCCTTGGCCTTGCCCTTGCCCATGCCGATGCGGCCGTCGCCGTCGCCGACGACGGTCAGCGCCGCGAAGCTCAGCGTGCGGCCACCCTTGACGACCTTGGTGACGCGGTTGACCGCGATCATCTTCTCCTTCAGGCCGTCGTCGTTGGCTTCGATCTGGGCGCGGGGGGTGAACTTTGCCATCGTGTATGTCCTTCTGCCGGGCCGGGCGCGATCAGAACTGCAGACCGGCTTCGCGCGCGGCCTCGGCCAGCGCCTTGACGCGGCCGTGGTAGGCGAATCCCGAGCGGTCGAAGGCGACGCGCTCGATGCCGGCCGCCTTGGCCTTCTCCGCGATGCGCCGGCCGATCAGCGCCGCGGCGGCGACATTGCCGCCATTGGCCAGCTCGCCGCGCACATCCTTCTCGAGCGTCGACGCGCTGGCGAGCACGCGCGCGCCGTCGTCGGAGATCAGGTTGGCGTAGATGTGCGCGTTGCTGCGGTGCACGGCCAGCCGCGCGACGCCCTGCTGCGCGATGCGCACGCGCGTCTGGCGCGCGCGGCGCTGGCGCTGCTCCTTCTTGTCAGCCATCGTGACGCTCCTTCACTTCTTCTTCGTCTCTTTGAGGACCACTCGCTCGTCGGCGTAGCGGATCCCCTTGCCCTTGTAGGGCTCGGGCGGGCGCACCGCGCGTACCTCGGCGGCGATCTGGCCGACGGCCTGGCGGTCGGCGCCCTTGATGACGATCTCGGTCGGCGTCGGGCACTCGACCTTGATCCCGGCGGGCATCTCCTTGACGACCGGGTGCGAGTAGCCGACCTGCAGGTTGAGCCGGTTGCCCTGCGCCTGCGCGCGGTAGCCGACGCCGACCAGGCTGAGCTTGCGCTCGAAGCCCTTGCTGACGCCGCGCACCATGTTGGCCAGCAGCGCGCGCGTGGTGCCGCTGACGGCGCCGGCGTCGGTGCCGTCGGCGCGGGTCTGCACGCGCAGGCGGGCGCCGTCGCGCTGCAGGCTCACGTGCCGGTGCAGCGAATGCGTCAGCGTGCCGCCGGCGCCCTTGACGGCGACCGCGTCGGCCGAAATCGAGACTTCCACGCCCTGTGGAATCTCGACGGGCATCCTTCCAATGCGGGACATGTCGGCGGCCTCCTCAGGCGACGTAGCACAGGACTTCGCCGCCGACGCCGCTGGCGCGCGCCTTGCGGTCGGTCATGACGCCGCGCGGCGTGGTGACGATCGCCACGCCGAGGCCGTTCATCACCTGCGGGATCTCGTGGCGGCCCTTGTAGACACGCAGCCCCGGGCGGCTGACGCGCTCGATGCGCTCGATGACGGGGCGGCCGGCGTAGTACTTCAGCGTGAGGTCGAGCTCGCTCTTGCCGCCGTCGCTGCGGACCGCGAAGTCCTCGATATAGCCCTCGTCCTTCAGGACCTGGGCGATCGCGACCTTCAGCTTGGACGACGGCATCGTCACCGACACCTTCTCGACGCGCTGGGCGTTGCGGATGCGGGTCAGCATGTCGGCGATGGGATCACTCATGCTCATCGATGTTCTCCTGCAGGGCTCGCGCCGACCTCACCAGCTGGCCTTGACCACGCCCGGGATGTCGCCCTTGAAGGCGAGCTCGCGGATCTTGTTGCGCGACAGCCCGAACAGACGGAAGGTGCCGCGCGCGCGCCCGGTCAGCGCGCAGCGGCTGCGCAGCCGCGTCGGGTTGGCGTTGCGCGGCAGCTTCTGCAGCTCCAGCCGCGCCAGGTAGCGCTCCTCCTCGGAACGCTTCGTGTCGCCGACGACGGCCTGCAGCTCGGCGCGCTTCTTCGCGTACTTGGCGACCAGCTGTTCCCGCTTGGCCTCGCGCTGCTTGATGGACTTCTTCGCCACGGGTCACCTCAGTTCTTGAACGGGAAGCGGAATGCCGCCAGCAGCGCCTTGCACTCCTCGTCGCTCCTGGCGCTGGTCGTGATGCTGATGTTCAGCCCGCGCAGCGTGTCGATCTTGTCGTAGTCGATCTCGGGGAAGATGATCTGCTCCTTGACGCCGACGTTGTAGTTGCCGCGGCCGTCGAAGGCGCGCCCCGAGATGCCGCGAAAGTCGCGCACGCGCGGCAGCGCGACGGTGACGAAGCGGTCGAGGAACTCGTACATGCGCGCGCCGCGCAGCGTGACCATGCAGCCGACCGGCACGTTCTCGCGGATCTTGAACCCGGCGATCGCCATGCGCGACTTCGTGACCACCGGCTTCTGGCCGGCGATCTTGGTCAGGTCCGCGACGGCGTGCTCCATGACCTTCTTGTCGGCCACCGCCTCGCCGACCCCCATGTTGAGCGTGATCTTGCGCAGGCGCGGGACCTGCATGACCGACCGATAGCCGAACTTGGCCATCAGGTCGGGGACGACCTTGTCCTTGTAGAAGGACTGCAAACGGGCCGGCGCGGCGGGTTGCTGCTGTGCCATCTCGATGATCCTCAGGCCTTGATCGCTTCGCCGCTGGACTTGTAGACGCGCATCTTCTTGCCGTCGTCCAGCAGCCTGATGCCGACCCGGTCGGCCTTGCCGGTCGCAGGGTTGTAGATCGCGACGTTGGACTGGTGGATCGGCATCGTCTTGTCGACGACGCCGCCGGTGGTGCCCTTCATCGGATTCGGCTTGACGTGCTTCTTGACGACGTTGACGCCCTCGACGACGAGGTGGTCGTCGTCGACGCGCCGCGCCACGGTGCCGCGGCGGCCCTTGTCGCGGCCGGCCAGCACGATGACCTGGTCGCCCTTGCGGATCTTGTTCATGGTGGGTCCTCGGGTCGCGCGCCGGGCGTCAGAGCACTTCCGGCGCCAGCGAGACGATCTTCATGAAGCGCTCGGTGCGCAGTTCGCGCGTCACCGGGCCGAAGATGCGGGTGCCGATCGGCTCGAGCTTGTTGTTCAGCAGCACCGCGGCGTTGCCGTCGAACTTGACGAGCGAGCCGTCCTGGCGCCGCACGCCCTTGGCGGTGCGCACGACGACGGCGTTGTAGATCTCGCCCTTCTTGACGCGGCCGCGCGGGGCC
Organism: Burkholderiales bacterium; assembly: GCA_016191995.1. GTDB lineage: Bacteria > Pseudomonadota > Gammaproteobacteria > Burkholderiales > Burkholderiaceae_C > Rubrivivax. The sequence goes on along the minus strand of JACPVA010000186.1, from coordinate 1,490 downwards.
GCCTCCTTGATGCTGACCTTGATGACGTCGCCGATGCCCGCATAGCGCCGCTTGGAGCCGCCGAGCACCTTGATGCACATTACGGACTTCGCGCCCGTGTTGTCGGCCACGTCGAGCCGCGATTGCATTTGGATCATCGTCTGTCCCCAACTTGGACCCGCCGCCTCGGGAAGGCAGCAGGCCAGTCTTGGGCCCCTGGTGTGGGTCGGAGCCGCGCGGCGGCGCTGCACGGTGGCAGCGCGCCGTCTCACGGCGAAGCTGCGGATTATCAGCGCGCGGCAGGGGCCTTGTCAAGGCCTGGTGCAGCCCGGTGCTGCGGCGGGCGCCCGGCGCCGCGCCGGCCGGAGCGGGGCGGCGCCGCGGCAGCGCGCGCCGCGCTCAGGACGCAGCCTTGACCTGCGCCAGCATGGTGTCGGCGTCGCTGACCTCGAACTTCCCCGGCGCCTCGACGTTGAGGGTCTTTACCACGCCATCGTCGACCAGCATCGAGTAGCGGTTGGAGCGCAGGCCCAGCCCGGCGGCGGTGAGGTCGAGCGTCAGCCCGGTGGCGCGGGTGAACGCGGCGCTGCCGTCGGCCATCATGCGCACCTTGCCGGCGGTCTTCAGTTCGCGGCCCCAGGCGCCCATCACGAAGGCATCGTTGACCGAGACGCACCAGATCTCGTCGACGCCGGCCGCCTTCAGCGCGTCGGCCCTGTCGACGTAGCCCGGCACATGCTTGGCCGAGCAGGTCGGCGTGTAGGCGCCGGGCAGCGCGAAGATCGCGATCTTCTTGCCCGCCGTGGCCTGGTGGACGTCGAAGCTGTTCGGGCCGACGGAGCAGCCCTCCCCCTCGACCTCGATGTACTCCTGCAGCGTGCCCGCGGGCAGCCGGTCGCCGATCTTCAGCATGCGGTCGTCCTTTCGTCGTCGTGACATCGTCGGATGGCGGCCGCGAAGAAGCTCGCGGCCGGCGTCGGAGTGTTCCAGCGTCCGGCCGCGGTGTCCGGCGAAGGGTCTTGGCGCCGGCGTCCCGCGTCGCGGGACACGTCGACGGCTCCTACGCGTTTGCGCTCGATCGACAAGGACTGGGTTGCCGGCGATCGGCCGCGGGCGGCCCCAAGCGGCCCTTGGCCGCTCAGGGCCCACGATGGCGTGCCCGCGTGCGATGGCCAGGGCGGCGAAGCCGGGAGCGGGCCGACCGGGGCGCGCGGCGGAGGCGGTCGGCGCTGCGCGCCGACTCCCCTGCGATGCTCGGTCGCCTGGCCCGTCGCCTAACTCGCTTCGTTCGCTGCGCTCACTGCGCTCGAACAAAGGCGACGAGTCAGATGGGGATGCGCGCTGCGCGCGCGGCCAGGCGCCCTGCGCTTCTCGGCGCCTCCCACGCGCGCCCCGGCCGGCCCGCTCCCGGCTTCGTAGCTGCCAAGGTGGTGTTCGACCGCCGAAAACCCCCGCGGTAGCCGGCCAAGGGTGCCGGGCCCCCTCTCCCGTAAGTAAAGGAGGAGGGTCGG
>JACPVA010000175.1 GCA_016191995.1 Burkholderiales bacterium | reverse complement strand
GGTCGGCGTCGTCATAGCCGTAGCGGGTGGTGGCGCCGGCGGCGTCGGTGACGGTGTCCAGCCGATCAAAGCGGTCGTACTGGTAGCGGGTGCGCGCGCCGCTGGCGTCTTCGATGGCGGTGAGCTGGCCGCGCCCGTTGTAGCGGTAGCGGGTGGTGTGGCCGGAGCAGTCGGTGTGGGCGGTGAGCTGGCCGCAGGCGTCGAAGGCGAGACGCTTGATGCCGCCGCGCGCGTCACGGATGCGCGCCGGGCGCGTGGCGGGCGGGGCGTCGGGTGGGTCTGCGTAGATGAATTGGGTGCGTTGCCCGTCGGGGCCGGTGACGGCGGTGAGGCGCCCGAGCGGGTCGTAGGCGTAGCCGGTGGTGGCGCCGTTGGGGTCGGTGTGTGCGGCGAGTTGCCCGAGGGGGTTCCAGGTGTTGCGGCTGATCAGCCCGGCGGCGTCGGTGACGGTGGGCCGCCCGGCCGGGTCGTGCTGGTGGCGGGTGATGCGGTAGCGCTGGGGGTGGCGGTCGGGGTCGGTGAGTTCGTCGGCGCTGAGTTCGGCCAGCGGCACGCGCGCGGCGTGGCTGGCGAGGCGTCGCCCGTGGCGGTCGTAGCGGTGGAGCAGCACCGAGCCGTCGGCGCGGTCGTGGCGCACGAGGCGCTTCAGCCCGGCTTCGCCGGCGTGCCAGTAGCGTTCGACGCGTCCGAGGTTGTCGCTGACTTCGGTGTGCTCGGGGTGGTAGGCAAAGGTGTAGGTGAGGCCGTTTTCCTGGATCTGGCGTACCACGCGCGGGGTTGGGGTGGGGGTTGGGGTTGCGCCTTCGGGCGCTTGTTCGCGCAGTTGCTCACGCATTTGCTCATACTCGTAGCGCACCGTGCGCCGCCCCAACCCGCCGTGGCCGACCATGAGGTGGGCGCGCCAGGCGAAGCGGCGTTGGACGCGTTCGTAGCGGTCGCGTACTTCGATCAGGTCGCCCACCGCGCTGTAGTAGTAGCGCACCAGCGTGTGCGGCGCGAGCGCGCCGGCCGGGTCCAGTTCCAGGCTGATGTGGGTGAGGCGTTCGCCGTTGTCGTGGGGGAGGACCGGGTACAGGCGTTCGTGGTGGAAGCGGTACAGCCGCCCGGCGCTGTCGAGCACCGTGTCCAGGCGCGCGCCGCGCCAGGTGTAGTGCGCGATGGTGCCCAGGCGGCTGCGCTGGGATTCGAGTATGAAGCGCCCGGCGGGCACCTCGTCATGTTGGCCGCCGGGCTGGTGGAAGGCGTAGAACTGCCCCGCCCCGTCGGTGAGAAAGAAGCGCCGCGCATCGCGCCAGTCGCGCGGCGCCAGTCCGGTCCAGGGGCCGCTCGGGTCGGCCGTGGCGCCGCCGCGTGCGAGCCACAGCCCTTCGCTGCGGCTGATCCGGGTTTCACCGGGTGCCAGCAGTCCGTTGAAGGTGATGTTGCGCCCCTGGGTGTCGCTGAATACGGTATCAAGGCCGAGCGTGAGCGCGAGCGAGGCCGGGTGGTTCCAGCCGGGGCCGAGCGGGCCGACCCTGGTGTCGTCCGAGCTGTAGAAGCGGAACCAGCGCCAGCCCAGTGGCGAGGGCAGGTCGATGTCGGTCTCGGCCGGCAGGACCTTGATGCCGAGCAGCGGGTTGACCGGGGAGCCCTTGGTGTGCGCGTTCTTGCACGAGCCGTCGGCGCAGCCGTCGTCGACGCCGATCAGGACGGTGGGGCTGCCTTCGATCAGCACGCCGCCGTGTTCGGTCCGGTCGCCGATGCGCGCGGCGGGCTTGCCGCCGATCAGCACGCTCGGTTCGCCCTGCTTGATCGGGTCGATGGCCCCTACCCCGACGCACAGGGTCGGGTCGGTGGCGCGCGCGGCCGGTTTGCCGTTGATCAGCACCGTGTCGCAGCCGGCCGTGACCGGGCCGCCGACGTGATGCT
>JACPVA010000172.1 GCA_016191995.1 Burkholderiales bacterium | reverse complement strand
GCCGCTGCGTCGCCGCGCGCGGGCGCGGCGGGGTCGTGGCCGGCCGCGTCCTTGCCGCCGCCGTCGCCGTCCTTCAGCCCGCGCGGCGCGGGTTCGAACGGCGGTGCGGCATCGGCCTGCAACGCGACCAGGTAAGGCCGCGCGGCGCGCGGGAAGCTGAGCTCGAACTGCACCGCGTCGTACACCGGGTCGTAGGTGCGGCGCGACAGGAAGTACAGATAGCGCCCGGCGGGGTCGAAGGCAGGCGACCAGTCGTGGAACTCGGGCCGGGTGGCGAGCACGCTGCGGCCGCTGGCGAGCTCCAGCAGCTTGATCGCGCGCTGGCGCGCGCCGGTCCAGAAGTCGTACGCGAGCCAGCCGCCGCACGGCGACCAGGCGAGGTCCTCGGTGCGGCCGGCGTCGCTGGCGTCGACACGCCGCGCGCTGCCATCGGCGGTGTCGCCGATCCACAGCTCGTTGCGGTGGCTGGCCCAGGCCAGCCGCGTGCCGCGCGGCGCCGCCGCCAGCGCGACGACGCGGCCGACCTGCGCCGGCGTCCACGGCATCGGCTGCACGCGGCCATCCGGGTGGTGCAGCTCGATCGCCTCCTCGCCGCCGGCATCCGACACCAGCGCCAGCGTGCGCCCGTCGGCCAGCCACTGCGGCAGCCGGTAGCGAACGCCGTCGGCCAGCCCATGCTGGCGCACCGCGCCCTCCCACAGCGCGAAGCTGACGCACTTGCCGCGCAGGTCGAGCGCGACGCTGTGGCCCTCGGGGTGGATCGCGGCGCTGCCCAGATGCTCCTCGGCGCGCACCGGGCGCGGCGCGGCCTGCGTGCGCGCGGCCGGAACCTGGACGTCGATGCGCGCGCCGACCGCGGCGGCGGTGTCGAAGCGCCACAGCTCGGCGCCGGCGTGGTAGACGATGTGGCGGCCGTCGCTGGCGGCGTTGCGGGCGTAGAAATCCGCGTGGTCGGTGTGGCGCGCCAGGTCGCTGCCGTCCGCGCGGCAGGAGTACAGGTTGCCGATGCCCTCGTGGTCGCCGAGGAACCAGATGCGCTCGCCGATCCACATCGGGCAGGTCGGGTTGCCGGGCAGCGCGAGCCGCGCGAAGCCGCCGTCGCCGCGCGCGTCGACCCAGAGCTGGCCGGCGGTGCCACCGCGGTAGCGCTTCCAGCGCGCCGGGTCGGCGGTGTTGCGGCCGATCACGCGCGCGCCGCCGGGACCATGGGCGAGGTGGTTGACCTGTCCGAGCGGCAGCAGCTCGGGCAGCCCGCCGGCGGGGTCGACGGCGAATGCGCGCAGGTTGCGCACGAAGGGCTGGCCCCAGGTGCTGACCGCCAGCACACGGCCATCGGGTAGCCAGCCGCGGACCTGGGTGTCGGCGGCGAGCCAGGTCAGGCGGCGCGCCGGCCCGCCTGCCGCGGGCATCAGCCAGACCTCGGGATGGCGCGCGTCGCGCCCGGTATAGGCCAGCCAGCGGCCGTCGGGCGACGGCGCCGGCCAGGCCGGCTCGCCCAGGCCGTCGCTGAGCCGACGCGCCACGCCGCCGGCCAGCGCGACCGACCACAGGTCGTCGTCGCAGACGAAGAAGACCTGCCCGGCGGCGACACCGGGCATGCGGATATAGGGCGGCGGCGGCTCTGGCGCCGCGGCGTCGGGCGCAGGAACGGTTCGGGGGTCGGTCATGGCGCTGCTCCCGGGTGCGGCTGTGGCGCCGGGCGGCCCTGCGGCCGCAGCGCTCACAGCTCGAAGTCGTAGTCGATCGTCAGCGGGGCGTGGTCGCTGAAACGCTGGTCGAGGTAGATCGATTCACGCCGCGCGCGTGCCGCGATGCCGGGGGTGGCGAGCTGGTAGTCCAGCCGCCAGCCCACGTTCTTGGCCCAGGCCTGGCCGCGGTTGCTCCACCAGGTGTACTGCTCGGGGTTCGGGTTGAGGGTGCGGAAGACGTCGACCAGCCCGCCCTCGGTCAGCAGCCGTGTCAGCCAGGCTCGCTCCTCGGGCAGGAAGCCGCTGTTCTTCTGGTTCGCGCGCCAGTTCTTCAGGTCGATCGGCTGGTGCGCGATATTGATGTCGCCGACGAGGACGAACTCGCGCCCGCGCTTGAGCCGCATCAGGTGCGGGTAGACCTTGTCGAGAAAGCGGTATTTGGCCGCCTGCCGGTCCTCGCCGCTCGAGCCGCTCGGGAAGTAGCAGCTGACGACGCTGAACTTGCGCCGCCGGGTGTCCCAGCGTGTCTCGACCCAGCGCCCCTCGGCGTCGAACTCGTCGGGGTCGAAGCCGGTGACGACGGCGCTCGGCGCCTTGCGCGTGTAAAGCCCCACGCCCGAGTAGCCCTTGCGCGCGGCGCAGTGGAAGTGCCCGTCCATCCCGGCGACGCGGTCGAGGCGCCCTTCGATCTGGTCGGGCACCGCCTTCAGCTCCTGCACCCCCATACAATCCGCGCCCGTCTGCGCCGCCCAGTCGAGCCAGCCCTTGTCGGCCGCCGAGCGGATGCCGTTGAGGTTGAGCGTGACGATCCTGAACACCTGCGCGGGGCTCCCTGGATGAACGACGAGCATGTCGCTGCCGTGGCGCACGGGGCGGGATCGGGCGATGCGCTCGCGCTGGACTTCGTGCGCTTCGCGCTGCAATGCGGGGTGCTGCGCTTCGGCGAGTTCCGGACCAAGGCCGGGCGGCTTTCGCCCTACTTCTTCAACGCCGGCGGCTTCGACGACGGTGCCAAGCTGGGGCAGCTCGCGTCATTCTATGCACGCCGGCTGCTCGCCTCGGGGCTCGCGTTCGACATGCTGTTCGGCCCGGCGTACAAGGGCATCACGCTGGCCGCGGCGGTGGCGATCGAGTTGGCGCGGCGGGGGCGCAACGTGCCCTTCGCCTACAACCGCAAGGAGGCCAAGGACCACGGCGAAGGAGGGGTGCTGGTCGGTGCCCCGGTGGCCGGGCGGGTGCTGATCGTCGACGACGTGATCTCCGCCGGGATCTCGGTGCGCGAGTCGATCGCGCTGATCGCCGCCGCCGGCGCGACGCCCTGCGGGGTCGCGATCGCGCTGGACCGCCAGGAGCGCGCGGCCGAGGGCGGGCGCGACCTGCCCTGGTCGGCCGTGCAATACGTGACGCGGGAGCTGAATCTGGAAGTGGCGGCGATTGCCACGCTTGATGACCTGTTGCAGTATCTTCGCAGCGGGCAGGATGTCGGCCTGGATGCCTACGCGCCGGCGGTGCAGGCCTACCGCGACCGTTACGGGGTGTAAGCCAGGTCGGCGCCGGGCCAGGGCACCGACGTTGGCGGGTGTGGCCCGCCGCGTGCTTCATCGATCGACGACCGACCCTCATCGACTCCCACCGACTCCTGCTCGAAAGCAGGCCCAGCCGACCGCCGCAGCCCGACTCGCCGACATCGTCCCAGATCGATCCGCATGTACCGTCGACCCGCCCCGGACCCGGCCGCCCTCGACAGCGCGAGGCCGCCGGCGCGCGCACTGGCGCGCGCCGGCGTCGGCACCTTGCTGCTCGGGCTGGTCGCCGCGACCTTGGCGGCGGATCCGCCAGCCGCCACGACGAGCATCTTCACCTGCATCGACGAGCGTGGCCGGCGCCTGACCTCGGACCGGCCGATCGCCGAGTGCCGCGGCACCGAGCAGCGCGTCCTGAATCGCGACGGCTCGCTCAAGGCGGTGCTGCCGCCGACGCTGACGGCCGACGAACGTGCCGCCAAGGAGGCGCGCGAGCGGCGCGAGGCCGAGCGCCGGGCGGCGCAGGCCGACGCCGTGCGGCGCGACCGCAACCTCATGATGCGCTATCCCGACGCCGAAGCGCACCGGCGCGCGCGCGAGGCGGCGCTGGATCCGGTCCGGCTGGCCTTGCAGAGCTCGCAGCGGCGCATGGCCGATCTCGAGCGGGACCGCAAGCCGCTGCTCGCCGAGTCCGAGTTCTACCTCGGCAAGCCGTTGCCGCCCCGGCTGCGCGAGCAGATCGACGCCAACGAGGCGGCGATGGCGGCGCAGCGCAGCGCGCTGCAGACGCAGGAGGCCGAGACGGAGCGCATCAACGGCGTCTACGACCAGGAGCTGGCGCGGCTGCGCCAGCTCTGGGCGGGGGCGGCGCCGGGCTCGCTCGGCCCGGTGGCCGCGGTCGACAGCGCCACGCCCAGGCGCTGACCGCGCTCCGGCGACGCAGCGGCGGCAGGGAGATCCCGCCCCGCTGCACACCGCCGACGACGTGGCCGCATCGGCCAGGATCGATCAGCCCAGCCTGCGCCGCAGCAGCTCGGATGCCTGCGCCGGGTTGGCCTTGCCCTGGGTCGCCTTCATGACCTGGCCCACCAGCGCGTTGAAGGCCTTGTCCTTGCCGGCGCGGAACTCGGCTACCGACTTGGCGTTCTTCGCCAGCACCTCGTCGACGATCGCCTCCAGCGCGCCGGCGTCGCTCATCTGCCTCAGGCCCCTGGCGTCGATCAGCGCGTCGACGTCGCGGCCCTCGCCCGCCCACAGCGCGTCGAACACCTGGCGCGCGGCGTGGTTCGAGATCGTGCCGTCGTGCACCCGCGCCAGCAGCGCCGCAAGCGCCGCCGCCGACACCGGGCAGGCCTCGATCGCCAGCGCCTGCGCATTGAGCCGCTTGGAGACCTCGCCCATCATCCAGTTGGCCACCGTCTTGGCCGGCACGCCGGCGACGCGCGCGGCGTCGCGCGCGGCCTCGTAGTAGGCGGCGAAGGCGCGGCCCTGCGTCATCATCGCCGCGTCGTAGGGCGGCAGGCCGTCGTCGCGCTGCAGCCGCCCGGCCATCGCGCGCGGCAGCTCGGGCAACGCGGCGCGCTCGCGCTCGACCCATTCGGGCGCGATCATGAGCGGCGGCAGGTCGGGGTCGGGGAAGTAGCGGTAGTCGTGCGCCTCCTCCTTGCTGCGCATCGCCCGCGTCTGGCCGCTGGCCGGGTCGAACAGCACGGTCGCCTGCTCGATCGCCAGCCCGTCCTCCAGGCGGTCGATCTGCCACTGCACCTCGTAGTCGATCGCCTGGCCCAAGTTGCGGAAGCTGTTGAGGTTCTTGATCTCGCGCCGCGTGCCGAGCGGCGCGCCGGGCTTGCGCACCGAGACGTTGGCGTCGCAGCGGAAGCTGCCCTCCTGCATGTTGCCGTCGCAGAGGGCTAGCCAAACGACCAGCGCGTGCAGCGCCTTCGCATACTCGACCGCCTCGGCGCTGGAGCGCAGGTCGGGCTCGGTGACGATCTCCAGCAGCGGCGTGCCGGCGCGATTGAGGTCGATGCCGGTCAGGCCGTGGAAGCCCTCGTGCAGGCTCTTGCCGGCATCCTCCTCCAGATGCGCGCGCACCAGCCGCACCGAACGCTCCTGGCCGTCGTGCAGGAAGCTCACGCTGCCGCCCTGCACGACCGGGATCTCGTACTGGCTGATCTGGTAGTTCTTCGGCAGGTCGGGGTAGAAGTAATGCTTGCGCGCGAAGATCGACTGCGGCGCGATGCGCGCCCCGACCGCGAGCCCGAAGCGGATCGCGCGCTCGACCGCGCCGCGGTTGAGCACCGGCAGCGTGCCCGGCAGCGCCAGGTCCACGGCGCAGGCCTGCGTATTCGGCGGCGCCCCGAACGCGGTCGGCGCGCCGCTGAAGATCTTGCTCGCGGTGGACAGCTGCGCGTGCGTCTCGAAGCCGATCACGACCTCGTAGCCGCGCACCAGGGGGCTCGTGTTCATGCGGGGCGGCGGCGGTGGAAGTCGGTCGCCTGCTGCAACGCGTGCGCGGCCTGCAGCAGCGTCGCCTCGCCGAAGTAGTCGCCGATCAGCTGCAGGCCCACCGGCATGGCGTGCGCGCCGAAGCCCGCAGGCACGCTCATGCCCGGCAGCCCGGCCAGGCTCGCCGGCAGCGTGAAGATGTCGGCCAGGTAGGCCTTGACCGGGTCGTCGGCCTGCTCGCCGATTCGCCAGGCCACGCTCGGCGCCACCGGCCCGGCGATCAGGTCGCAGCGCCGGAAGCAGGCCTGGAAGTCGTCGGCGATCATGCGTCGCAGCTTCAGCGCCTGCACGAAGTAGGCGTCGTAGTAGCCGTGCGAGAGGACGTAGGTGCCGATCATGATGCGCCGGCGGACCTCGGCGCCGAAGCCCTCGGCGCGCGAGCGCCGGACCATGTCGCGCAGGTCGCCGTCGCGCACCGTGCGGTGGCCGTAGCGGACGCCGTCGAAGCGGCTCAGGTTCGAGCTCGCCTCGGCCGGCGCGATGATGTAGTAGACGGGGATCGCGAGCTCGGTACGCGGCAGGCTGACGTCGACCAGCGCCGCGCCGAGCTTCTCCAGCTCGGCGAGCGCGGCGCGCAGCGCATCGCCGACATCGGGCGCCAGCGCGGCGGGGAAGAACTCGCGCGGCAGCCCGATGCGCAGCCCGGCCAGGGGCCTGCCGGCCGAGGCCGCGGCGCGCGGCGCCAGCATCTGGGCGTGGAAATCCTGCGGCGGCCGCTCGGCGCTGGTCGAGTCGCGCGCGTCGAAGCCGCCCATCGCCGAAAGCACCAGCGCGCAGTCCTCGGCGCTGCGCGCGATCACGCCCGCCTGGTCCAGGCTGGACGCGAAGGCGATCATGCCGTAGCGCGAGCACACGCCGTAGGTCGGCTTGATGCCGGTGGTGCCGGTGAATCCGGCCGGCTGGCGGATCGAGCCGCCGGTATCGGTCGCGGTCGCCGCTGGCACCAGCCTGGCGGCCACCGCGGCGGCCGACCCGCCGGAGGAGCCGCCGGGCACGCGCTCGCGGTCCCAGGGGTTCCGCACCGCGCCGAAGGCGGAGTTCTCGCTGCCCGAGCCCATCGCGAACTCGTCGCAGTTGAGCTTGCCGAGCGTGACCATGCCGGCGCCGGGCGCGCCGCCCGCCTCGCCGTCGCCGAGCCGCGCGACGACGGTGGCGTCGAACGGGCTGACGTAGCCCTCGAGCATGCGCGAGCCGGCGGTCGACGGCAGCGCGCGCGTGACGAAGATGTCCTTGTGCGCGATCGGCACGCCGGTCAGCGGGGTCGCAAGGCCGGCGGCGCGCCGCGCGTCGGCGGCGCGTGCGGACTTGAGCGCGCCCGGCGCATCGACGGCGAGGAAGGCGCGCAGCGCCGCGTGCACGTCGATGCGCGCCAGCAGCTCCTGCGTCAGCTCGACGCTGCTGAGCGCGCCAGCGGCGAGCAGGCGGCTCGCGTCGGCGACGCCGAGCTCGTGCGGCGCGGCGCTCACTCGATCACCTTCGGCACCAGGTACAGGCCATCCTCGACGCGCGGTGCGCAGCGCTGGTTGGCCTCGCGCCGGTCGGGCTCGGTGACGGCGTCGTCGCGCAGCCGCAGCGCCGCCGCATGCAGCGCCGCCAGCGGCGTGTACAGCGGCTCGACGCCGCGCGTGTCGACAGCGCGCATCTGCTCGACGATGCGGAAGAAGGCGTCGAGCTGCGTGTGCATCGAACGCTGCTCATCGGCGGACAGCTCGAGCCGCGCCAGCTCGGCGATGCGGCTCACGTCCTCGGGGCTGAGGGCCATGGTCGGGGGCTGCGGGACAGGGGGCGCGGCGCTCGCGCGGCACCGATGGTTACTTCTGAAGCGACCGCCATCGGGCCGGTCGCACGCGGCGGGGCGACCGCCGTAGGCTATTATCGTCCGTTACCCGACAGCATCGGCCCGGCAGGTTTCGGGCCGCTCGCGCAAGGTCCTCGCGCCCCATCGACCCGGCGCGGCACGGCCGAGCGCGCACGCCGGCGCGGGCCCTCGCGGCCGGCGGCGGCGTGCGCGCGACATCCGCCGCCGCCGCTCACGCACCGACCGCGCCCCACCCTCTCGTCTCGCGCGCCCATGTTCGCATCCATGCGCCGGTATTTCTCGACCGATCTCGCGATCGACCTCGGCACCGCCAACACGCTGATCTACGTCCGCGGCAAGGGCATCGTGCTCGACGAACCCTCGGTCGTCGCGATCCGCCACGAGGGCGGCCCGAGCGGCAAGAAGACGATCCAGGCCGTCGGCGCCGAGGCCAAGGCCATGCTCGGCAAGGTGCCGGGCAATATCGAGGCGATCCGGCCGATGAAGGACGGCGTGATCGCCGACTTCACCGTCACCGAGCAGATGCTCAAGCAGTTCATCAAGATGGTGCACCCGCGCAGCCTGCTCAGGCCGAGCCCGCGCATCATCATCTGCGTGCCCTGCGGCTCGACCCAGGTCGAGCGGCGCGCGATCCGCGAGTCGGCGCTCGGCGCCGGCGCGAGCGATGTCTACCTGATCGAGGAGCCGATGGCCGCCGCCATCGGCGCCGGGCTGCCGGTGTCGGAGGCCTCCGGGTCGATGGTCGTCGATATCGGCGGCGGCACGACCGAGGTCGGCGTGATCTCGCTCGGCGGCATGGTCTACAAGGGATCGATCCGCGTCGGCGGCGACAAGTTCGACGAGTCGATCATCAACTACATCCGGCGCAACTACGGCATGCTGATCGGCGAGCCGACCGCCGAGTCGATCAAGAAGAATATCGGCAGCGCCTTCCCAGGCTCCGAGGTCAAGGAGATGGAGGTCAAGGGCCGCAACCTGTCCGAAGGCGTGCCGCGCAGCTTCACCGTCAGCTCCAACGAGATCCTGGAGGCGCTGACCGACCCGCTGAACCAGATGGTCAGCGCGGTCAAGAACGCGCTCGAGCAGACGCCGCCCGAGCTCGGTGCCGACATCGCCGAGCGCGGCATGATGCTGACCGGCGGCGGCGCGCTGCTGCGCGACCTGGACCGGCTGCTCGCCGAGGAGACCGGGCTGCCGGTACTGGTCGCCGAGGACCCGCTGAGCTGCGTCGTGCGCGGCTGCGGCATGGCGCTGGAGCGCATGGAGCGCCTGGGCTCGATCTTCACCTCTGAGTAAGAGGAGGCGCGCGCCGTGCCCCTGGGCACTCTGGACCGCACGCCGCCACCCTTCTTCCGCCAGGGACCGTCGGCTCTCACCAAGCTCGCCATCTGTGCGGCGCTGGCGGTCTTCTTCATGGTCGCCGACGCGCGCCTGGGCGTCGTCGCGCCGCTGCGCAGCGCG
>JACPVA010000028.1 GCA_016191995.1 Burkholderiales bacterium | reverse complement strand
GGTAGGCGCACGGCGACGGCGCCCGGCGCCGGCACGCAGCCTGCGCTGCGGGGGGCCGCGGGCCGCGCGGCAGCGGACGCCGCGCCGGCGCCGGGCCCGCCAGCCGCGATCCGCGTGCACGACGAACCGCCGGGGGAGCTGCTGGCGGCGGTCGACGCCGGGCTCGACGCCTTCAACGTCGCCGCCGCGCCGCTGCATGAGGTGAGACCGCTGGCCTGCGCCGCGCATGCGGGCGATGGTGCGCTGGTCGGCGGCGCCGTCGGTCGCAGCTGGGGCGGGTGCGCCGAGCTGCAGCAGCTGTGGGTCGATCCGGCGTGGCGCCGGCGCGGCCTCGGCACGGCGCTGCTGCGCGCCTTCCACGAGCGTGCCGAGGCACGCGGCTGCCGCTGCGTCTTTCTCGAGACCTTCGGCTTCCAGGCCCCGGCGCTGTACGAGGTGCTGGGCTACCACCGCCTTCACGAGCTCGCGGTCTACCCGCATGGCATCGTGCGCTGGCTGATGATCAGACCGCGGCGGCGCAGTCCGGGTGCGCGATGACCGCCTCGCCGCTGACCCGTGCACGTGGCTCGGGTGTCGGCGCCGCGCGATGCCGAGTTGCTACCGACCCAACGACCGAGGGGCACCGACGATGGATATCGAGAGCTTCATGCAGGGCTACAAGGCGGCCTGGGAGGCGCGCGACGCGCAGGCCTTTGCGGCGCTGTTCCACCCCGACGGCGAATATCACAACACCCCGTTCGCGGTCCAGCGCGGGCACGACGAGCTCGTCGCCTACTGGCGCCGCGTCGAGCTGCAGCAGGATGTGCGCGTCGACTTCGAGCTGCTCGCCACCGAACCCGGCCGTGGCATCGCGCACTGGCACGTGACCTACCAGGTCGCGTCCGAGCAGCTGTTCGCGATCTGGGCACGCTCGACCGGCACCGCGCTGCCGCCGCGCCAGCCGGGCGACCCGCTGCCGCGCATGGTGCTCGACGGCGTGCTGCAGGCGCACTTCGACGCCGGGCTGTGCCGCGAGTGCAGGATCTGGTGGCACTCGATGCCCGGGGGGTCAGGTCCCGCGTTCCGCATCGCGGAACGCGGGACCTGACCCCCGCGGTGGCGCGGATCGGGGCGGCATGTTCTTCGAGGTGTCCCCGTTCTGACCGGAAGGCAGGGCTCGCTGCCGGCTCCGACCTGGCATGAGATGCCTTGTCGAGGAGCCGATACGCCCGATGCAGGTACGCTGCCGGTAGTTGGGCGAGCGCCTCGAGACCCGGGCGCCGAGGTGGCGCCGATAGCCTGACGGCCACGGCGGCCGCATCCCGCGCCGCACGCGCCCCGTCCGGCGACATCCGGCGGCATTCCGTCGCGCCGCGGCGGCGCCATCCGGCGCTGCGGCCGAGACTGCGCACATCCCCATCCCACGAGGTGTGCCAATGTCCGCCGCTTACCGCTCCCGCTCCATCGTGCAGGCCGGCTTGCTCGTCGCCGGCCTGCTGATCGCCGCCGCGCCCGTGCCCGCCACGGCCGCCGACGCGCCGACCTTCGCCGCCGCGATGACCACCTTCGACCGCGCGCTCGGCGGCGACGAGGCGGCCATCGAGTCCGCGGCCGAGCGGCTGTCCGGGCTGTCGGCCGCCGAGCCCGCCGACCCGGTGCTGCGCGCCTACGCCGGGGCGGCCACCGCGCTGCGCGCGCGCACGACGCTGTGGCCGTGGAGGAAGATGAGCCGCGCCGAGGACGGCCTGGCGCTGCTGGACAAGGCCCTGGCGCAGCTGACGCCGGCGCACGACGCCGCGCGCTACCGCGGCGTGCCGGCGAGCCTCGAGGCGCGCTTCACCGCCGCCGGCACCTTCCTCGCATTGCCGGCGATGTTCAACCGCCACGAGCGCGGCCGCAGGCTGTTGCAGGATGTGGCCAGCAGCCCGCTGCTGGACAGCGCGCCGCTGCCCTTCAAGGGTGCCGTCTGGTTGCGCGCCGGGCAGGAGGCGCTGAAGTCCGATGACAAGGCTGCCGCGCGCGACTGGCTCCACAAGCTCGCGCGCAGCGGCGCGCCGCAGGCCGCCGACGCGCAGGCGCGGCTGAAGGACCTGTGAGGGGGCGCGGCGATGAACGCCCCCGAACGACTGCAAGCGCCTCGTGCAGCGCCCGCGCTGGCCGGCACCGTGCTGCAGCTGCGCGGCGTGCACAAGACCTACCGCCTCGGCGCGCACGTGGTGCCGGCGCTGCGCGGCGTCGACCTGGGCCTCGAAGCCGGCGAGATGCTGGCGCTGACCGGGCCCTCGGGCAGCGGCAAGAGCACGATCCTCAACATCGCCGGCCTGATCGATGCGCCGGATGCGGGCGAGGTGATGCTGCGCGGCCGGGTGGTCGCTCGTGCAGGTCAGGTCGGTCAGGCCGGCCGCATCGACGCGCGCCAGGCCACGCTGCTGCGCCGCGATGCGATCGGCTTCGTCTTCCAGGGCTTCAACCTGGTGCCGGTGATGACGGTGGCCGAAAACGTCGACTACCCGCTCTTTCTCGCCGGCGTGGCGCGCGCCGAGCGCCGCCGCCGCGTGGCCACGATGCTCGAGGCGGTCGGGCTGCACGAGCATGCGTCGCACCGCCCCGACGCGCTGTCGGGCGGCCAGCGCCAGCGCGTGGCGATCGCGCGCGCGCTCGTCAAGCGGCCGGCGCTGGTGATCGCCGACGAGCCGACCGCCAGCCTCGACTCGCGCACCGCCGACCAGGTGCTGGACCTGATGCGCGAGCAGGGCCACGCGCATGGCGCGGCCTTCCTCGTCGCCACCCACGACGCGCGGCTGCTCGGCCGCTGCGACCGCGCCCTGGCGCTGCTCGACGGAGCGATCCTATGAATGCCCTGGCCTCCTGGCTCAAGTTCGCGATCCTCAACACGCTGCGCAACCGGCGCCGCTCGGCCGTCACGGTGGCGATCGCGGCGCTCGGCAGCGCGGCGATCCTGCTGGCCGGCGGCTTCGCGCTGTACACCTACGAGGGCCTGGCCCAGTCGTCGGCGCGCAGCACCGGGCACCTGATCGTCGCCCGGCCCGCGCAGTTCTCGAGCGACGAGGACCTGCCGCTGCAGCATGGCCTGGACGAGGTCGCGGCGCTGAAGGCGACGCTGCTCGCCGACGACGCGGTGCGCCAGGTGCTGCCGAAGATCGACTTCTCCGGCCTCGTCAGCAACGGCGACAAGTCCACCGTGATGATGGCCGCCGGCATCGACCCCGACGCCGAGTTCGCGGTCAAGGGCCCGTTCCTGCGCGTGCTGGCGGGCCGCGTGCTGAGCAGCGGCGAGACCTTGCAGGTGATGCTCGGCGAGGGCCTGGCGCGCAGCCTGAAGGCGCAGCCCGGCAGCGGGCTGACGCTGATGGCCAGCACCAGTGAAGGCGCCCTGAACGCGCTCGACGTCAACGTGGCCGGCATCTTCGCCACCGGCGTCCCGGAGGTCGACAAGCGCCTCGTCTACACCGACCTCGCCACCGCGCAGAAGCTGCTCGTCAGCGCGCGCGTGTCGAGCCTGGGCGTCTTCCTCGACCGCATGCAGGCCACCGCGCCCGGCCAGGCGCGGCTGCGTGCGGCGCTGCCGGGGCTGGAGGTGCAGACCTGGCTCGACCAGGCCAGCTTCTACCGCAGCGTGAAGGCGCTCTACGACCGCATCTTCGGCGCGCTCGGGCTGGTCATCGGCGTGATCGTCGTCTTCGTCGTCAGCAACGCGATGGGGATGGCGATCGTCGAGCGCACGCGCGAGATCGGCACGCTGCGCGCGATGGGCACGCTGCCCGGGCAGCTGGTGCGCAGCCTCGCGCTCGAAGGCCTGGTGCTGGGCGGTGCCGGCGCGCTGCTCGGGGCGCTGCTGTCGCTCGGCGTCGCGCTCGCACTGCTGCTGTTTCCGGTCCAGATGCCGCCGCCGCCGGGCCGCAACGTCGGTTATCCGCTGCAGGTGGCCACCGACCCGTGGCTCTACGCCGGCACCTTGCTGGCGATGTTGCTGCTCGCGACGCTGGCCTCGGCGCTGGTGGCGCGCCGCACGGTCGGGCTGCCGATCGTCGCGGCACTGGCGCATGTCTGAACGATGTCCGTAGGAGATGCCATGAAGAGGATGCTCATGATGCTGGCGCTGGTCGCCGCGGCGACGGCCGCGCGCGCCGCCGCGGCCGCGCCGGCCGACCTCGACGTCGACGCCGTGCTGAAGGCCGCCGACCGCTACCGCACCGGCGGCACCGCCGAAGGCCTGCAGGTCGAGACCCAGGTCAGCGTGTTCCAGCGCGACGGCTCGGCCGACAAGGAGCGCCGCTATACGGTGTTCGTGCAGGCCGGGCACAGGTCGCTGGTGCTGATGCGCTCGCCGGCCGAGGCCGGCCAGAAGGTGCTGATGCTGGGCGACGACTACTGGCTGCTGCTGCCCGGCAGCCAGCGGCCGGTGCGCATCACGCCGGCGCAGAAGCTGCTCGGCGACGCTTCCACCGGCGACATCGCGACGCTGAGCTGGAGCGAGGACTACACCGGCACGCTGCTCGGCGAGGAGCGCTGCGAGGCGCCGGGCCAGCCCGGGCTTGGCGCCCCCTGCCTGCACCTGACGCTGCGCTCGGCGCGCAAGGGCCTGTCCTACGCCCGCATCGAGCTGTGGGTCGGCACGAAGCAGCACGAGCCGCTGCGCGCCGAGCTGTACGTGCAGTCGGACAAGCTCGCCAAGCTCGCGAGCTTCGTGACGGACAAGCCCGCCGCGCCGACGCGCGTCGACGAGATGGTGCTGACCGACCGCCTCGGCTCGCACAAGGAGACGCGCGTGCGCTACCTCTCGCGCCAGCCGAAGCAGCTGCCCGAGAGCTGGCTCAACCCGATGTTCCTGGCACGCAACCCGGCGCTGGAGTAGCCGCCGATGACCCGGTGCTGCAAGCGACTGGCGGCTGCGCTGCTGCTGGGTGCCGCCGCCGCGGCGGTCGCGGCGGCCGAGCCAGGCGGCCCGGGCGGTGAGCTGCGTCTCGTCGGCACCGGCCGCAGCGCATCGCGGCACGGGCCGCTGGCCGCCGCCAACCAGATCCAGCCCGGCGTCGCCGCGCCGGCCAGCGATGGCGCGCAGGCCGAGGCCGAGCTGCGCCACACGCAGCACTGGAAGGCCGACGGCTTGCCGCTCGCGCTGGCCGTCAATGCCCTGCTGCAGGCGAAGGTGGCCGGCCACGAGGCGAGCCGCGCCGACGCGCGCCTCAACGAGCTGCACCTGAGCGCCGACCTCGGCGCGTGGCAGGCCAGCGCCGGACGCAAGGTCCTCGGCTGGGACGTCGGCTACGGCTTCCGGCCGAACGATTTCGTGCAGCACGAACCGCGCCGCGCGCTGCTGGCCAGCACGCCCGAAGGGCGGCCGATCCTGATGGTCGAGCAGTTCGGCGCCGAGCATGCGCTGGCGCTCGTATGGGCGAACCCGCAGCGCTGGAACGATGCGCCCGACGCCAGCCGCGGCGCCGGCGAAAGCGCCTGGGCCTTGCGCGGCTACCGCCGGCTGGGCGCGGTCGACTTGCATGGCTTCGCACGCCACGGCCGCCATACCGGCGCCAGCCTCGGCGCGGCGCTGGCCTGGGTGGCCACCGACGAGCTCGAAGTGCACGCCTCGTGGCGCCGTCTCGAGCGCCACGACGGCTGGGCGATTGCGCCCGGCGCCGGCGACGCCGTGCAGGCCGCCAACCCCTGGCGCCAGGCGCTGCGCGGCGGCGCGACGCAGTGGCTGGTCGGTGCCAACTGGACCGGGCTCGCGCAGCAAGGCCTGATGGTCGAATACTGGCACGACGGCACGGCGCTGGCCGACGGCGAGTGGGACGCCTGGCAGCGGCGCAACGCGGCCCTGGCCGCCGCCGCGGCCCCGGCGCTGGCCAGCGCGGGCAACCTCGCCTGGCAGGCCACGCCCTTCGATACGCCCAACCTGCGGCGCGACAACCTGTTCGTGCGCATCTCCTGGTCGCCCGAGCGCTGGCAGTGGACGTTCGACACGCTGTTCGCGCCCGCCGACCGCGGCCGCATGCACACCGCAGGCCTGCAGTGGCAGGGCGAGCGCTGGCGCCTGAACGCCGCCTGGCGCGTCGACGCCGGGCCGGTGCACTCGCTGTTCGCCCAGCTGCCGGCGCGGCGCAGCCTGCTGCTGGCGGCCACGCGCGCCTTCTGAGTCCCGCCACAATCACAAGATGTCCGCGCTCGCGCCCGCGCCCGCGCCCCGAGGGGCCTCCGAGTCGTTGCGCCGCTTCGCCGGTCGCGGGCTGGTCACGCAGGCGCTGTGCCTCGTCATCGGGCTCTTGCTGTGGCAGCTCGGCGGCCGGGGCAAGCTGGGAATCAACCTCGCCTATTCGTTCGTCATCGGCAACTGCTGCTGGCTGCTGATCGAAGGGGCGATCCATGGCCTGGCGCGCTGGCTCGATCCGCAGCCGACGCCGCGCTGGCCGGGCGTGCCGGCGCTGACGCTGGTCGTCGCATTCGGCGCCGGCGCCGGCTACAGCCTCGGCGCCAGCATCGTCGACCACTTCACCGGCATCGTCTCGCCCAGCCTGTTCGACAGCCGCGCCGCGGGCATCGTCACGCTGTTGGCCGCGGTGGCCGCGACCTATTTCTTCCGCAGCCGCGAGCGGCTGCACGTCGAGCGCGCCGCAGCCGAGGCCGCACGCGCGCTGGCGCTGGAGCACCAGCTCAAGCTGCTCCAGTCGCAGCTCGAGCCGCATATGCTGTTCAACACGCTGGCCAACCTGCGCGTCCTGATCGGCATCGATCCGCCGCAGGCGCAGGCCATGCTGGACCGGCTGATCGGATTCCTGCGCGCCGCGCTGGCAGCGTCGCGCAGCGAGCTGCACCCGCTGGCCGACGAGTTCGCGCGCCTGGCCGACTACCTGGCGCTGATGCAGGTGCGGATGGGCCCGCGCCTGCAGGTGAGCCTCGACCTGCCCGACGCGCTGCGCGACTGCGCCGTGCCCCCGCTGCTGCTGCAGCCGCTGGCGGAGAACGCCATCAAGCACGGCCTGGAGCCCAAGGTCGAGGGCGGCCGCATCGGCGTGCGGGCGAGGCGGGTCGGCGACGACCTGGAGCTGTGCGTGCGCGACACCGGCGTCGGCCTGTCGCCGGCGGCGCTGGCGCTGGGGTCGCCCGCCGCCGAGGGCGCGGCCGAATCGGCGCGTGCCGGATCCGGCCCCTATGGCACGGCGCATGTCCGCACCCGGCTGCAGGCCCTGTTCGGTGAGCGCGCCCGCTTCGAGCTGAAGCCGGCCGGCGATGCCGAGGGCGGCACGCTGGCGCTGATCGTGCTGCCCTGTCCTGCGACCGGGCCGCGAGCCGCATGAACCACACCCCGACCGCGCTGATCGCCGAGGACGAGCCGCTGCTGGCGCAGGCGCTGCAGACCGACCTCGCGCGGCTGTGGCCCGGGCTGCAGCTGCTCGAGATCGTCGGCGACGGCCACAGCGCCGTCGCGCAGGCGCTCGCGAACAGGCCGGAGCTGTGCTTCCTCGACATCCGCATGCCCGGCCTGAGCGGGCTGGAAGCCGCGCAGGCGCTGGCCGAGGAATGGCCCGCGGGCGTGGCCTTCCCGCTGCTGGTCTTCGTGACCGCCTACGACCAGTACGCGCTGCAGGCCTTCGAGGCGCAGGCGGTGGACTATCTCGTCAAGCCGGTGCAGGGCGCGCGGCTGGCGGCCTGCATCGAGCGGCTGAAGAAGCGCCTGGCCGCCGCGGCGCCGGACGGCATGGAGCAGACGCTGGCGCAACTGCGCGCGCTGCTGGGCGCCGCACCGGCCGCGGCAGCGCCGGCCGTGCCGCGGCTGCATGTCATCCAGGCCAGCGCCGGCGCGCTGGTGCACATGGTGCCGGTGGACGAGGTGCTGTACTTCGAGGCCGCCGACAAGTATCTGCGCGTGGTGACGGCCGAGCGCGAGCACCTGATCCGGCTGTCGCTGCGCGAGCTGTTGCCGCAGATCGATCCGCAGCAGTTCTGGCAGGTGCACCGCGGCCTGGTGGTGCGCGCCAGCGCGATCAGCACTGCGCTGCGCGACGAGTCGGGCAAG
Organism: Burkholderiales bacterium; assembly: GCA_016191995.1. Taxonomy (GTDB): domain Bacteria; phylum Pseudomonadota; class Gammaproteobacteria; order Burkholderiales; family Burkholderiaceae_C; genus Rubrivivax. The sequence continues at coordinate 19,180 of JACPVA010000028.1, read as the reverse complement.
GTCTTCCTGACGCTGCGCGGTCGTCCCGAGCGGCTGACGGCCAGCCGGCTGTACGCCCACCTCTTCAAGGGTATGTGACCCGGCCCATCGCTTCCACCGGCACGCGCTGCCGTGTTCGCGCCTCGAAGCTCGGCGGCGCGACGCGCCGACATCGACTTGCCCGAGGCCGGTCTTGGCCGGCCTTGGCGCCGGCCTTGGCGCTGGCGCGGCCTGTGCCGCGGGGCTTAAACTCGTCTTGCACGATCAAGATCAAGCCCGGCATCAAGCGCGTGCGCGGCGACACCTTCGGCGACCCGCAGCGCAGCCTCCCCGGCTGCGTGAGTGGCCTCGACCCGCTCGAGGTGCGCGGCGCCAGCGCGCACCCTCCGCACCGGGCGCTCGACGGCGGCATGAAGAGCCGGGCGGCGATCCGCCGCAAGGGCGGCGCCACCGACGCGCCCGATGCGCTGCCGCGGCCGCCCGAGGCGCTGCCACAGCCGCTCGAGGCGCTGCCGAAGATCCTGAAGGCGGGCTGATCGCCTCGTCGGCCATGCCGCGCTTCGACTACGCCTGCTTCATCAGCTACAGCCACGGCGAGGGCGACCTCGTGCGCGGCTTCGTCGGCCAGTTCAAGGCGGCGCTGAGGGACGAGCTGGAGACGCTGATCGCCAGCCGCAAGCCCTTCATCGACGACGACATCCCGTACGGTGCGAAGTGGGATCCCTACCTCGCGATGGCGCTTTGCCACTCGGTGTGCATGGTCGTGATCTACACGCCGGTGTACGGGCAGAAGGACTTCTGCCGGCGCGAGTTCGAGGCGATGGAGCGGCTGGAGGCGGCGCGCCTGGCGCTGCTGCCGCAGGCGAGCCCGATCGGGCTGATCATCCCGGTGGTGATGCGCGGCTTCCGCCAGCTGCCGCCGCCGATCGGGCCGCGCCAGGCGGTCGACTTCTCGCAGTTCACGCTCGCCGACGTGCAGATGAACCGCCACCCCGGATTCGCGCCGAAGGTCAAGGAGGTGGCCGAACGCATCGCCGACCACTTCTGGCACCTGCAGGCCCTCGAGGAGGAGGCATGCAGGCACTGCGCCGGCTTCGAGCTTCCGCAGGCGCCTCCGGCAGCGGCGTGGCGCGCGCCTGGCAGCAGCGGCTGGGCGCCCGCCTTCGTCAACCGCTGACCGCGACGCGATGGCAGCCGCCCCCGTCCCGCCGCGCGGCAGCGTCGTCACTTTCTACTCGTATAAGGGCGGCACCGGGCGCACGATGGCGCTCGCCAACACCGCGTGCGTGCTCGCCGAGCTCGAGCGCGGCAACCGCGACGCCGTGCTCGTCGTCGATTGGGACCTCGAGGCGCCGGGCTTGCACCGCTTCCTGCCGCCGCGGCTGCGCGCGCGCGATGCGGCGATCGACCTCGGGCTCGACGACCAGCCGGGGCTGATCGACCTCGCGCTCGAGCTGGTCGCGGCGCTGCCGGCGGACGCACCCGAGACCGAGGCGCGTGCGGCCATGCGGGCGGCCAGCGCGATCGACGCCATCGACCTCGACCGCTTCGTCGCCCCGACCGAAGTGGCCGGCGTGTCGATCCTGCGTGCCGGCCGCAACGACGACGGCCGTTATGCCGCGCGCGTCGGCACCTTCGATTGGGAAGCGCTGTTCCGGCGCGCGCCCGCGATCTACCGCGCGCTCGCTGGGCGGCTGGCGGCGCGTTTCCGCTGGGTGCTGGTCGACTCGCGCACCGGCGTCACCGACATCAGCGGCATCTGCACCTCGCTGCTGCCAGAGAAGCTGGTGGTGGTGTTCACGCCCAACCGGCAGAGCCTGTCCGGCGTGCGCGAGCTGGTGCAGCGCGCGGTCGCCTACCGCGCCGCCAGCGACGACCTGCGGCCGCTGCTCGTCTATCCACTGCCCTCGCGCATCGAGGCCTCGCTCGAGCGGCTGTCGCGCCACTGGCGCTACGGCAACCCGGATGCCGGCATCGTCGGCTATCAGCCGATGTTCAAGGAGCTGCTCGCCGGGTGCTACGGCCTCGAGGACTGCGACCTGCAGGACTACTTCGATGCGGTGCAGATCCAGCAGACGCCCGACGCGGCCTACGGCGAGCTGATCGCGGTGCGCGATGGCAGCGCCGACCGCCTCTCGCTGGCCAGCAGCTACCGCGTATTCGTCGAGCGGCTGACCTCGGGACGGGCGCCGTGGGAGTCCAAGGACGTGGTCCAGCCGGCCGCGGCACCGGCGCGCAAGCAGTCTCCGCCTGCGGTGGATTTCGACCCGTTCGAGACCGAAGCCCCCGCTGCGGCCGCGGTGCCGGCCATGCCGCGCACCGTACCCGACTCGACGATCGCCGGCGACGGCGAGGCCGCTGCCGACCCGTTCGCCGAGGTCGGCGAAGACACGGTCACGCGGCCTCCTCCGCGCGCGGCCACGATGGCGCCGGCAGCGCCGCCGGCCGGCCCGACGGTGTTCGCGAGCTTCGCCCGCGCCGACGCGGCGAAGGTCGCGCCGCTCATGAGGGTGCTCGAAGGCGAAGGCTTCCGCGTGCGCAGCGGCGCCGATTCGCTCGCCGGCAGCGAGTCGTACACGACGCAGGTCACGCGCATCCTCGATGCCTCGGATGTCGTCGTCGTGTTCTGGTCGCGCGCCTCGGTCGAGTCGCGCCTGGTCGAGGCGGAGGTGCTCGAGGGCATGCGCCGCGGCGTGCTGGTGCCGGTGCTGCTCGACGAGGCGCTGCCGCCGCTCGGCTTGCGCCACATCCTCGCCGTCGACCTCAGCCGCGGCGATGCGCGCGGCGTCGAACAGCTCGTCGACGCGGTGCGACGCATCTCGTCGCGCAAGCCGGGCGACGCGATCGTGCCACCGGGCCACGAGGAGGACCCGATGCGAACGCTGCCGCCGGCGCCGCGCGCGGGCGAGCGGCCGGCCGCATCGGCGGGGCCGGTGCGGGAGGCGCCGGCCGGCGCCGCGCCGCGCGGCGTGAACCGTGCATTCGCGGCCACTGTCGCCGTTGGCGCCCTGATGCTCGCCGTCCTTGCGGCGGTCGCGCTGCGGCCGCGGCCACAGGGCTCGCCGCCGGGTTCGGACCCGGTGGCGAGCACGAGCCCACCGCCACCGGCGATCGCGAAGGTGACCGTGCCCGAGGTGATCGACCTCGCCAGCGAAGTGGCCGAGGCGGCTGTCAAGGCGGCCGGCCTTGGCGTCGTGCTGAAGGACGCCGAGAGCGGCGTCGAATCGAAGACGCTCGACGGCATCGTCATCGGCCAGTTCCCGGACGCGCGCAGCGACGCGCCGGCCGGCTCGGTGGTGCAGCTCATCGTCGCCACGAATACGGTACAGGTGCCGTTGCTCGTCGGCGTCACGCTGTCCGATGCGCTGGCGCGGCTGCGCGGCAGCGGACTCGAACTGGGACGGGTCGAGTCGGTGGCGACCAGCCAGGCGCCGTCGGGTACCGTCGTGGCGCAGGATCCGCCACTCGGCCAGCGCGTGGCCGCCGGCGCGCGCGTCGACGTCGGCGTCGCGGGCGCGCCGGCGCGGTCGCTGCCGTCGAGCGCGCCCAAGTAGGCGTGGCCGATGACCTGGCCGCGAGGCCGAGCCGATGGCATCATGTCTTGCGCATCGGCATGGTTCTTCGCGCGGGCTCGCCGCGGGCAATGCGCCGGCTTCTCGGAGACGGGGAACGCTTCGGGCGACGCCGTCCGGCGCGCGCGGATGGCGCGCGACGCCCGATCCCGCAAGCCGCCGTCCTGCGAGGCCGCGTCCGGTGCTTCCGCGAGGTAGGGTTCGGGGTCCGCCGTGTCGTCCGACGCGACGCGGCAGGGCCCGCGCGCCGGCCAGGCTCAGCGCCGCAAGGCTGCCAGCAGCCCTTCGAGCCCCTGCGCCAGCCGCTGCACGGTCGCCGCGTCCGGCAGCGGGATCTGCAGCACCGGCTGGCCGCTTTCGGGGTCGCTGCGGATCCAGCGTGACGCCGGCCCGGAAGGGCTGGATGAGCCCTCCGGTCCGGCCGGCCCGGGCGGCTGTGCCGCCAGGCTCCGGACGAGCCCGAGCGCGGCGTCCAGGAGCGGCGCCCAGGGATCCGGGGGCGCCGCTTCCGGGGTGGTCGTGCGAGGCTCGGTGCCGGCGCCACGGGCGGCGGGCCGTGTGGCATCGGCTTGCCCGGTCGCCTGGGTTGCGACCGCCGCAGCGGCGGCGTCGACGGCAGCGCCGGCTCGCGCCCGTGCCAGCGCCGCGTCGACGACCTCGTCGTCGTCCCCGGCCGCGTCCGGCGTCGCCGCCATCTCGGACGCGGCCGGCGCCTCGGCCGGCGGTGCCGCCTCGGCCGGCCCGGCCGCGCGCGCCGCCGCCGAGACCTCCTCCACCGTCTTCATGAAGCGCGCCAGCCGCGTGCCCTGCAGGAAGACTTCGCTCGCGCCGCCGTCGAGCACGCCGGCGAACAGCGACTGCTTGAACGCCAGCACGCCGAGCATGCCCTCCTCGATGCCCGCCTGCGCGACCAGGTTGACGACCTGCACCGGCCGCTTCTGCCCCATGCGGTGCACACGCGCGATGCGCTGCTCGAGCACCGCCGGGTTCCACGGCAGGTCCATGTTGACGACCGTGGCCGCCGCATGCTGCAGGTTCAACCCGACGCCGCCGGCGTCGGTGGCGAGAAACACGCGGCAGCCCGGGTCGCCGACGAAGCGCTCGACCAGCGCGCCGCGCTGCGCGCTCGGCACGCCACCGTGGAACAGCACATGCCCCCAGCCGTGCGCGCGCAGCCGGCGCGCGACCAGCTCGTGCGTGCGCAGCCACTGGCTGAAGACGACGACCTTGGCCTCGGGCTGCTCGAACCACTCCTCCAGCAGCGTCTCCAGCTCGCCGACCTTGAGCCCGTCGTCGGTCTGGCCGTCGAGCAGGAAGCTGCTGTTGCACGCCATGCGCATGTTCTGCAGCGCGCAGGTCAGGCGGCGCTGGTCGGCGTCGGACAGGAAGCCGGTCTTGCGCCAGCGGCTGACAATGCGGGCGACGATGTCGCCGCTCTCGTCGTGGTGCTGGCGCTGCCGCGGCGCCAGCGGCAGGTACAGCGTGTTGTCGATGCGCGCGGGAAGCTGCGCCAGCACCTCGGCCTTGCGCCGGCGCAGCATCACCGGCGCCAGCGTCGCGCCGAGCTGGTCGAGCGCGCGGTAGCCGACCACCCGGCCATGCTCGTCGGTCTGCTGGTGGCGCTGGCGCAGCCGCCACAGGGGCCCCAGGCGCTGCGGGTCGACGAGCTGGACGATCGCGACCAGCTCCTCGAGCCGGTTCTCCAGCGGCGTGCCGGTCAGCACCACTGCATACGGCGCGCCGATGCGGCGGATCGCGCGCGCGGCGACCGTATTCCAGTTCTTCACCCGCTGCGCCTCGTCGACGATCAGCAGCTCCGGGCCCCAGGCGTCGATCAGGTCGAGGTCGCGCGCCAGCGTCTCGTAGTTGGCGACGCGGCAGAAGGTTTCGGTGCGGTAGAGCTGCTGGCGCGCGCTGCGCAGCCCCTGGACGACCTGCACCTCGCGGCCGGCGAAGCGCGCGAACTCGTGCCGCCACTGGTGCTTGAGCGAGGTCGGGCAGACGACGAGCACGCGCTCGACGCCGAAGCAGCGCGCCATCAGCTCGGCCGCGGCGATCGCCTGCACCGTCTTGCCCAGCCCCATCTCGTCGCCGATCAGCGCGCGCCCGGTGCGGGCGGCGAACAGCGCGCCCTCGGCCTGGTAGGGGTAGAGCGCGGTCTTCAGCAGCCGCTGCAGCGCCGGGTCGGCCGCGCCGCCGGGGTAGGCGGCGGCAAGCACCGACGCGCGGCGCCGGGCGTCGCGCCACTGCGCCAGCCAGGCCAGCGCGTCGTCGTCCAGCCGCAGCTCGTGCCCGGCCTTGGCGGCGGCGGCGACGAAGGTGTCGAAGCCGTCGCGGCCACCCTGCTCGGCCAGGCGTGCCGGCGGCAGCACCCAGCCGGCCTCGGCGTCGAACAGCCGCTCGGCGCGCGAGCGCAGCTCCGGCGGGCAATCGCTGCCGACGCGCAGGCGCAGCGAGCGCGCGCCGGCGTGGTGCAGCCAGACCTCGCTGTACGGCGGCTGCCAGCCGCGCGCCAGCGCCGCCTTGCCGCCGCGCCGCGCCGCCAGCCTGGCGAGCGCGAACTCGATGTGCTTGCAGGTGCCGAGCTCGTTGGACGCGAAGTCGGCGCAGCTGCAGCGGTTGGCGCCGGGAAGCGCGGCGTGGATGCGGACGCGGTAGGCGCGGCCGGTCTCGGGGTTGCCGACTTCGTGCTCGCCGAACGGGCCGTCGGCGTCGATCGCGCGCAGCGTGAACGGCTGCCGGCGGCCGTACTGGCGGCGCAGGGCGCGCTGCCACTCGGCCCAGGCGACGCTGTCGTCCGCGTCCAGCCCCGGCGGCGGGCGCTGGCGCGACAGCTGCGGCTCGTCGCCGGCAGCGCGGCGGCGCGCGGGCTTGCGCCGGCCGGGCTTGCCGGAGGCGGCCTTGGCGGCCTTGCGGCCGGTGCCGCCGGTCGCGGCGGTGCGGGAGGGGGTGTGGGTGCGGTTCATCGTGGGCGGCGCGCCTCGTCGGGCTGGTCGGGGCCCGGGGTCGGCGGGGCAGGGGTTCGGCATCCAGGCGAGGGCGCGCGATGGCCTGGCATCGTGGCCGAGCCGCGCAGCGCGGGTCGACGAGGATATCGCCAAGGCCGTGTCGGCAGGCCGCGAAATCGGCGCTGCCATCAGCCTCGGCCTCATGCCAGCGAGTGAGCGGCGATGAGGCTTTGATCGCCGAGCACGTGGGCCTGGGCGCCGTTCACTGCAGTGAGCGCAGGTGTCCGACCGGGCGCGGCGACGAACTCGCCCTCCCGACCGTCGGGTCCGCGCCGTGCACCACGGATCCCGACTTCCTGCCCCGACGGCCTGGCCTGGTATCAACCTCTCGTCGAGCGCGAGTGGGAACCGATCGTCGCCAGACCGTCCCCGCGCCGGCCCGGGCATCCCGGCGAGCGGAGCATGACCGCCTCGGGCGGCGGACCGGATCGACCGTCGAGAGCGCGCATTCGCGCGCAGGGTCGAGACGCGTGCAGCCGGCGTTCACCACGTCGCCAGTGCAGTCACTTGCTCGATCGATTGACGGCCCCGGAACAGGCGTCGAGCATGCGCGCTCACATCCACCTCGGAGCGTCGCCGAATGAATGCCTCCATCGCTTTCGCCGCCGTCTTGCTGGCGGGCGCCACCGCCGCCCAGGCGCAGGTGCAGCTGTTCGCCACGGCGCTCGGGCCCGAGGCCGTAGGTGCCACGGGCAGCGGCTCCGTTTCATTGACGTACGACCCGAGCGCGCACACGCTGGGCATCGACGCCAGCTGGGCAGGCCTTTCTGGCACCACCACGGTCGCGCATATCCATGCCCCGACCGCTGTGGCCGGCACCGGCATCGCGGGTGTCGCGGTGACGCCGACGACCCTGCCGCTTTTCCCTCCGGGCATCTCGGCAGGCACTTACCAGACCGTGCTCGACCTGGCCCAGGTGGCCACTTATACCGGCAGCTTCCTCTCGCTCGGGGGCAGCACCGTGGCCGGCGCCGAGGCGCTGCTGATCCAGTCCTTCTACGACGGCAAGGCCTATTTCAATATCCACAGCTCGACCAATCCCGGTGGTGAGATCCGCGGCTTCCTGGCCCCCGTGCCCGAGCCCGGCACCTATGCGCTGATGGCGCTGGGCCTTGTGGCCGTGGGCGGCATGGCGCGCCGACGTTGCCCCGCCTGAGTTCCGGGGGTTCACGGGGGACCCGGGTCCAGGCCCCAGGTCGGGATCCCCGGCCGGCCGAAGTCGCTTCGCATGACCTCGCGGCCGGCCGGCGGAAGGCCCCGGCATGAACGAGTCGGGACCGGCCCGAATCGCGTGTCTCCGCTCGTCGTCGCGCACGATCGGACGCCAGGCGCCGCGTCCCCTCGAGAGCCGGGTCAGAACTCCGGGCAGCGAAACCGCGTGCCGGCCGGTAAGACCAGCCCGAATTCCGCCTCGAGCACCTCGATCAGATGCGCCGGGTCGCGCACGGTCGTCGCGGTCGCGCTGCCGCGCTCGCGTACGACGAGATCGCGATTGCGCAGGGCCACGCGCCTTTCGGCCCGCGCGCGTTGGGCGGTGAGGTTGAGGACGAACGGGGAGCCGGGGTAGGTGCTCGTGAAGTGGTTCGCCATCACGAAATCGACCGCGTGATGCGGCTCGAGCGTGAACGCATACAGCGCGCTCCAGTCGCCGGCGACGTTCCCCTGCAGGACCCAGACATCGCCCTCGCGCCGCAGGCGGTGACCGACGGATTCCACCCAGGTCTCGTGGCCCTGCGCGAGCGGGACCGGCTGCACGAGCCCGTCGGCGCCGAAGCCGACGTCGGCGCCGAACGCGCCCTGCGGCAGGTCGACCCGCAGCAGCATGTGGGTGCGCGGGCGGATGTCGGCCGTGCCCGCACGCACGCGGGCGGCCAGCGCCGTGACGCGAAAGCCGAGCGTCTCGAGCGCGGCCTGGAACAGCGTGTTCTGCTCGAAGCAGTAGCCCCCGCGCCGGGCGGCGACGAGCTTCGCCTCGACGGCGGCGACGTCGAGGGAGATCGGGCGGCCGAGCAGGATGTCGAGGTTCTCGAACGGGATCGCCGCGCAGTGCGCGCGGTGCAGCGCGGCCAGCGTGTCGAGGGTCGGCGCGTACGGGCCGCGCACGCCGATGCGGGCGAGGTAGGCGTCGAGGTCCAGCTTGGCGGCCATGGCTGCGGCATCGCCCCGGATCGCTGATTTGTCAATTGTCTCGTGCGGCAACGTGCCTGACCTCGCTCCCGGCACTGAGAGCAAGCGGCAGCGCGGCGCTGCGGTCGATCACTTCGAGCGCCTCCAGCCAGAGCTGGCGCGCACTCCGCGCGTCGCCGAACTCGTAGTGGGTCAGCGCGAGTTTGCCGATCGCGTCGATCGACTTCGTGTGGGTCGGCCCGTAGCCGCGCCTGGCCACGCGGGCCACCTGCTCGCGCAGCCGGATCGCGCCGGCGGCATCGCCGCGCGACTGCAGCGTGGTCGCCACGCGCTCGATCGCGCGCATCGCATCGGCGTTGGCGAGCCAACTCCGGGCGTGCTCGTCGACCGCATCGGCGTGGACGAATGCCGAGCCCAGCACCAGCGGCAGGGCGGCAAACCAGAAACGGGCATGCATGGTCATCTCCTCGCAGGACGGCCCGCGATGGCGAGCCATGCCCGATCACAGCAACAGCCGTGCCAGCTCCCACGCGCTGCGCGAGTGCATGCGACAGGCCGTGTGCTGCGCGCGCGATCGCCGATACCCGCTGTCGGTGCCCACCGACAAGCCATGGCGCCGATTCGCGCAAGTGGCTGCCGGTGCTGGCGAACGCGCTGTCGGCCATCGCCGACGAGCTGTCCGATCGCGGGGTCGCGCATCGAAATCCGTCGCCACCTTCGGGTCGAGACCTGACGCCTCGCGCCACGCTCTCAGGGCACGCCCCCGCCCGCGCGGATGCGCTGCGCGCGCGCCGCGATCGCGGCCCGATCGCCAGCGCCCATGCGCGCCAGGTTCCTGACCTGCAGCGCCATCCGCGGGTGCGTTGCGAAGCGCGCCTCATGGCGGGCGAGGAAGTCCCAGTACAGCGTTGTGAACGGGCAGGCGTCTTCGCCCAGCGCCTTCGCCGGGTCGAATCGGCATCCCTGGCAGTACGGGCTCATGCGGTCGAGGTATTTGCCGCTGGCCGCATAGGGCTTGCTCGCCATCAGGCCGCCGTCGCCGTACTGGCTCATGCCGAGCGTATTCGGCAGCTCGACCCACTCGACGGCGTCGACGTAGACGGCCAGATACCAGGCGTGCAGCTCGCGCGGCGCGACGCCCAGCAGCAGCGCGTACAGGCCGGTGACCATCAGGCGCTGGATGTGGTGCGCGTAGCCGTGCGCGAGCGTGCTGCCGATCGCGTCGGAAAGGCACGCCATCGGCACGTCGCCGCTCCAGTAGAACGCCGGCAGCGCCTCGTGCGCGTCGAGCGCGTTGAGGTCGAGGTAGCCGGGCATGCGCGTCCAGTAGATCCCGCGCACGTACTCGCGCCAGCCGAGGATCTGGCGCACGAAGCCTTCGGCGCTGGCCAGCGGCACGCGGCCGGCGCGGAACGCGGCCTCGGCGCGCGCGATCACCTCGCGCGGGTTCAGCAGCTTCAGGTTCAGCGCCGCCGCCAGGTGCGAGTGGTACAGCCAGGGCTCGCCGGGCCACATCGCGTCCTGGACGCGGCCGAACGAGGCCAGCCGCTCGTCGACAAACACGTCGAGCGCGTTCAGCGCCTCCGCGCGCGTGACGGGCCACGCAAACGAGTCGAGCGAACCCGGGTGGGCGGCGAAGCGCCGGTCGACGAGCGCGATCACCTCGCGCGTGATCGCGTCGGGCGCGAAGGTCGATCGCGGCGGCAGCAGGCCCGGGCCGCGCCGGTCGAAGGCCGCGCGGTTGTCGGCGTCGTAGTTCCACTGCCCGCCGCAAGGCTCGTCGCCGTCCATCAGGACGCGGTGGCGCCTGCGCATCTCGCGGTAGAAGAACTCCATGCGCAGGCTCTTGCGCGACTTCGCGTGGGCGGCGAAGTCGTCGACGCTGGCGAGGAAGTGACGGTCGGCGCGGATGTCGATCGCCACGCCGAGGCGCCGTGCGGCGTCGACGAGCGCCTGCCGCACGCGCCACTCGCCCGGCTCGGTCACGACGAGGCGCTGCGGGCGCAGCGCGCGGGCAGCCGCTTCGAGCTCGCCGGCCAGCGTGTGGCGGTTGGCCGCGTCGTCGAGCCGCCGGTAGCGCAGCGCGAGGCCCTCGGCGCGCAGCTCGTCGGCGAAGTGGCGCATCGCGCTCAGGAACAGCGCCATGCGCGCCTTCGACGACGGCACGTGCGTCGACTCGGCATCGACCTCGGCCATCCACACCGCATCGCGCGCGGCGTCGAAGCCGTCGAACGCCGACGACGCGCGGTCGAGCTGGTCGCCAAGCACGAGCACGAGCTGGCGGACTTCAGTGGCCATCGCGCCCCTTGCCCTTGCGGCAGGCGTCGCTGCAGTACCTGACCTCGTCCCAGTTCTTCGCCCAGGCCCGGCGCCAGACCATCTCGCGCCCGCAGGCGACGCAGACCTTGCGCGGCAGCGAGGCCTTGTGGCCCTTGAATCCGCGCATGGCGGTCACGACGCGACCTCGTCGGACGGCACCGTGCCACGCAGCCCGGGCGGCGCGGCCGGCACCGAGGCCACCTGGTGCGGGAGGCACTCCGCGCCGGCGGGCGACGCCGGCTCGACGACGGTCAGCGCCGGCGCATCGTCGGCGGCGCCGGCCGCAGCCAGCGGCGCATGGTCGCGCAGCCGCAGATCCCGCCTCAGCCAGGCTACCGCCCGCATTGCCCGTGCCGTCATGGCGCCCAGCATCCGCGAAAGCGCCCGGCCCTTGCCGGCGTGGGGCTGCCGCTCCCGGCGCGGGGTGATCCCGGACCTGCACCGGCGCACCGAAGAGGCGGGCGCGCGCAGAAGCGCACCACCCTGTTCACAGGAATCCGATGCGCCCGAGGCTGAACGGGGTGGTGGGCCGTGGCAGGCATGTCATGATGCGGGCACCGCCGTGGCAGCAACGGCGGCCCAATCACGAATGCACGGAGCCGTCATGTCCCGATGGTTGAAATGTCTCGTCCTGCTCGCCATCGCGCTGCAGGTCCCGGCCGCGCTCGCGGTCACCGGATTCAGGTTCGTCAGCACCCGCGGCGACTGGATCGGCCAGGGTGCGCGCGCCAGCTACCTGCCGCCGGAGGCCACGTTCACAGTCAGCGGCACCGACGGCCTGGCGCAGATCGGCGTCAGCACCGCCAGCGAGTGGTGGTCGTTGGACTTCGCCGCGCCGGCAGGCGAGCCTCTGGCGCCCGGGAGCTACCCCGACGCGGCGCGTTTCCCGTTCCAGTCACCGCTGGGTGCGGGCTTGAGTCTGTCGGGCAACGGCCGCGGCTGCAACACGCTCAAGGGGTGGTTCCGCGTGCTCGAATATGTGCGCGCCGCCGATGGCGGCGTCAAGCGACTGGCGATCGACTTCGTGCAGAACTGCGAGGTCAGCGGGCCGCCGCTTTATGCCAGCCTGCGCATCAACAGCCGGCATCCGCTGGTGGTGCCGCCGATGGCTGCCGTGGCCGGTGCCGACTTCGCCGTCTTTGCCGGCGACGCCGCCCGGCTCGACGCGAGCCAGTCGTTCTCGCGCCGTGGTGGTGCATTGAGCCTGCGCTGGACGCAGACCGACGGGCCGGCGGTGGAGCTCGACGACCCGACCGCGGTGGCGCCCGCGTTCTCGGCGCCGGAGGTGCCGATCGAAGGCGCAGTCCTGCGCTTCCGTCTGGATGCGACCGATGGCCGAGGGCGCAGCGACAGCGACGAGACGCTGGTCGTGGTCGAGAGCGCGCTGGCGCCGCGCACGCAGATCCGGTTCCACGGGGATGGCGACGACTACATCACCGGCGGCCGAAGCTACGACTACCAGCCGCGCAACGCCCTGATCGGCTTCTCGCGCAACTTCGACAACGGCGTGTCCGTGTCGATCAACGGCGACACGTGGTGGAACCTGGACCTGGCGGCACCGGCCGATGCCGCATTGCTGCCCGGCGACTACATGGGGGCGCAGCGCTTCCCGTTCCAGGATTCCACCGCGCCCGGACTCAGCCTGTCGGGTGATGGCAGGGGCTGCAACACGCTGACCGGCCAGTTCACCGTCTACCAGGCCGAGTACGACGACGCAGGCGCGCCGATCCGGCTGGACCTGTCCTTCGAACAGCACTGCGAAGGCGGCGCGCCGGCGGCCTACGGCACGGTGCTGATGAACGCCGTCCCGCATGAAACGGTCGCCCGCCGCCTGCGCGCCGCGCGTCGGGGGGGCGCGCTGCGCTGAGTGTGGCTGCCGCCGGTGGCGCACCGTCCGGCGTGCCCGATGGATCGCAGCCGCCGGGCGAACCACCGGCGGCTGCCTTCTTGCGACCGGAAGCAGCACGGCCGGTCGCCGCGGCGGCGCACGACGACCCTCAAGGCGACTGCCGCCAGGCTGCGCGTTCGGTATCGCGGCAAGCGAGACCGGACCGCCTCTCGCACCGCCCCGCTACGCCTGCAACTGACGCAGCTGAAACACATTACCCTCCGGGTCCACGCCGTCGAGGTGCACTTGTGCGCGCCAGACCCACGCGGCCTCGGGCGGCTTCAGTTGGCCACCCGCGCCAGCTACGACGCTGCGGCAGGCTTCGATGGACGGCACCAGGAACGAGACCTTGATCGGCGTGTCCTCGAGCGGGACGGGCGGTGACCGCAGCGGGATCCCGGCCGCGACCTCGGCGGGCATGGCGACGATCGCGACCTCCAGGCCTTCGCCATGCAGGACGACGAAAGTCCGGGATCGCTCGGCGACCGCCAGCCCGAGTGCGGACGCGTAGAACGATGCCAGGCGATCCAGGTCTTTCGCGTAGACGACGATCTGGACGGGGACGGGGGCGGCGGCGGTCAATTCAGGGCAGGCCAGCTCGGCGGCGGTGCGCTGGACTATCGCGCAAGCCATGGCCCGGTTCGCGGTGCCGCCTCGAGAAGCCCCGACATCGACGCGCCTGCTTTCGACGGACCAGGCCCGGCTCCGTGTCGGCCTCGTAGACTTTGGTCATGATGACGCACGACGCGCTTGCCGCCTACGACGCGCTCACCGATGGGTGCAGCCGCTTCCTGCGCGTGGGCGAGCTCTGCCGCGCGGCCGCGCAGCGCTTCCCAGGCCTCGCGCCTGGCGCCGAGGCGCTCGCGGCCGAGGCTCGGCGCGCGCTGAAGGACAAGCTCGGCGTCGAGAAGGCGCAGGGCGCCTTCGTCGCCGCGGTGCTGCGCGACGCGGCCGCGGGGCGGCACCTCTGCCACGCGATGCTGCTGCCGCGCGAGGAGTCCGCCCGCCTCGCCGCCGAGTTCGAGGCCAGCGGCGAGCTGTCGCTGCCGGGTGCGCGCCTGCACCGCCAGGGCAAGGCCGCGGTCGTCACGATGTGCAACCCGCGGCATCTCAACGCCGAGGACGAAACGACGCTGGGCGGCCTGGAGACGGCGGTCGATGTGGCGATGCTCGATGCCGCGTCCGAGATCTGCGTGCTGCGCGGCGGCGAAGTGACGCATCCGCGCTATGCGGGGGGCCGGGTCTTCGGCGCCGGCATCAACCTCACGCACCTGTACCAGGGGACGATCGGCTACCTCTGGTACCTGCTGCGCGACCTCGGCCTGGTGAACAAGCTCTACCGCGGGCTCGCGCGGCCGGACGCGGACCCCGAGATCGACGGCATCGAGAAGCCCTGGCTGGCGGCGGTGGAGCAATTCGCGATCGGCGGGCATTGCCAGATCCTGCTCGCGGTCGACCACGTGATCGCGGCGCAGGGCGCCTACCTGACGCTGCCGGCGCGCAAGGAGGGCATCATCCCCGGCGCCGCCAACCTGCGGCTGCCGCGCTTCGTCGGCGCGCGCATCGCGCGCCAGGCGATCCTCGCCGAGCGGCGGCTCGATGGCGACTCGCCCGAGGGCCGGCTGATCTGCGACGAGATCGTGCCGGCCGGCGAGATGGATGCCGCCATCGAGCGCGCCGTCGAGCGCTTCACGGGGTCGGGCGTCGTGAGCGCGGCGGGCAACCGGCGCGCGCTGCGCATCGGCGAGGAGCCGCTGGATAGCTTTCGCCGCTACATGGCGGTGTACGCGCGCGAGCAGGCCGAGTGCCACTTCAGCCCGGCGCTGGTCGCCAACCTCGAGCGGCATTGGGATGCCGCGAAGCGGCGCGGGTGAATGCTGGACGAGTGCAATCAGCGGGCCACTACCGGTAACCATCGAGACCGCGGACATAGGACAGTTCGCGGTCCAGCTCCTCGACGCTGTAGCGCACCACAGGGATTGCGCGCCGGCCCAGCTCGTCGATCATGCGGCTGTAGGAAAGGCTGGCCACCTTGGCAGCCAGGCCCAAGCTGACGAGGTCGCGCTCGTACAACGAGATGGCGAGGTTCAGACGCTCCGTGCTGTCGCCACTGGCCGGGCCGAGCGGCAGCGTCAGCATCGCCGGCTCGCCATCGACGGTCACGATATCGGCCTGGCCGTCGCGCGCGTCGTCGAGCAGGCGCTGCGGTAGCGCGCTGACTTGTTCGGCAGTGAGGGTAGGCATGGGCTTGTTCGACAGTTCGCGTTCTCGTCGCGATCGCCCGCGCTCACATCGCAAGCATCTCGCGCAGCCTCGTTTCGAGCGGGCCGAGCTCGTGCTCGACGACCGACCAGACGAGATCGTCATCAACCTGGAAGTAGCCGTGGACGATCACGTTGCGCATGCCGACTATGCCGCGCAGCGGCAGGCGCGCAGCCAACTCACCGGCAGCGTCGAGCCGGGCGGCCGCCTCGCCGATGACCTGCAGGTGGTGGAGCACCCGGACGCGGACCAGTTCGTTTTCAGCAAAAGCGACTCGGCCGGTCGTCGTGTGACGACGAATGGCGGCGATGGCATCCAGCATATCCTGGAGCCGGCGCCGCTCGGCTCTCATAGCGGCCGGGCCTCGGCCAGGATGCGCTCTCGGTGGGGCGGCCTCAATCCTGCCTCGCTCACCACGTCGACCGAGCGGTTCAGTTCGTCGCTCAGATCCATCTGCAAGGCCCCCAGGTCGAGCAGGCTGCGGCCGGGCTCCATCTCGACCAGGAAGTCGATGTCGCTCGCCCGCGTAGCCTCACCTAGCGCGACCGACCCGAAGACGCGCAAGCGCACGGCGCCGTGCCGCGTGGCCAGGGCTAGCAGCCGCTCGCGCCGTCGCTCCAGGTCTTCGAACTCCAAGTTCTCCATATTGGCTCCGGCAGCAAGTATGCGGCTCGAGGGGAGGTCCAACACTTCGTATTGGCGAGTTCTGGGTCTCTTGGAGGGTTGGAGGGCTGGAGGGCTGACCCCGCGTCCATGTCGATCGGGATCGTGGCCCCCTACCCGCACTGCCCCACATACCCGCAAGCCGTGCAGAACTCGCAGCCGTCCTTGTGGATCACGGTCGCGTTGCCGCACTCGGGGCAGATGCTGCCGGCCTGCGGGGCCGGGGTGCCGGGCACGGCGGGGGTGGCCAGCACGCCCATCTCGCGCAGCGGGAAGCCCTCCTCGTCGAGCACGCCGAGCATCGCGTAGCGGTGGATGATCAGCCGTGCCATGTAGGCCACGGTCGACGGCCAGACCTGCTGGCGGCGCTGCCCCGGCGGCAGCCCGGGGACGAAGGCCATGAAGTGGCCCAGCGGCTCGGCGTAGTTCAGCAGCTTGCGCAGCTTCATGCCGATCCACGCCGGGTCGATCACGCGCATGTCCAGCGACAGCACGCGCGCCAGCCCGTCGAGCGCGCGCGGGTAGTTGCCCGCCAGCCCCATCGCGCAGGGGCGCGTGACGGCACTGCCGTCGGGGGTGGCGAGCTGCACCTCCTTGAGCGTGAGCGTGAAGCGCTCGCCGGTGGCGGGGTTGTCGATGTCGACTGCCCACGCCAGCGTGCCCGACGGGCTGGTGGCGGGCTCGTCGCGGCTGAACATCGCGTCCATCACCGGCGTGGCCGCCGGGCGCCTCGGGTCGGGCAGGGCGCCGAGCTGCTCGCAACGCCAGCGGATCACGGCGGCGGTGGCGGCGACGACGCCCGGGAACAGCCGCGGCACGCCGTCGGGCGGGAAGGGCATCTCGAACGCGCGCTCCTCGGCCACGGTGGCCAGCGCGTCGAGCTTGAGCTGCAGCCACGCGGCGTCGTCGGCGCGCAGGTCCATCGATAGCGTCTTGGCCAGCGCGCCCAGCCCGCGCGGCTGCTCGGCGCCGTTGACCCAGACCTCGAACGGCTTGTTGCGCCCGCCGTGTTCGTCGGCGCTGCCCGGCAGCTCGCCGACGAACAGCGCGAAGTCGCCGAACGGGTGCTGGATCATGTAGGTCCAGGCCGGGTTGCCAGCGGGCAGCTCGGGCCGGCCCGGCCAGCGCAGGCTGGCCAGCACCGGCGTGGGCAGCTTGTCCAGCCGCAGCCGCTGGTCGGCGGCGTTGACGGTCAGCGCCGGTGTGGCCTCGGCGGTCGTGCTCAGCACCGCGCCGAGCACCGCGTTCGGGCGGTAGGTCGCCAGGCCCTTCAGCCCGGCCTTCCACGCCTGCAGGTACAGGTCCTGGAAGTCGGCGTAGGGGTAGTCGGCCGGGACGTTGACGGTCTTGCTGATCGAGGTGTCGATGAAGGGCGCCACCGCGGCGACCATCGCCGCGTGGCCGGCGGCGCTCATCTCCAGCGCGGTGACGAAGGCCGCATTCAGCGGCGCGGTCTCGCCCCTGAGGTGACGGTACAGCCGCCAGGCGTGGTCCTCGACCGCGTACTCGCGCGTCGTGCCGTCGGGCATGCGCTTCTTGCGCGTGTAGGTCCAGCTGAACGCAGGCTCGATGCCGTTGCTCGCGTTGTCGGCGAAGGCCAGGCTGATCGTGCCGGTGGGCGCGATCGACAGCAGGTGCGAGTTGCGGATGCCATGCGCGCGGATGCGGTCCTTCAGCGCCGCCGGCAGCCGCGACGCGAAGCGCCCGCCGCTCAGGTACAGGTCGGCGTTGAAGAGCGGGAACGCGCCGCGCTCCTTGGCCAGCTCGACCGAGGCGCCGTAGGCGGCGTCGCGCATCACCTCCGAGATCCGGCGCGCCATCACGCGCGCCGGCTCGGTGTCGTAGCGCAGCCCGAGCATCACCAGCGCATCGCCCAGCCCGGTGAACCCGAGGCCGATGCGGCGCTTGCTCATCGCCTCGGCGTGCTGCTCGGGCAGCGGCCAGACGGTGACGTCGAGCACGTTGTCGAGCATGCGCACCGCGGTCGCGCAGACCTCGGCGAAGCCGGCCTCGTCGAAGCGCGTGTCGGCCTCGAACGGGCGCTGCACATAGCGCGTCAGGTCGATGCTGCCGAGGCAGCAGCAGCCGTGCGGCGGAAGGGGCTGCTCAGCGCAGGGGTTGGTCGCCGCGATCGACTCGCAGTAGCCGAGGTTGTTGTCGGCGTTGATGCGGTCCAGGAACAGCACGCCGGGCTCGGCGTGGTCGTAGGTGGAGCGCATGATCTGGTCCCACAGCTCGCGCGCGCGCACGCGGCGGTAGACCCACAGGCCGTCGTCGCGCTGGTGCGCGCCGGCGGCCTTCTGCGCCGCGCCGGGCTCGGCGCGGTGCACCAGCTCGACCTCGCCGTCGCGCTCGACCGCCTGCATGAAGCCGTCGGTGACGCCGACCGAGATATTGAAGTTCTTCAGGTCGCCCTTGTCCTTGGCGTGGATGAAGGCCTCGACGTCCGGGTGGTCGCAGCGCAGCACCCCCATCTGCGCGCCGCGCCGCGCGCCGGCGGACTCGACTGTCTCGCAGCTGCGGTCGAAGACGCGCATATAGCTCACCGGGCCGGAGGCATTGCTTGCGGTCGCGTGCACCGCGGCGCCGGTCGGCCGGATGCGGCTGAAGTCGTAGCCGACGCCGCCGCCGCGGCGCATCGTCTCGGCCGCCTGCGCCAGCGCGGTGTAGATGCCGGGGTGGTCCTCGTCGGGGGCGGTGATGCTGTCGCCCACCGGCTGCACGAAGCAGTTGATCAGCGTGGCGGCGAGCTCGGTGCCGGCGGCCGACGCGATGCGCCCGGCCGGCACGAAGCCGCGTTGCTGCGCGGCGAGAAACTTCGCCTCCCAGGCCGCGCGCTGCTCGGCCGGCTCGGCGGCGGCCAGCGCGCGCGCGACGCGCCGGCGCACGTCGTCGGCACTGCGCTCGTTGCCCTTGGCATATTTCTCGACCAGCACCTCGGCGCTGATCGGCTGCGGTGGCAGCGACTCGGCGCTGGCGCGCTTGCGTGGGGCGGTGCGGGCGGGGTCGTCCTTCGCGACGGTCATGATTCCTCCATGTTTCGGGCGCGCGATGGATGCTCATCGCGCCCGTTCGGATCGGGTGGGATGGCGATCTTGACTCCCGTCAAGCGGATGCATCCTGCACAGGCCCAAGTATCGCCGCTTCGAGCCGCGCCGGCCGCTCGTCCCGACTGGGGAAATGCCCTTGCCGATGCCTGCCAGGCAGGGCCTGCCGGGTACGGTCAGGTCACAATACTGTTAGTTTAGCGAACGCCTAGCCGCTCTGATGCTGTTCGACTAGGCCCGCTGGGCCCCGACAGCGGGTATTGCAGGCAAGATCTGAGGCGTGCAGTCGATCGTCACCCGAGTCGGTGCGCCTGG
>JACPVA010000184.1 GCA_016191995.1 Burkholderiales bacterium | reverse complement strand
GCGTCGGGGCGCGGCGCTCAGGCGGCCGGCGCGCGCCGCGGCAGCAGTGCGCTGGCGATCGCGGTGACGACCGCGGCCGCCGCCAGCCAGTCGAGCGTGCCCGGCGTCTCGCCGACGATCACGGTGGCGCCCAGCGTGCCGACCAGCGGCACCGCCATGATCGAGAACGCGCTGGCTGCCGGCGGCAGCCGCCGCGCCATGCCGAACCACAGCACCTGCGCCCAGCCGTAGTTCAGGAACACGCCATAGGCGAGCGAGGCCCACATCGGTGCGCTGAAGGCGGCGAGGTCGGGTGCCGGCTCCGCCAGCGGGGCGACGGCCCAGAAGAAGGCCGCGCCGACGAGCATCATCCACACCGTCAGCGCCTCGACCGGCAGCGCCGTGCTGCTGCGACGCACCAGCAGCGTGCCCAGCGCCCAGCTGACCGCCGCCAGCTGCATCCACACGATGCCCAGCGGCCGGCCGGCGAGCTGCGCCAGCTCCTGCGCCGACAGCAGCGCGACCGCCGCCGCCGCCCCGGCGACCGAGATCCACACGTGCGGCGTCATGCGGTCGTGCGCGAGCAGCAGCCCGATCAGCACCGTCCACACCGGCATCGTGAAGCCGAGGATCGCGGCGCGCCCCGACGCCAGCTCCGTCAGCCCGAGGATCGAGAAGAAGTGCCAACCGACGATATTCGGCAGCGCCAGCCACGCGACGCGCGCCCACTCGCTGCGCGGCAGCCGCATGTTGCTGCCGCGCGCGAGGTAGAAGAGCATCAGCATCAGCGCGCCGCCGCTCATCGTCAGCGCGCGGAACCACAACGGCGTGATCTCGCGCAGCGAGAACTTCATCATCGGCCAGTTGACGCCCCACATCAGCGTCAGCAGCACGAGCAGGCCGGCGTCGCGCCGGGTCAGCGTCATCGGCGGCGGCCCGCGCGCGACCTCAGACCGCCACCGGCGCCTTGATCGCCGGGTGGTGCCGGTAGTCGACGATCTCGAAGTCCTCGTACGCGTAGTCGAAGATCGTCGGCGGCCGGCGCCGGATCTGCAGCTGCGGGAAGGGGTAGGGCGCGCGCGCGAGCTGGGTGCGCACCTGCTCGACGTGGTTGTCGTAGATGTGGCAGTCGCCGCCGGTCCAGACGAAGTCGCCGACGTCCATCTCGCACTGCTGCGCCAGCATGTGCGTCAGCAGTGCGTAGCTGGCGATGTTGAACGGCACGCCGAGGAAGATGTCGGCGCTGCGCTGGTAGAGCTGGCAGCTCAGCCGGCGCCGCGCGCCGGGCGCCTCGGGCGGCGCGACCCAGAACTGGAAGAAGGCGTGGCAGGGGGCCAGCGCCATCTTCGGCAGCTCGGCGACGTTCCAGGCGCTGACGACGATGCGGCGGCCGTCGGGGTCGCTGCGAAGCTGCTGCACGACCTGCGCGATCTGGTCGATGTGGCCGCCGTCCGGGGTCAGCCAGCTGCGCCACTGGACGCCATAGACCGGGCCCAGGTCGCCGTCGGCGCGCGCCCATTCGTCCCAGATCGTCACCCCGTGCTCCTGCAGCCAGCGCACGTTGGCGTCGCCGCGCAGGAACCACAGCAGCTCGACCGCGATGCTCTTGAAGTGGACCTTCTTCGTCGTCACGAGCGGGAAGCCGTCGGCGAGGTCGAACCGCATCTGGTGGCCGAAGACGCTGCGCGTGCCAGTGCCGGTGCGGTCGGACTTGGGCAGCCCGTGCTCGAGCACATGGCGCATGAAGTCCTCGTAGGTGCTGCGGACGGGGCGGGACATGGGGTGCGATTATCCGGTGCGCCGCCGGCGCGACCGCACCGCGCTGCCGGGCCGGGGTGTGCACGTCGCTTGGCACGCTTGGCTTTGACAGCGCTTCGGCGCGGGAGCAAGATCGCGGCCGGCCGACGATCCACGACGGGGGTGACGGGTGTCGGAAGAGCTGGTCTTGCGAGCTTGGAGCCCCGCGCCCCTATCCGGATATGGGCGCAGAATCGCGCCACTACCCGGATAGGGGCGCGGAATTGCGCCCGACAACACGTTGAACTAAACCGCTAACGCGGTAGAGGCGCACGCCGCCCCTGTTCGCGGCGGCCGCATCGTCTTCCACTCTCGATCCTGCGGG
>JACPVA010000183.1 GCA_016191995.1 Burkholderiales bacterium | reverse complement strand
GCATGTCCCGCCGCATGTCCCGCCGCATGTCCCGCCGCTTGTCCAATAGTCCCGCTTGCCTCCCCCTGTTCGGGTGATCGACATGCGCGCACGCCGGCGTGCGGCGCGTACCATGGGGCCGAGTCGGCGAATGACCGCCGGCGCCCCTCGCCCAGGAGCGCAAGATGTCCAGACCGCTTCTCGTTGCCGCGATCTGCCTGATCGGCGGCTCGGCCCAGGCCCAGCACGGGCTGCAATGGGGATCGCCTGCGGCCGACCACCGCATGGAGCTGGCGCTGGCCGGTCTGACCGTCGGGCTGCGCGTGCACCTGATGGAAGGGTCGCAGGCCCCGCTGCGGCTGCTGGGCGACCACTTCCTGACCGGGCCCGGCTGGTCTGCGCCCGGCCTGGCCGGCGGGCTGCGCGTATCGGGCGGGTTGGCGCTGGACCACGGCGCCCGCCCGCAGGCGACGGGCCGCGGGCTCGCGCTGCCGGCGCCGGCCGGGACGCCGGGCGCCTACTCGGCCGAGGCCGCGCGCTGGACCGTCCAGCCCTACCTCGGCATCGGCTACAGCCTGTCGACGCGGTCGGGCTGGGGTTTTGCCGCCGACCTCGGCCTGGGTGGCCGGCGCGCCGGCGACGGCCTGCGGCTGGCGTCGCCGGCGGCAGGCGGCGTGGTCGAGCGCGTGCTCGACGAGTTGCGGCTGGCGCCGGTGCTGCAGCTCGGCGTGTCCTACGCATTCTGAGCGCCCCCAGGGCCGGGCCGCGCCCAGCCCGCCCCCGGTGGGTGCAAGTCGTCTTGGGCCGAGGCGGCGACGACTCGAAAGCGTGCCCGGCGCGCGCGGGCGGTCGCATCCGGCCGTCCCGCGGCGCCACCACCAGCCCGCCCCGGACGCGCGGGCATCCGATCTTCGCTACAGTCTCGGATTCATCGACTTCCCGAGCCTGGCAGCACCATGTCCGACGTTCAGCAGCGCATCGACGAGATCGTCAAGAGCCACCCCGTCGTCCTCTTCATGAAGGGCACCGCGGACTTCCCGATGTGCGGCTTCTCGGGGCGCGCGATGCAGATCCTGCAAGCCTGCAACGCGGCCGGCGTCACCACCGTCAACGTGCTCGACGACGAGGAGATCCGCCAGGGCATCAAGCAGTACGCCGACTGGCCGACGATCCCGCAGCTCTACGTCGGCGGCCAGTTTGTCGGCGGCTCGGACATCATGATGGAGATGTACCAGTCGGGCGAGCTGCAGCAGCTGCTCGGCGCGCAGCGCGGCTGAGGGCCATCGCCGCGGGCGCCAGGCGCGGTCGCGGCATAACCCGCTCCGGCCTGCGGCGCGGCGGGTCGCCGAAGACGGCGTGCGCGATCAGCGCGCGATCAGCGCGAACGACTCGCGCGCCGCCGCGATCGTGGCGTCGAGATCCTCGTCCGAGTGCGCGGCGCTGACGAAGCCGGCCTCGTACATCGCCGGCGCCAGGTAGACGCCGCGGTCCAGCATGGCGTGGAAGAAGCGGTCGAAGCGCTCCTTGTCGGTCGCCATCACCGCGGCATAGTCCTGCGGCAGTGAGTCGGCGAAGAAGAAGCCGAACATCCCGCCTTCGCAGTCCACCGCCAGCGGCACGCCCTCGGCCTGCGCCGCCGCCAGCAGCCCGCGCACCAGCATCCGCGTGGACTGCGAAAGGCGGTCGAAGAAGCCCGGCGCGCGGATCTCGCGCAGCGTCGCCAGCCCGCAGGCGGTGGCCACCGGGTTGCCCGACAGCGTCCCGGCCTGGTAGACCGGGCCTAGCGGGGCGAGCTGCGACATGATCTCGCGCGGCCCGGCGAAGGCCGCCAGCGGCATGCCGCCGCCGATCACCTTGCCGAAGACGAACAGGTCGGCGCGAAATCCCGGGATCGCCTGCGCATACAGGCTGTGCGCGCCGCCGAGCGCGACGCGGAACCCGGTCATCACCTCGTCGAAGACGAGCAGCGCGCCGTGCGCCGAGCACAGCTGGCGCAGCCGCGTCATGAACGGCACGCTGGCGCGGACGAAGTTCATGTTGCCGGCGATCGGCTCGATCATCACGCAGGCGATCTCGCGCCCGCGCCCGGCGAAGGCCTGCTCGAGCAGCGCCAGGTCGTTGTACGGCAGCACCAGGGTGTGCTGCACGACCTCGGGCGGGACGCCGGCGCTGGTCGGGTGGCCGAAGGTCGCCAGCCCCGATCCGGCCTTGACCAGCAGCGCATCCGCGTGGCCGTGGTAGCAGCCCTCGAACTTGACGATCAGGCTGCGCCCGGTGGCGCCGCGCGCCAGCCGGATCGCGCTCATCGCGGCCTCGGTGCCGCTGGAGACGAGGCGCACCTGCTCGACCGCCGGCACGAGATCGATCAGCGCCTCCGCCAGCTCCGCTTCGGCCTCGGTCGGGGCACCGAAGCTCAGTCCCTCGCGCGCCGCGCGCGTGACCGCGTCGAGCACCGCGGGGTGGCCGTGGCCGAGGATCATCGGCCCCCAGGAGCCGATGTAGTCGATATAGCGCCGGCCCTCGACGTCCCACAGGTAGGCGCCCTGGGCGCGGCGGATGAAGCGCGGCGTGCCGCCGACGGCGCGGAAGGCGCGCACCGGCGAGTTGACGCCGCCCGGGATCACCGCCTGCGCGCGCTCGAACGCGCCGGCGTTGCTGCTGCGCCGTTCAGTGGACACGGCGCGGCGCTCCGCGGTTCTTGTCCGGCGCGGCCGGCGGCGGCTCCTCGTCCGGCGGCTCGCCGGCGGCCTCGCCCTCGCCGTCCTCGGCCGGCGGTTGGGCCCAGAAGAAGCGGTCCGGGACGACATGCCCCATGCCGGGGCGGAATCCCGCGTCCAGGCTCTGGTCGAGGAAGGTCAGCGCCTCGCCGACCGCGGCCTGCAGCTCGCTGCCCGACGCCAGCAGCGCCGCCAGCGACGCCGCCAGCGTGTCGCCGCTGCCGACGAAGGCGGTGTCGAAGCGCTCGAACTTCTCGCCCGTGATCGCCCCCTGCGGCGAGGCCAGGACGTTGTCGATCCACTGCTCGGTGCCCTTGGACGCCAGCGCGATGCCGGTGGCGAGCACGTAGCGCGTGCCATGCTCGGCCGCCGCCACCGCGAGCTCGCGCGGCGACGCCGGGCGCTCGCTGTCCCAGTCCGGCAGCAGGAAGTCCTGCAGCGTCTGGTGGTTGCCGACCAGGACCTCGGTGGCCGGCAGGATCAGCTCGCGGAAGGCTTCCAGGTAGGGCTGCAGCTTGTCCTCGTCGAGCCAGGCCAGGCCGGGCATGTAGGCCACGAGCGGGATGTCGGCGTAGTCCGACAGCACCTCGGCGACCGCGCCGACGGTCTCGGCGTCGCCGAGGAAGCCGACCTTCCAGCCCGAGACGGTGACGTCCTCCAGGATCGAGCGCGCCTGCTCGACGACCGCGTCGGCGTCCAGCGTATGCTGGTCGAAGATCTCGGCCGTATCGCGCATGACGATCGTCGCCACCACCGGCAGCGCATGCGCGCCCATCGCCGCGATCGTGGCGACATCGCCCGCCAGCCCGCCGGCGCCGCTCGGGTCGCTGGCGTTGAAGACGAGCACGCAGGCCGGCGGTGGCGGCTCCTCGAGCGCGAGTTCGGCGTCGTCGGGGCCCGGGGCAGCTTCGGCGTTCACGGTCGGTCCTCGGTACGCGGCAGGGGCGCCGGCGCGGCCGGCGCGCGTGCCGCGCAGGGCGCTGCGGCAGCCGCGGCGGGCCCGTGCCGGGTCTCGCAAACAGTTACAGCACCACTCGAGGATCGTCGCGTAGGTGCCGAGAATTCCTCGGGTTTCGCCATGGGTGCATCGCTACAATGAAGCCCCATTGTAGTGACCCGTCCTGCAGCCGTGAGCGAACCCCGTACCTGGATGTGCCTGATCTGCGGCTGGCTGTACGACGAGGCAGCGGGGGACCCCGAGCATGGCATCGCCCCCGGCACACGCTGGGAGGACGTGCCGATGAACTGGACCTGTCCCGAATGCGGCGCGCGCAAGGAGGACTTCGAGATGGTCCAGCTGTGATCCCGCTGGCGCACGGCGGCCCGGCGCGGCCGCGATCCACGGGTTTCGCGGCCATTGGCGCCGCTTCTCGCCGCATCGCCCGCGCGCGGCGGCACTGACACTGCGGCGCGGGCATGCCGTGGGCGTGCCCGGACGCATCGCCGACGATCCAGCAGGAGGGCCCGCGTGGAGTCTGCCGCCAATCGACTGCCGAGCCTGGCCGATGAGGCGCCAGTGGCCGCCGGCGCGCGCGTGCTGGTGATCGACGACAGCAACACGATCCGCCGCAGCGCCGAGATCTTCCTGCGCCAGGGCGGGCACGAGGTGCTGCTGGCCGAGGATGGCTTCGATGCCCTGGCCAAGGTCAGCGACCACGCGCCCGACCTGATCTTCTGCGACATCCTGATGCCGCGCCTGGACGGCTACCAGACCTGCGCCATCATCAAGCGCAACCCGCGCTTCACGAGCGTGCCGGTGATCATGCTGTCGTCCAAGGACGGGCTGTTCGACAAGGCGCGCGGGCGCATGGTCGGCTCCGAGGAGTACCTGACCAAGCCCTTCACCAAGGACCAGCTGCTGCGCGCCGTGGACGCCTTCCGCCGCGTCGCCCTCTGAGCGCCGGGACCCAGACCATGCCCATCCACAAGATCCTGGTCGTCGACGACTCGAAGACCGAGCTGTACCACCTCAAGGACCTGCTGCGCCGCAGCGGCTACAGCGTGCGCACGGCCGAGAACGGCGACGAGGCGATGCGCCGTCTCGCCGAGGAGACGCCGGACCTGATCCTGATGGACGTCGTGATGCCGGGGGCGAACGGATTCCAGCTCACGCGAACGATCACGCGCGACCCGCGCTGGGCCGAGGTGCCCGTGATCATGTGCAGCAGCAAGGGCCAGGAGACCGACAAGGTCTGGGGCCTGCGCCAGGGTGCGCGCGACTATGTCGTCAAGCCGGTCGACGCCGAGCAGCTGCTGGCCAAGATCCGCGCCTTCGACCACGCCTGAAGCGGACGCGGGGAAGCACGATGGCCCGACGCGAAGCGCTGCGTGCCCTGCAGGCCAGGCTGGCCGAGCGGCTGCGGGCCGCGCCCGCGCAGGCGCAGGCCGCGGGCTGGCTGGCGGTCGAGTGCGCCGGACAGGGGCTGCTGTTTCCGCTCGCCAGTGCGGGCGAGATCGTGGCCCCGCCTGCGATGCAGCCGGTGCCGCACACGCGGCGCTGGTTTCTCGGCGTCGCCAACCTGCGCGGGCGGCTGCACGGAGTGGTCGATCTCGCCGGCTTCCTCGGCCTGCGTGCGCCGCTGGCTGCCGATGGCGTGCCCGAGACTTCGCGCGTGATCGCGTTCAACCCCGTGCACGGCAGCCATGCGGCGGTGCTCGTCGACCGGCTGGCCGGGCTGCGCAGCCCGGGCTCGATGCAGGCGCTGCCGGAGCCGGCGGCGCCGCGCCCCGCCTTTGCCGGGGCGTGCTGGCGCGACGCCGGCGGTCGCAGCTGGCAGGAGATCGACCTCAGCGCGCTGGCGACGAACGCGCAGTTTCTCGGCATCGCAAACTGACCGCCGCGGCGCGTTCCCCGACGAGGACCCCGATGAACGTACTGGACAGGATCAAGGGCCAACGGCCCGCCGCCGGCCGCCTCGACTCCGAGCCGCCGATGCCCTTCGAGATGTCGGAGCCCGCGGGCCCGATGTCGCGCACGTTGCGGCTGGACCCGTCCAGCGGCTCGGTCGCCAGCGTCATGCCGAGCACGATCGCCGACAGCTCGATGATGAGCGAGGGTGCGCTGTCGCAGATGATGGCCGGCGGCGACGCCCCCGCGCCGCAGGCAGCCAGCGCGCTGCCGCTGATCGGCGGGCTCGCGGTCGCGCGCCAGCAGCGGCTGCTGGCGGGGGTCTTCCTGGTCGGGCTGGCGGGGCTCGTCGCGGTAACGCTGTGGGCATTGTGGACGATCGACGCCGGCGCCTCGGCGCGGTCCACCGGCGTCGCCGGGCTGGGCTGGCCGCATCTGGCGGGCGCGGCGGCGGCGCTGCTGGCGATGCTGGTCGGCGGCGGCGCGCTGCTGCGCGTCTTCGTGCTCGACCAGACCGCGCGTGCGCGCGCGGCCGAGGCGCTGCGGCAGGAGGCCGAGCGCCAGGAGCAGGAGGCCAAGCGTGTCAACGATGCCAACCAGGCGGCGATCCTGCGCCTGATGAACGAGCTGCAGACGGTCGCCGAGGGCGACCTGACGCAGCAGGCGACCGTGACCGAGGACATCACCGGCGCGATCGCCGACTCGGTCAACTACACGGTCGAGGAACTGCGCACGCTGGTGTCGTCGGTCCAGCATACGGTGGCGCGCGTGACCGACACCACGCAGCAGGTCGAGCAGACCTCGACCGAGCTGCTCGCGGCGTCGACCGAGCAGCTGCGCGAGATCCGCGAGACCGGCGAGGCGGTGCTGCAGATGGCCGGGCGCATCAACGAGGTCTCGGGGCAGGCGCAGCGCACGGTGCAGGTCGCGCACCAGTCGCTGCGCGCGGCCGAGACCGGCCTGCAGGCGGTGCAGGACACGATCGGCGGCATGAACGCGATCCGCGACCAGATCCAGGAGACCTCCAAGCGCATCAAGCGCCTGGGCGAGAGCAGCCAGGAGATCGGCGAGATCACCGAGATGATCAGCGACATCACCGAGCAGACCAATGTGCTGGCGCTGAACGCCGCGATCCAGGCCGCCAGCGCCGGCGAGGCCGGGCGCGGCTTCTCGGTCGTCGCCGAGGAGGTGCAGCGGCTGGCCGAGCGCTCGGCCGACGCGACGCGCCAGATCGCCGCCATCGTGCGCACGATCCAGACCGACACCCAGGATGCGGTGGCGGCGATGGAGCGCAGCACGCAGGGCGTGGTCGAGGGCGCGCGGCTGTCCGACGGCGCCGGCGCGGCGCTGGCCGACATCGACCGCGTCACGCGCGACCTCTCGACGCTGATCGCCAGCATCTCCGAGCAGTCGTCGAGCGAGGCCGCCGAGGCGAATGTCGTGGCCGAGAATATCCAGCACATCTTCGCCGTCACCGAGCAGACCGGCGAAGGCACGCGATCGACCGCGCAGATGGTGCGCGAGCTGTCACGCATCGCCGAGGAGCTGCGCCAGTCGGTGGCGCGCTTCAAGGTCCGCTGACGCGCCGCGCGCCGAGCCCGCGATGCCGACCAGCCTCGCCGACCCCGTCACGCCGGCCGCGCCGGAGGTCCGCCACCCTGGCCAGCCCGCCGCCACCGCCGCCTGCAGCGACGACCTCAGCACCCTGGCCTGGGTCGAGGGCGAGCTGCGGCGCAGCCTCGAGCAGTGCGTCAAGGCGCTGCGGCGCTGGCTCAGGGAGTCGGCGCAGCGCGTCGCCTCCGACGTCGACGCCGTCGACCCGGCGCTGCTGCGCGGCGCGCGCGCGCCGCTGCACCAGGCGGTCGGCGCGCTCGAGCTCGTCGGCCAACCGGCCGCCGCCGAGGTGCTGCGTGCCGCCGAGGCCGCGCTGCAGCGCCTCGCCGCGCGCCCGCGCGGCGAGGCGCCTGCGGCGGTCGAGGCGATCGAGCGCGCTGCCTTCGCGGTGCTGGACTATGTCGCGCGCCGCGTCGCCGGCAAGGGCGTCGGCGCGTTGGCGATGTTCCCGCAATATGCCGCCGTGCAGGCGCTGGCCGGCGTCGAACGCGTTCACCCATGCGAGCTGTGGAGCCGCGACTGGCGCTGGCAGGCGCTGGAGCCCGACCCCGACGCGCAGGCGCGCCAGCCCGACGACGCCGCGCGCGCCGAGATGGAGCCGCTCGTGCTGGCCGCCATGCGCCAGCCGACACCCGAGGTCCACGCGCGCATCGGCGCGCTGTGCGCCGGCCTGGCCGCCGGCGCGCAGGGCCAGGCGCGCACGCTGTGGCAGCTCGCCGCCGCGCTGTACGAGGGCCTGGCCGTCGGGCTGATCGCGCCCGACGTCCACGTCAAGCGCATCGCGTCGCGGCTGCACGCGCTGCTGCGCGCGGCCGGCCGTGGCCAGCCCGAGTGGCCGGACCGGCTGGCGCGCGAGCTGCTGTTCTTCGGCCTGCGCGCGCGGCTGCCGGAGCGGGCCGCGGCGACGCCGCGCCTGGCCGCGCTGCAGCGCGCCTGGCCGCCCGACGACGAGGTGCGCGCCGACTACGAGCACCCCCGGCTCGGTGCCATCGACCCGGCGCGCCTCGCGCAGGCGCGCAAGCGCGTCGCGACCGCCAAGGAGGCCTGGTCGGCCGCCGCCGGTGGTGAGGCCGTGGCGGGGCCGGGTGTCGCCGAGTCGATGGCGCTGCTGGCCGAGTCGGTGCAGCAGCTGTTCCCGGACGGCGACGTGCTGGCGCGTGCGCTGCAGGCCGCCGCCGGGCGCGTGGCGCCGGGCGAGGCGCCTGCCGCGGCGCTGGCGATGGAAGTCGCCACCAGCATGCTCTATCTCGACGCCGTGCTCGACGACGGCGAGCTCGACGCGCCGGCCTTGCCCGACCGCGTGCGGCGCCTGGCCGCGCGCGTGAAGGCGGTCGCCGGCGGCGCCGCGCCGCCGGCGCTCGAGCCCTGGATGGAGCAGCTGTACCGGCGCGTCTCGGACCGCCAGACCATGGGCAGCGTGGTGCAGGAGCTGCGCGCGTCGATGGCCGAGGCCGAGAAGCAGATCGACGCCTTCTTCCGCGACCCGTCGCAGGCCACGCTGCTGATGCCGGTGCCGACCGCGCTGACCTCGATGCGCGGCGTGCTGTCGGTGCTCGGCCTGGACGAGGCGGCGCATGCCGTCGTCGCGATGCGCGACGAGGTCGATCGGCTGCTGCGCGGCGGCGCTGCCGATGCCGGCGCGGTCGACGCCTCTTGCCGTCGCCTGGCCGACAACCTGGGCGCGCTGGGATTCCTGATCGACATGCTCGGCGTGCAGCCGCACGCGGCCAAGGCCTTGTTCCGCTTCGACGAGACCAGCGGCCGGCTGCTGTCCAGCGTCGCCCGCGGCCCGGGCGACGCCGGCGCGGCCGCGCCGATGCCGCCGCGCGTCGCGCTGGACGCCGCACCGTCGCAGGCCGCCGCACGCGTGGCGGCGGCCGAGGCCGCAGCCGCTGCGGCCGCGGCGGCGGTGCGCGCCGAGTCCGGCGGCATCGCGGCGGCCGCCTCGCCGTCCTTCGGCGGCACGGTGCCGCAGGCCGGAGCGGGCGCAGCCGCAGCGGCCATGCCAGCTGCCGCCGTGGCACTGCCCGGCGCGGCCGCCGTGCCCGACCTGTCCGACGAAGACGCCGAGATGCGCGAGGTCTTCCTCGAGGAGGCGCGCGAGGTCATCGCCGGCGCGCGCGACTCGCTGGCGGCGCTGGCCGAGGCGCCCGACGAGGTCGCCGAGCTGACGACGGTGCGGCGTGCGTTCCACACGCTCAAGGGCAGCTCGCGCATGGTCGGGTTGGCCGAGTTCGGCGATGTCGCGTGGGCCTGCGAGCGCCTGTACAACGCGCGCCTGGCGGGTGTCGCACGCATGGACGGTGAGCTCGCCGCGTTTACCGGCGAGGCCTTGCAGCGACTCGCCGAGTGGATCGATGCGATCGCCGCCGGCCAGCCGCGCCCGGCGGCCAGCCTAGGGCTGGCCGCCGCCGCCGATGCGCTTCGCGACGGGCGTGCCGCCGATCGGCCGGTTTCGTCGCTGCGGCCAGCGCCGGTGGCGCCGGCCGTGCCGGCGGCCGAGCCGGAAGCCGCCGCCACAGCCGGGCTCACGGACGCCGCGGCCGAAGCTGCGGCGGCACGCGAGCTCGAACCCGTGCCTGCGGCCCCCGAGCCCATCGCCGAGGCGGGATGCGAGGCGGGATCCGAGGCGGAGCACGGCCTTGTCGCGCTGCCGTCCTTCGCGGCAATCGACCTGGGCGAGCCGTTTCCGCTCGTCGAGGCCGGCGCGACCACCGAGCCGGTCGAGGTCGTCGATTTCATCGAGCCCGCCGAGTCGGACTTGTTCGCCGCGCGCGCCGAGACGGTCGAGTCGGACGCGTTCCTCGAGCCTGTCGAATCCGTCGCGCCCGACGAGCCGGCCACAGCGCCCGAGCCCGTCGAGGTTGCGCAGGGCCATGCGCGGACGGCGGACCTGCCGTCGCTGGCCACCATGCTGCCGGGACTGCCCAGCGCGGCCGACCTCGACCTGACGCTGCCGCCGCCGGCGCTGCCGCTCGACCTGCCACCGATGCACGAAGCGTCGTCGGTGGCCGCCGCAGAAGACGACGAGATTGCCGTGCCGCCGCCATCGGGCGCGATCCCGCTCGATCTCGGCCGCCTGGGCATCGAGCTCGACCTGGCCGCGCTCGATGCCGAGGAGCTGCCCGCGGTGGTCGCGCCCGAGGAGGGAAGCGCCGACGCGATCGATCTCCGCGCTGGCCTGCTGGCCGGGCTGGGCGAGCCGTCCAACAGCGATGCGGAGCAGTCCGACGCCGCCGAGCTGGTGCTGCGGCTGGGCGACGAGGCGCCGCCCGCCGCCGAGCCGCTGCCGGAGGCTGCCGAGTCGACGCGGTGGCCGGACATCCGGATCGACGTACCGGTCTTCGAGGCCGCGGCGGGCCGGGCCGACGCGGTCGAGGCCGAGCTGAGTGCGGCCGAACCGGGTGTCGAGGCATGGCAGCCCGGCGCTGCCGCCGCCGCGGACGAGGGGGCCGAGCTCGCCGTGCCGCGTGGTGACGAGCCGATCGCGGACGAATTCCCGCTCTCCGGGTTCGGCCTGCCCGAGCTGCCCGTGCCCGAGCTGCCCGTGGCCGAGCTGCCGGAAGCCGAGCTGCCGGAGGCCGAGCTGCCGGAGGCCGAGCTGCCCCTGGGCGAGTTCGCCCTGGCGGAGCGACTCGAGGGCGAGCTGCCCGAAGCCGAGCTGCCCGAAGCCGAGCTGCTCGCTACCGAGCTGTTGCCGGCCGAGCTGTTGCCGGCCGAACCGACGGCCGCCGAACTGCCCCGGGACCTGACGCCGTCGGGCGCGGCCGCGCTGGCCGGCTGGGACGATCAGGCCTGGCCCGACATCGATCATGCCGGGGCCGAAGCGGCCGCTGCGCATCCTCCCATGGCCGACGAGGTTGCGCAGGTCGACGTGGCGGCGGCGGGGGTCGAATCGGCCGCCGCCGGCGGCGACGAGACCGACGACGAGGTCAGGTGCATCGGGGCGCTGCGCATCCCGATCCCGCTGTTCAACATCTTCCTGGCCGAGGCGGACGAGCAGTCGCGCCGCCTCGGCATCGAGCTCGCCGAGTGGGCGCTCGAGCCCGCGCGCGCGGTCGGCGAGACCGCGATCGCGATGGCGCATTCGCTGGCCGGCAACTCGGCCACCGTCGGACATGCCGAGCTGTCGGCGCTGGCGCGCCAGCTCGAGCACGCGCTGATGCGCAGCCATGCCGTCGGCCGTGCGCGCGGCGACGAGGCGCGGCTGTTCGTCGACGCCGCCGACGAGATCCGGCGCCTGCTGCACCAGTTCGCCGCCGGCTTCCTCAAGCAGGCCGCGGGCGAGCTGGTCGCGCGGCTGCACGGGCACGAGCGCTGGCCGATGCCGGTGGACGCGATCGTCGACACCTATGCGGCCGAGGCCGCCGCGTTTGCCGAAGCGCCCGCGATGCCCGCGCTGATGCCCGGCGTCGGGCCCGGCGATCGCGCCGAGGCCGGCGGCGCGGCGGACGCTGCCGACGAAGCGATCGACGACGCGGCGGACGGCTCGATCGACGACGCGGCGGACCTCTCGGTCGACGCCGAACTGTTCCCGATCTTCGAGGAGGAGGCCGAGGAGCTGCTGCCGCAGCTGCACGCGCGGCTGGCCGACTGGCTGCGCCATCCGGCCGACCGCGGCGCCGCGGCGGCGGCGATGCGCACGCTGCACACCTTCAAGGGCGGCGCGCGGCTGGCCGGCGCGATGCGGCTGGGCGAGGTCGCGCACCAGCTCGAGTCGGGGATCGAGCGCCTGGCGGCATCCGACGATGCGCCGGCGGCGGCGATCGAGCGGCTGCTGGCGCGCGCCGATGGCATGGCCAGCGATTTCGAGCGGCTGCGGCTGCGGCCGCGCGCCGCCGGCCCGGCCGCAACGCCGACCGAAGCCGTCGCCGCGCCGCTGCACGCTGCCGCTGCCGCCGCTGCCGACACACACGCCGATGCCGACGCCGACGCCGACGCCGCGCGCGACGGCGCGATCGCCGACGACGCCGTCGCGGCGTTGGAGCGCGCGGCCGGGACCCGCTTGGTGCAGGCTGACAGCGACGTCGTGACGCCGCCGCACGACGCGGCGTCGACGCCCCCGGGGTCGACACCCGGCGCGGCCGCGGCTGCGTCGCCGGCGCCCGGGTTGCGGATCGCCGCCGCGTCCGGCCCGGCGATCGACTGGTCGCGCTTCCTGGTCGAGGACGGCGCGTCGTCGGCGCCGCAGACCGCCCCCGAGACAGCGGCCGCGCCCGCGGCTGCGGCGAGCGTTCGCGTGCGCGCGGCGCTGCTCGACCGGCTTGTCTCGGAGGCCGGCGAGGTCAGCATCACGCGCGCGCGGCTGGAGGCCGACGCGCGCGCGCTGCAGGCCTCGCTGCAGGACCTGACCGACAACCTGGAGCGGCTGCGCCGCCAGCTGCGCGACCTGGAACTGCAGGGCGAGACGCAGATGGCGTCGCGGCTGGAGGCGGCCAAGGCTGCGGCCGAGGCCTTCGACCCGCTCGAGCTGGACCGCTTCACGCGCTTCCAGGAGCTCACGCGGATGATGGCCGAGTCGGTGGCCGACGTCGCCACCGTGCAGCGCACGCTGCAGCGCACGCTGCAGTCGTCCGAGGACGAGCTGGCAGCGCAGGCGCGGCTGACGCGCGCGCTGCAGGACGACCTGCTGCGCACACGGATGGTCGAGTTCGAGAGCCTGGCCGAGCGCCTGGTCCGCGTCGTGCGGCTGGCCGCCGCCGAGGCCGGCAAGGCGGCGCGGCTGGAGCTCGTCGGCGGCGGCATCGAGATCGACCGCGGCGTGCTGGAGCGCATGGTCGGCCCGTTCGAGCACCTGCTGCGCAATGCGGTCGCGCATGGCATCGAGCCGGCCGCGGCGCGGCGCGCGGCCGGCAAGCCCGAGACCGGCAGCATCACGGTCACCGTGGTGCAGGAGGGCAACGAGGTCGCGGTCGAGCTGCGCGACGACGGCGCCGGGCTGGACCTGGCGCGCATCCGCGCGCGCGCGGTCGAGCGTGGCCTGCTCGCCGCCGACGCCCGGGCCGACGACGAGACGCTGAGCTCGATGATCTTCGAGCCCGGCTTCAGCACCGCCGAGGCGGTCAGCGGCCTGGCCGGGCGCGGCATCGGCATGGATGTCGTGCGCGCCGAGGTGCAGGCGATGGGCGGGCGCATCCTGACGCGCAGCGAGCCTGGCCGCGGCACCGCGTTCAGGCTGCTGCTGCCGCTGACGACCGCGGTCACGCAGGTCGTGATGCTGCGCTTCGGCAGCTCGCAGGTCGCGCTGCCGTCGACGCTGGTCGAGGTGGTGCGGCGCGCCACGCCGGCGCAGATCGAGGCCGCCTACGCCAGCGGGACCTGGGCCGACGGCGCGGCGCCGATGCCGTTCTTCTGGCTCGGCGCGCTGCTGCAGGACGACGGCCGCGCGCAGACCGGCCGGCGCAGCCACCTCGTCGTCGTCGTGCGCAGCGCGGCGCAGCGCGTCGCGGTGCACGTCGACGAGGTCGTCGGGCAGCAGGAAGTGGTGGTCAAGAAGCTGGGCGCGCAGCTGGCGCGGCTGCCCGGCCTGGCCGGGGTCACGCTGCTGCCGTCGGGGCGGGTGGCGACGATCTACAACCCGGTCGCGCTGGCCGCGGTCTGGGGCGACGATGCGCGCCGGCGCATGGGGCTGGTGGCGGCCGGCGACACGGCGGCGCAGCCGGGCCCGATCGCGCATGGCGTGGCCGGCGCGTCGCTGCCACCGGTCGCCGCGGCGGCGTCGCCGGCGCCGGCGCCGCTGGTGCTGGTCGTCGACGACTCGCTGACGGTGCGCCGCGTCACGCAAAGACTGCTGCAGCGCGAGGGCTACCGCGTCGTGCTCGCCAAGGACGGGCTGGATGCGCTGGACAAGCTCGCCGGCGAGCGCCCGGCGGTGCTGCTGACCGATATCGAGATGCCGCGCATGGACGGCTTCGACCTCGTGCGCAACCTGCGCGCCGACGATCGGCTGGCCGCGCTGCCGGTGATCATGATCACCTCGCGCATCGCGCAGAAGCACCGCGACCTCGCGGCCTCGCTCGGCGTCGAGCATTACCTCGGCAAGCCCTACGCCGAGGACGAGCTGCTGGCGCTGGTGGCGCGCCACGCGGGCACCGACGTCGTGCTCTGAGCGCCGGGCGGGCCAGGGATCGCGCCCGCGGCCGCGATCCAAGGCTCACCCTCTTCACGCGCCTCGACCCGAAGCAACTGGCGCGCCCGGCGCGCGTCCCGAAGCTCGGGATCGAAGGCAGCCAGGCGAAAGCGAAGCGGGCGCCAACCGCGCCCGCTTCTCCCGCTTCTCCCGCTCTTTCGACGGCGGGGCCGCTCAGCGCGAAATCGAGTCCGAGGTCTCGGCGTTGAGCTCGGCGCGGTAGGTGTAGCCGTCCAGCGCGACGCCGGTGACGGTGAAGCTCACGGTGCCGGACTTGCTGCGGATCTGCGGCGAGCGCAGCGTGGCCACACCATTGCTGCCGGTGGTCGCGCTGGCGCTGCCGCTGACGAGCCCGGACCAGCTGCCGGCGACCGTCGCCCCGGCCACGGCGCGGCCGTCGCCGTCGAGCAGCTTCACGCTCGCATCGACGGTTGCACGGCCGTTCTTCGCCACCTGCAGCGTCAGCCCGATATCGGCCACCCGCATCGGCATCAGGGCGGCCACCGGGTCGACCGTGATCGTCGTGCTCTTCGTGGCCGACAGCCCGCTGTCGTCGGTCACGCGCAGTTGCGCGCTGAAGCTGCCGCTGCCGGTGTAGGTGTGGCTCGCGGTCGCGCCGCTGGCGCTGGCACCGTCACCGAGGGTCCACTCCCAGGCCACGATGCGGCCGTCGGCATCGGTCGATGCGCTGCCGTCGAAGCCGACCGTCAGCGGCGTCGTGCCGCGCGTCGAACTGACCGCGATCGACGCCTGCGGCGGCTGGCCGGCCGCCGCGCCGACCTGGCCCGCGACCGCGTACAGCCCGGTGCTGCCGTAGTCGGAGTAGCCGTCCACCTTGGGGTCGCCCTTGCCGGTGCCGCGCACCGCCAGGTAGTAGGTGCCCGCCGCCGGCAGCGTCACGTTCAGCGACGCCGTCAGCGCGTCGGCCGGATTGGCGCTCGCCAGCACCTGGCCGGCGGCATTGCGCAGTTCGATCTGCAGGTCCAGGTTCGGCGAGCGAGCCGCCGGCCCGGCGGCGAAGCTCGCGCTGCCGGCGCCGGCGCTGAAGGCGAACAGGTCGACGTCGCCCGGTCGCTCGATCACGCCCTGCGCCGCCAGCGACAGCAGTCCGCCGGACTCGGTTCCGGCGAGCACGGTGGCCGCCGCCGCGCTGCCGCCATGGTCGTCGGCGCGCACCGGCAGCCCGTTGGACGCCATCACCGTGTAGTCGTCCTGGACGTTGTTCGCGGTCGCGTACTCGCCCTTGCTCCACTGGACGAGCGACTTGTTGTAGCCGGTGCCCATGACCGGCGCCCAGCCGGTCGCGCCGCTGCCGTGGCCGCCGTAGTAGGTGCCGCCGCTGTAACCGTCGTGCAGCAGGCCGCCGTTGTGGCCGGACTCGTGCGAGATCGCCTCGGCGACATACTTCTCGTTGCCGCTGCCGAGCGCGTCGTAGAAGACCAGCGCGGGCTTGTAGTAGTCGCTCGACTCGTCGAACACGCCGATGTAGGCCACGCCCCCGCAGCTGCAGTCGTAGATCCCGGCCTTCTTGGTGACCAGGACGACGGTGCCGAAGCGGTCGTCGCTGCTGCCGCTGCGCGTGATCGCGTCGGCCGGCGGCGCCTCGGTCGTGACGTTCACGTCGAACGGCGCGTAGTCCTCGGCCACGCGCTGCCAGATGTACTGGATGCGTTGCAGCTCGGCGGTCGAGAAGCTGTACGGCACGCCATCGGTGTCGAACGGCGGCGCGGTGAGCGTGCCGCCGCTGCCGTTCCATGCCGTGCCGCTGAGCTGCGCGCCCTGGAAGTTGAGGTAGACCGTGCGCCTGGCGCCCGGCCTGCTGTGCAGCAAGAAGGTCTGGTCCAGCGGCGCGAGCGTGCCGTCGAGCACGGCATCGGCGGTCTGCGGCGCGGTGTCCGCCGGCAGCGGCTGGTCGAGCAACTCCTCGACGAACAGGCGGCCGCGGCGGTCGAGCTTGAGCCGGCGGTCCTGCAGCAGCAGCGCGCGGAACTGGTCCGGCGTGCGGCCGTACCAGGCGGCGACCTCGGGCAGGCGGTCGCCGAGCAGCTGGATCGCGCGCAGGCCGTCGGACTTGGCCTGCGGCAGTTCGAGGCTGGGAAAGGCCGGCTTGGCCGGCGGCGCGGTCTGCGCCAGCGCGGGCAGCGCGAGCACGGCTGCGGCGGCGAGGGCGACGAGGCGCAGGGCGGGGAGACGGAAAAGCTTCGGCATGGGGGCTCCGGTCGAAGAGGGTTTGCTGCGGGCCGTGTGGAGGCGGCGATCCGGGGGCCAATCTAGGCAGTCGGCGCGATCGCGGACGCAAGCAGGCGTTACCCGGCGCACGGCATCCGCGGCGCGGCGGGTCCCGGGGTCGCGCGTGCGCGATCGGCAGGTGGCGGCCGCGGCCCGCGTGCAGAAGTCACGCGCGGCGCCAGCGCATGCGCCGGCGCGCGCGGGCATCCGTCACGCGACGCGCGCTGGCGGCGAGTTGTGACGGCGTCACCGCTGCTTACGCGGCGCGCTCCCTACAATCCGCCGGTCCGTATCGAGCACGCCATGACGACGACGCACGAGCACACGCTGGACCACATCACGCCGCGCGACCAGGCCGAGATCCTGGCGCAGGCGCTGCCCTACATCCGCCGCTTCCACGGCAAGACGCTGGTCATCAAGTACGGCGGCAATGCGATGACCGACCCGGCGCTGCAGCAGGACTTCGCCGAGGACGTCGTGCTGCTCAAGCTCGTCGGCATGAACCCGATCGTCGTCCACGGCGGCGGGCCGCAGATCGACGAGGCGCTGGCACGAGTCGGCAAGAAGGGGACCTTCGTGCAGGGCATGCGCGTGACCGACGAAGAGACGATGGAGGTCGTCGAGTGGGTGCTCGCCGGCCAGGTGCAGCAGGACATCGTCGGCCTGATCAACGCCGCCGGCGGGCGTGCGGTCGGGCTGACCGGGCGCGACGGCGGTCTGATCCGCGCGCGCAAGCTCGAACTCGTCGACAAGGACGACCCCAGCGTGCGCCACGACGTCGGCCAGGTCGGCGAGATCACCGCGATCGACCCCGGCGTGGTCAAGGCGCTGCAGGACGACCGCTTCATCCCGGTCATCAGCCCGATCGGCTTCGGCGAGCATGGCGAGAGCTACAACATCAACGCCGACCTGGTGGCCAGCAAGCTCGCCACCGTGCTCGCGGCCGAGAAGCTGATCCTGCTGACCAATATCCGCGGCGTGCTCGACAAGGCCGGCGAGCTGATCACCGAGCTGAGCGCGCGCGAGATCGACGCGCTGGTCGCCGACGGCACGATCAGCGGCGGCATGCTGCCGAAGATCGCCGGCGCGATCGACGCCGCCAAGAGCGGGGTGCACGCGGTGCACATCGTCGACGGCCGCGTGCCGCACGCGATGCTGCTCGAGATCCTGACCGACCAGGCCTACGGGACGATGATCCGGTCGCACTGAGGACGACTGTCGTGCCGCGGCGCGATCCGGCCAGGCAACCCGCGCGCGAGACGGGCGGCGCATCGTGACGCTGGCCGCGCCGAAGCGGCGGCGCGCGCTGCGCGC
This sequence comes from Burkholderiales bacterium, assembly GCA_016191995.1. Lineage (GTDB taxonomy): Bacteria > Pseudomonadota > Gammaproteobacteria > Burkholderiales > Burkholderiaceae_C > Rubrivivax. The sequence continues at coordinate 7,399 of JACPVA010000183.1, read as the reverse complement.
CTCGCAGCGCGCGCGCGGCGACGACGGCGCGCCGGCCGCGGCGGCGCGGGTGTGGCTGTTCGACCTCGACAACACGCTGCACAACGCGTCGGCGTCGGCCTTCGCCGAGGTCAACGCCGGCATGACGGCGTATATCGTCGAGCAGCTCGGCCTGGCCGAGGACGAGGCCGACGCGCTGCGCCGGCAGTACTGGCTGCGCTACGGTGCGACGCTGCTCGGGCTGGTACGGCACCACGCGGTGCAGGCGCCGCATTTCCTGCACGCGACGCACCGGCTGCCTGGGCTGGAGTCGCGCGTGCACGGCCACCGGCACGACTTCGCGGCGCTGGCGCGGCTGGGCGGCCGGCGCGTGCTGCTGACGAACGCGCCGGCCGACTACACCGCGCGCGTGCTCGGCGCGCTCGGCATCGGCCACTGGTTCCACGCCGTCGTCACGATCGAGGACATGCGCATGTTCGGCCACTGGCGGCCCAAGCCCGACCGGCGCATGTTGCGCCGGCTGCTGGCGCGGCTGCGCGTGCCGGCGCCGCGCTGCACCCTGGTCGAGGATACGCTGGCGCACCAGAAGGCCGCGCGCCAGCTCGGCATGCGCACCGCGTGGATGCAGCGCTGGACGCGCGCGGCCGGATGGGGTGTGGCGGCGGCGACGCGCACGCATCGCCGGCCGGCCTACGTCGACCGCCGCGTGCGCACGCTGGCTGCGCTGAGGCGCGGCGCGCGCTGACGCCGCGCCGCAGGGGCGGAGCGCCCCCGGCGCGCCGCTGCGGCGGCGTGGCGGCGGGACGCCGCGGCGCGTGTGCCAGAATGTTCCGCAAGCCGCCGCGACCGAGTCCCAAGCCCGTGAGCCACGAACCTTCCGACGCGATGCCGGCCCCCGGCGGGCCGGCCGCCGGTGGCGCCGGTCCGGTGCGCGCGCAGCTCGCCCCCAGCGGTGGCGCGGGCTTCGCGGCGTCGCTGGCGCAGCCGGCCGGGCCCGTGGCCGCGTCCTCGGCACCCCCGGCGGCGCAGCGCGAATCGCCGTGGCTGCCGGAAGTCGACGACGCCGCTGCGGCGCATGCCGCGGACGAGGCGGCTGCGGCGCAGGACGCGCCGGCGGCGGCGCCGGCGGCGCGCAAGCGCCCGCGGCCGGGCGAGCGCCGCGTGCAGATCCTGCAGACCCTGGCCGGCATGCTCGAGCAGCCCGGCGCCGACCGCATCACGACCGCCGCGCTGGCGGCGCGGCTCGAGGTCAGCGAGGCCGCGCTGTACCGCCACTTCGCGAGCAAGGCGCAGATGTTCGAGGGGCTGATCGACTTCATCGAGAGCAGCGTCTTCGGCCTCGTCAACCAGGTCGTCGAGCGCGAGGCCTCGGGCGCGGCGCAGGCGCGGCGCATCGTCGCCGTGGTGCTGCAGTTCGGCGAGAAGAACCCCGGCATGACGCGCGTGATGGTCGGCGACGCGCTGGTGTTCGAGCACGAGCGGCTCGGCGCGCGCATGAACCAGTTCTTCGACCGCGTCGAGTCGCAGCTGCGCCAGAGCCTGCGCCTGGCGGCCGACGCCGCCGGCTCGGCGACCCCGACGGTGGAGGCGCAGGCGCTGGCCTCGGCGCTGACCTCGTTCGTCGTCGGCCGGCTGCAGCGCTATGCGCGATCCGGATTCCGGCGCGCGCCGACCGAGCACCTGGACCTGGCGCTCGCGCGGCTGGCGCCGTGACGCGCGGCCGCGCGGCGCGGTGAGCATCGGGCGCGCGATCGAGCTCGAGCTCGGCGGCGAGCGCGTGCAGCTGCTCGGCGCGCGCGCGGCCTACCTGCCGCGGCACGGCGCGCTGCTCGCGGCCGACCTGCATCTCGGCAAGGGGCAGGCCTTCCGCCGCCTGGGCGTGCCGGTGCCGCGCGGCAGCAGCGACGAGACGCTGGCGCGCATCGACGCGCTGCTGGCCTCGACCGACGCGACGCGCATCGTCTTCCTCGGCGACCTGATGCATGCGGCGCAAGGCCGCAGCGCGGCGCTCGATGCCAGCGTCGCCGGCGCCGTGCGACGCTGGCGCGCGCTGCGGCCGGCGTTGCAGATCACGCTGGTGCGCGGCAACCACGACCACCATGCCGGCGAACTGCCGCAGGCATGGGAGGTCGAGGGGGTCGACGGCGCCCTTCGGCTGGGCGGAATCGCGCTGCGCCACGAGCCCGAGCCGCTGGAGGGCGCCTACGTACTGGCCGGGCACCTGCACCCGGTCGTGCGTCTTGCCGGCCGCGCGCACGACAGGCTGCGGCTGCCATGCTTCCATGTCGGCGCGCGCGTCGGCGTGCTCCCCGCCTTCGGCGCTTTCACCGGCGGGCATCCGGTGCGCGCCGCGGCGGGCGAGCGGATCTTCGTCGCCGACGGCAACTCGGTGGCCGAGCTGCCGGGAGCGCGCGCCGCGCTGCGCGCCTGAGAGGCGACGCGCTGCCACCGACGCGCGCCGCGCCGCGACCACCAAGCGCCGCGACCGCCAGGCGCCGCGGCGCGCGGTGACCGCCAAGCGCCGCGGCGCGTATGCTTCGCGCGCCATGCCGAACCCCCTCGCCGGACTCATGAGTTCCCCTGCGCTCGCGCCGCTGCGCGAGCGCGTCTTCCGCGGCCTGTGGCTGGCGTGGCTGGCGGCCAACCTGACGATGTGGATGCACGATGTCTCGGCCGCGTGGCTGATGACGCAGCTGACCGACAGCGCCGGCATGGTCGCACTGGTGTCGTCGGCGTCGACGCTGCCGGTCTTCCTGCTCGGCATCGCCAGCGGCGCGATGGCCGACATCGTCGACCGCAGGATGTTCTTTGCCGCGACCCAGCTCTGGGTCAGCGTGGTGGCGCTTCTGCTGGCGCTGCTGGCGCTGGCCGATGGCCTGACACCGCAGCTGCTGCTGGTGCTGACCTTCGTCAACGGCATCGCGCTGGCACTGCGCTGGCCGGTCTTCTCCGCCATCGTTCCCGACGTCGTGCCCAGGCCGCAACTGCCGGAGGCGCTGGCGCTGGGCGCGATCTCGGCCAACCTGTCGCGCGTCATCGGGCCGGTGGTCGCCGGCGCGCTGCTGGCCGCCAGCGGCCCGGCCGCGGTCTTCACGCTCAATGCGGTGCTGGCGGTGGTCGGCTTCTGGCTGATCTGGCGCTGGAAGGCCGAGCCGCAGGCCAGCGCGCTGCCCGGCGAGCGCTTCGTCGGTGCGATGCGCGTCGGCGTGCAGCATGTCTGGCAGTCGCCGCGCATGCGCATCGTGCTGCTGCGCGTGTTCCTGTTCTTCTTCCAGGCCAGCGCGCTGCTGGCGCTGCTGCCGCTGCTGGCGCGCCGCATCGAAGGCGGCGGCGCGGGCATGTATACGCTGATGATGGCGGCACTCGGCCTCGGCGGCATCAGCGCCGCGCTGCAGTTCCCGCGCCTGCGCGAGCGCTACGGGCGTGACCAGTTCGTGCGCTACGGGACGATGGCGCTGGCGCTGACCGCGACGCTGGTCGCCGCGCTGCCGACGCCGTGGATCGCGCTGCCGGCGATGCTGCTGGCGGGCGTGGCCTGGATCTCGACGGCCAATACGCTGATGATGTCGGCGCAGTTCGCGCTGCCGAACTGGGTGCGCGCGCGCGGCATGTCGATCGTCCAGATGGCGCTGATGGGCGGCACCGCCAGCGGTGCGGCGCTGTGGGGTCAGGTCGCCGGCGCGAGCAGCGTGCCGGCCGCGATCGTCGCCTCGGCGCTCAGCGGCGTGCTGCTGCTGTTCGCGACCCGCCGCGCCTCGGTCACCTGGGGCGCGGACGAGGACTTCAGCCCGCAACCGGTGCGCACGCTGGAAGGCAAGGTCTTCGACGTCAGGCCGGACGAAGGGCCCGTCATGGTCACGGTCGAATACCAGGTCGACGATGCCGACGCCGACGAGTTCGCACGCGTCATGCGCGCGACGCGGCGCGCGCGATTGCGCCAGGGGGTGCTGTCCTGGGGGCTGTTCCGCGATGCGACGCGGCCCGGGCGCTACCTCGAGTATTTCGTCGACGAGAACTGGGTCGAGCACCTGCGCCGGCACGAGCGCTTCACCGCGGCCGACCAGGGCTTGCGCGCGCGCCGCTTCGCGCTGCACCGCGGCAGCGAGCCGCCGAGCGTGCAGCGCTTCGTCGCCGCGGCGCTGGAGGCGTCGGATCCGCCGGCGGCGCCGGATGCGGCGCCGCCGTCCCCACCTTCGCCTCGCTAGACGCCGCGAACGGCACGCGGCAGCCCGCATGGACCAGGTCGACACCGTCATCGTCGGCGCCGGCGTCGTCGGGCTGGCCACGGCGCGCGCGCTGGCGCGTGCCGGGCGCGAGGTGCTGCTGCTGGAGGCGCTGGAGGCCTTCGGGCAGGGAACGAGCGCGCGCAGCAGCGAGGTGATCCACGCCGGGCTGTACGATGCGCCGGGGTCGCTCAAGGCGCGGCTGTGTGTCGCCGGGCGCGAGACCCTGTATGCCTACGCCGCCGCGCGCGGCATCGGGCACCGGCGCTGCGGCAAGCTGGTCGTCGCGACCGAGGCGGCGCAGGCCGGCGCGCTGGAGGCGATGCGCGCGCGCGCTGCCGACTGCGGCGTCGAGGGGCTGGAACTGCTCGACGCGCGCGCCGCGCGGGCGCTGGAGCCGGCGCTGCGCTGCGCCGCCGCGCTGTGGTCGCCCGCCACCGGCATCGTCGACAGCCATGCGCTGATGCTGGCGCTGCTCGGCGAGGCCGAGGATCACGGCGCGCTGCTCGCGTTGCGCAGCGCGGTCGGGCGCGTGCGCGTGATCGCCGGCGGCGGCTTCGAGGTCGAGGTCGGCGGCACCGAGCCGATGCGCATCGGCGCGCGCGCGCTGGTCAACGCCGCCGGGCTGCACGCCTGCGCGCTGGCGCGCGCGATCGACGGCCTGGATGCGGCGCAGGTGCCGGCGCCGCACTGGGCGCGCGGGCATTACTTCGCCTGCAGCCGCCGCGCGCCCTTTTCGCACCTGATCTACCCGCTTCCCGAGCCCGGCGGCCTGGGCATCCACCTGACGCTGGACCTCGGCGGGCAGGCGCGCTTCGGCCCCGACGTGCAGTGGCTTCCGGTGGCGCCGCGCGGCGCCGAGGACTTCAGCATCGACGCGGCGCTGGCGGGCGCCTTCGAGCATTCGGTGCGCCGCTACTGGCCCGGGCTGCCGGCCGGCGCGCTGCAGCCGGCCTACGCCGGCATCCGGCCCAAGATCGCCGGGCCGGGCGAGCCGGCGGCCGACTTCCGCATCGACGGCCCCGCGCGGCACGGCGTGCCCGGGCTGGTCAATCTCTTCGGCATCGAGTCGCCGGGGCTGACCGCGGCGCTGGCGATCGGCGAGCATGTCGCGGCGCTGCTGCGGGAGGCACGGTGAGCGCGCCGACGCTGCCGCCGGGTGGCTTGCTGCTCGCCGCCGCGGGGTCGGTCGCGTTCTCGGGCAAGGCGATCATCGTCAAGCTCGCCTACCGCTATCCGGGCGTCGATGCGGTCAACCTGATCATGCTGCGCATGATGCTGGCGCTGCCGCTGTTCGCGCTGCTCGCCTGGTGGGCCGGGCGCGGCCGGCCGCGCCTGGCGGCGCGCGACTGGGCGGTGGTCAGCGGGCTGGGGTTCGCGGGCTACTACCTGGCGAGCTTCCTGGACTTCGCCGGCCTGGCCTATATCACGGCCAGCCTGGAGCGGCTGATCCTTTACCTGACGCCGACGATGGTGCTCGGCGCCAGCGCGCTGCTGTTGCGCCAGCGCGTCTCCGGCCGGCAGGTCCTCGCGCTGCTCGTCGGCTACGCCGGTGTTGCGCTCGTCTTCGGGCGCGAGGTCTCGCTCGCCGGGCGCGACGCGCTGCTCGGCGCGGCGCTGGTGCTGGGGGCCACCGTGAGCTACGCGCTGTACCTCGTCTTCAGCGGCGCCGAGGTCAAGCGGCTGGGCGCGCTGCGGCTGACCGGGCTGACGACCAGCGTGGCCTGCGTGCTGTGCATCGCGCAGTACCTGCTGCTGCGCGAGGTCGCGGCGCTGGCGGCGTTGCCGGCGCCGGTCTGGTGGCTGTCGCTGCTGAACGCGACCGCATGCACCTTCGCGCCGGTGCTGATGGTGATGCTGGCGATCGAGCGCATCGGTGCGGCGGCGACCTCGCAGGTCGGCATGATCGGCCCGCTGGCGACGATCGCGATGGGCGTGGTGCTGCTCGACGAGCCGTTCACGCCCTGGCTGGTCGCCGGCACCGTGCTCGTGCTCGCCGGCATCGCGCTGCTGGCGCGTGCGCCGGCGCCGGCCGCGGCGCCGCGCGCGCCTTGACCGAGCGGCGGACGGATCGACCGCGGCGCCAGAGGGAAGCCAACAAGCCGCCTGCGCAAGCACGAAGGAAAGGACGAGCCATGGACCTGGGGATCGCCGGCAAGTGGGCGTTGGTCTGCGCCGCGAGCAAGGGGCTGGGGCGCGGTTGCGCCGAGGCGCTGGCGCGCGAGGGCGTCAAGCTCGTCGTCACCGCGCGCGGTGACGACGCCCTGCAGGCCGCCGCGGCGGTGCTGCGCGCGCTGCCCGGCGCGGCCGAGGTGCGCGCCGTCGCCGGCGACATCACGACGCCCGAGGGCCGCGCGGCGGCGCTGGCGGCCTGCCCGCAGGTCGACATCCTGGTCACGAATGCCGGCGGGCCGCCGCCGGGCGACTTCCGCGACTGGGACGCCGAGACCTGGATGCGCGCGCTGCAGGCCAACATGCTGGCGCCGATCGAGCTGATCAAGGCGGTCGTCGACGACATGGCGGCGCGCGGATTCGGCCGCATCGTCAATATCACCTCGGCCGCGGTCAAGGCGCCGATCGACATCCTGGGGCTGAGCAACGGCGCGCGCAGCGGGCTGACCGGATTCGTCGCCGGGCTGGCGCGCCAGCCGCAGCTCGCGAGCCGCAACGTGACGATCAACAACCTGCTGCCCGGCGCGTTCGAGACCGACCGCCTGCGCGCGACGCTGCAGGGTGCGGCCGCCAAGGCCGGCCGCGGCGTCGACGAGATCGCCGACGCGCGCCGCCAGGGCGTGCCGGCGCGCCGCTTCGGCGACGCGGCCGAGTTCGGCGCGCTGTGCGCCTTCGTCTGCAGCGCGCACGCCGGCTACCTGACGGGGCAGAACCTGCTGATCGACGGCGGGGCGTATCCGGGGACGTTCTGATACGGGATTGCGTGCAAGCCCTCGACTGGCGCCCGCAGTCGAACGGCCACGGTCGGCCCTGAGCGGCAGTTGGCCGCTCAGGGCACACGATGCTGTGCCGGCGTGCGATGGCCAGGGCGGCGAAGCCGGGAGCGGGCCGGCCGGGTCGCGCGGCGGAGGCGGTCGGCGCTGCGCGCCGACTCCCCTGCGATGCTCGGTCGCCTGGCCCGTCGCCTAACTCGCTTCGCTCACTTCGTTCGCTGCGCTCGAACAAAGGCGACGAGTCAGATGGGG
>JACPVA010000182.1 GCA_016191995.1 Burkholderiales bacterium | reverse complement strand
GCGCATTGCGGGTCTTCGCGGGGGTACGGGTCCTGGCCATGGTGTGCCTCTTTCCTTCAGGTTGGTGAGTCGTACGGCGCTGGTTCGGTCGGTAGCTCGATCGCTAGCGCGCGATGCAATCGGATTGTCGGCGCCGGATGGCGCGCTGCAGGCGATCAGAGAGGGGCCTCTAACCCAGAGTCGCCGTGGCAGGGCTGTGCTGATCGGCGGGCCGGTGGCGTGCGCGGCGTGGCGCGCCGGCGCCGCCTGCACAATCGCCGCGGCTGCGCGCGGTCGAGCCCGCACGGCGCGCGCCGTGCGGGATCCGCGCCGCAGGTCACGCCGTGGCAGCGGCGAGAGGCACGAACGACGACGATGACAAACGACCAGATCCTCGTGTTGACGATCCTCGTCGCCACGGTGGCGATGTTCCTGTGGGGCCGCTGGCGGCACGACATGGTCGCTGCCGGCGCGCTGCTGGCTTGCGTGCTCGCGGGGCTGGTCGCGCCGGCGGACGCCTTCGCCGGCTTCGGCCACCCGGCGGTGGTCACGGTCGCCTGCGTGCTGGTGCTCAGCCGCGGGTTGCAGACCTCGGGCGCGGTCGACGTGCTGGCGCGCAGCGTGCTGCCGGCGCGCGCCGGGCCGACGCTGGGCATCGGCGCGCTGGTCGTGCTGGCGGCGCTGCTGTCGGGCTTCATGAACAACGTCGGCGCGCTGGCGCTGCTGATGCCGGTGGCGATCCAGCTCGCCGCGCGTCTGGAGCTTCCGCCGGGCAAGGTGCTGATGCCACTGGCCTTCGGGTCGATCCTGGGCGGCATGACGACGCTGATCGGCACGCCGCCGAACCTGATCGTCGCCGGCTTTCGCCAGCAGCTGCCGGGGCGCGAAGGCTTCGGGATGTTCGACTACACCGCGGTCGGCGCGCCGGTGGCGCTGCTCGGCGCGCTGTTCATCGTGCTGGTCGGCTGGCGGATCGTGCCGGCGCGCAAGCATTCCGGTGCCGAGGGCTTCGAGACCGGCGCCTACATCACCGAGGCGCGCGTCGCCAAAGGCAGCAAGTCCGCCGGGCGCAGCCTGCGCGAGGTCGAGGCCTCGCTCGACGAGATCGGTGCGCAGGTGATCGGGCTGGTTCGCAACGCCACCCGCATCGTCGCGCCGCACCCGCGACGCAGGCTGCGCGAGGGCGACATCCTGGTCGTCGAGGCGGAGGCCGAGGCGCTGGCGAAGATGCTGTCCGAGCTCGGCCTGAAGCTCGAGGAGGCGGTCGAGCCGAAGAAGACCGACGGCGACGACGAAGCCGAGCCCGGGGCCGACGAAGGCGGCGCGCGGGACGACGGCAGGAAGGGCGAGCAGGGCGACACGGGCGCGACGGGTGAGAAGGTCGGGAAGGCCGAGAGCGACGAGCAGGCGGAGAAGGACGAGCAGGCGAGGAAGGGCGAGGAGGACGACAAGGGCAAGAAGGACGACAAGGGCAAGAAGGGCAGGAACGACGACGGGAGCGATGACGAGGAGGCGAAGGCGGAGAAGGGCGAGAAGTCCGCCGACGCCGGCGACCTCGTGCTGGTCGAGCTCGCGGTCCTCCCCGCCTCGGTGCTGGTCGGCCGCTCGGCGAGCGACATCCTGATGCGCACGCGCTACGGGCTGAACCTGCTCGCGGTGTCGCGCCAGGGGCAGCGATCGATGGTGCGCCTGCGGTCGCTGGCGCTGCGCGCCGGCGACCTGCTGCTGATGCAGGGGGCGCAGGAGTCGATCGCCGAGTTCGCGTCCGACAACGGCGGCGTGCCGCTGGCCGAGCGCGAGCTGCGGATCCCGGACCGGCGCAAGGCGATCACCGCGACGCTGGTGATGCTGGCGTCGGTCGGCGTGGCCGCACTCGGGCTGCTGCCGGCGGCCACGGCCTTCCTCGCCGGCGTGCTGGCGTCGATGGCCTTGCGCACGGTGCCGCCGCGCGCGGTCTACGACGCCGTCGACTGGCCGGTGATCGTGCTGCTGGCGGCGCTGATCCCGGTGGCCGGCGCGATGGAGTCCAGCGGCGCGGCCGACCTCGTCGCGCGCGTGCTGCTCGACGGCGTCGCGCAGGGCCACGCGATCGGCGCGCTGGTGCTGATCCTGGTCGTGACGATGTTCCTGTCCGACGTGATGAACAACGCCGCCACCGCCGCCGTCATGTGCCCGATCGCGATCGGCACCGCGTCGGCGCTCGGCGCGAGCGCCGACGCCTTCCTGATGGCGGTGGCGATCGGTGCCTCGTGCGCCTTCCTGACGCCGATCGGGCACCAGAACAATACGCTGATCCTCGGCCCCGGCGGATTCCGCTTCGGCGACTACTGGCGGCTCGGCCTGCCGCTGGAACTGCTGGTGATCGCGGTGGCGGTGCCGCTGCTGCTGGTCGTCTGGCCGCTGTAGACGCCACGGCGCGCGCCGCGGCGGGTGCGGCGGCCCCTATCATCGGCGGCCCCGCAACCGACCGAGGACGCCCGATGCCGGACCAGGACACCGATCCCTCCTCCGGGCCAGGCGACGACGCGGGTGCGGGCGAGCCGCGGCTGTTCTTCCTGCCGGTCGGCGAGGTCTGCATCCGCCGCCTCGTGGGCTGCGCGCCGGGCGACCGCGTCGACGCCGTCGCCGCAACGATGCGCGAGCAGGGTGTCTCCAGCGTCGTCGTGCTCGACGGCGGCGAGCCCCAGGGCATCGTCACCGACCGCGATCTGCGCAACAAGGTCGTCGCCGCCGGGCGCGACCCGCGGTCGATGACCGCGGCCGAGGTCATGAGCGCGCCGCTGCTCAGCGTCGGCGAGCGCGCGCCGGTGCACGAGGCGCTGTACCGCATGAGCCGCGATCGCATCCACCGCGTCGGCGTCGTCGACGATGCCGGTGCGCTGGTCGGTCTCGTCACCGCGACCGACGTGCTGCGGCTGCAGGCGCGCTCGGCGCTGGCGCTGGTGCACGAGATCGAGCGGGCCGCGGACGTCGAGGCGCTCGGTGCCGCGCACCGGCGCATCGAGCGGCTCGTCGTGCACCTCGTCCGCACCGGGGTGCCGACGCCGGAGCTGGTGCGCACCGTCGCGCAGCTCAACGACCGCGTGCTGGTGCGGCTGATCGAGCTCGTGCGCGCGCGCGATTTCCCCGGCCTGACAACGCGCTTCGCCTTCCTCGTGCTCGGCAGCGAGGCGCGGCGCGAGCAGACGCTGGCGACCGACCAGGACAATGCGATCGTGCACGCCGACGACCTGGGTGGCGACGAGCTTGCCGAGCTCGAGCGCTTCTCGCACGCGGTGATCGGCGCGCTGATCGGCATCGGCGTGCCCGAGTGCAAGGGCGGCATCATGGCGCGCAACCCCGAGTGGCGGCGCAGCCTCGCGCAGTGGAAGCACACGCTGGAGCGCTGGTACGGCACGCCGACGCCCGAGCACGTGCTGTCCGGCGCGATGTTCTTCGACCTGCGTACCGTCTATGGCGACGCCGGTTTTGAGCGCGAGCTGAAGCAGCATGTCGCGGCGGTGCTGCACGACAACGCGCGGTTCCTGATGCATGCGGGGGCCAACGTCGTCAAGTTCGCGCCGCCGCTCGGGCTGTTCGGCCGCCTGAAGACCGAGCGCAAGAACGGCCGCAGGACGATGGACATCAAGAAGGCCGGGCTGTTCCTGATCACCGAGGGGATCAAGGTGCTCGCGCAGCAGGCCGGGCATGTCGAAGGCGGAACGCGCGAGCGCGTCCACGCGCTGGCCGCCAGCGGCGTGCTGCGGGCGGCCGAGGCGGGCGACATCGAGGCCGCGTTCGACTGGCTGGCCGAGTTGCGCCTGCGCGCACAGGTGCAGGCGATCGAGGCCGGCGGCAGGCCGGTCAACGAGCTCGACGTCGACCGGCTCGACGCGATCGAGCGCATGCGGCTGAAGGTGGCGCTGGAGACGGTGGCGATGCTGCGCACGCTGCTCGAGCAACGGCTGCGGCTGGAGACGCTGCGCTGAGGCGGCGCGCGGCCGCGCTGCGCCAAGCGCGCGCGCCGCGATGCGCGCGAAGGGGCACTCGAAGCACGGGCACGGTGGCGCTGCTATGCTGCGGCGCAACATTGATCCGCGACGGCTGGCCGTCGCCCGCGTGAAGCCGCATGACTGCCGACGACAGGATGATCGAACTCGCGCTGCAAGGCGGCGGCTCGCACGGCGCGCTGACCTGGGGCGTGCTGGACCGGCTGCTGCAGGAGCCCGACCTGCGCATCCAGGGTGTCAGCGGCACCAGCGCAGGGGCGATGAATGCCGTCGTGCTGGCCGACGGGCTGGAAGCCGGCGGGCCCGGGGCCGCGCGCGAGGCGCTGGCAAGGTTCTGGCGGGCGGTCAGCGACGCGGCACTGGCGAGCCCGATCCAGCGCAGCGTGTGGGACCGGCTCAGCGGCCAGTGGAGCCTGGCGCGATCGCCCGGCTACGTCTGGTTCGACCAGCTCTCGCGCCTGTTCTCGCCCTACGAGCTCAACCCGCTGAACCTCAACCCGCTGCGCGACCTGGTGGCGCGGCAGGTCGACTTCGACCGCGTCAACCGCTGCACCGCGGTCGACCTGTTCGTCACCGCGACCAATGTGCGCACCGGGCGGCCGCGCATCTTCCGCCGCGGCGAGATCTCGGTCGATGCGGTGATGGCGTCGGCCTGCCTGCCGCTGACGTTCCAGGCGGTCGAGATCGATGGCGAGGCCTACTGGGACGGCGGCTTCACCGGCAACCCGGCGCTATTCCCGCTCGTCGACGAGTGCGCTGCGCGCGACCTGGTGCTGGTGCAGATCAACCCTTTCTACCGCCCCGGGCTGCCGCGCACGTCGCGCGAGATCATCGACCGCATCAACGAGATCACCTTCAACGCCAGCCTGGTCAAGGAGCTTCGCGCCATCCTGCTGCTGCGCGACGTCATCGAGGCCAGCGGGCAGGAGGACGAGAGCTGGCGCGAGATGCGGCTGCACCGCATCCACGGCGACGAGGACCTGGCCGGGCTGGAGCCGTCGAGCAAACTCAACGCCGAGTGGGCCTACCTGTGCCACCTGCGCGACCTCGGCCGCGCGCGCACCGATCATTGGCTGAAGCGGCATGGCGCCGACATCGGCGTGCGCTCGACCTTCGACCTGTCGTGGCTGATCGAGGACAGCCTGAAGCCGGCCGGTGCGCTGGGCAGCGGCTGCGCGGCGCGCGGGGACGCCTGGGGGGCCGACGCCGGCGCGTCCGCTGCCGCGCCGGCCGACGCCGCCGTGCCGCGCCGCGCCGCCAAGACCGGCGGCGGCGCGCGCCGCGCCGGACGGGGACGCCGCGAATGACCGGCCTGCTTGGCGTGCTGGCCGCGCTGGGCCGCCGGCGAGGGCTACGGCGCGCACGACGAGCGGCCGGCGCGCTTCGACAAGGAACAGCGCGCTGCAACCGCTGGGGGCGGACTACCTCGAGCTCGCGCGCCAGACCGGCATCGGGCCCGAGGTGCTGCACCGCATGACGACGGTGGCCACCGGCGGCCTGGACAGCCTGCCGCACAACGGCGCGGTGGTCACGCTGCTGGGGATCTGCGGGCTGACGCGCCGGCAGGCGTACGAGGACATCTTCATGGTCGCGGCGCTGTTTCCGATCGTGGCGCTGGGGGTGATCGTGGCGCTGGCGTCCCTGTTCAGGGCCTTCTGACCAGCCGGGGCGCATGCTGCGCAGGCAGTGGGCGTGGTCAGTAACAGTCGTCTTCGCGCTGATGCCGGAACGCGCAGACCGCGACCTCATGATCGCCGAGGATCTCGAACAGCGCGACGTAGCCCGTGGCGCCGAATGGAATGACCAGCTCGCGCTCGAGCGGGTTGCTGCCGACCTTGCGGCAGGTGTAGGGGTTGGTTTCGAGGACCCGCAGCTCGCGCCGGATGGCGTCCACGGCGCGGACTGGCAAGTCGAAATCCCCGCGCTCCAGCGCCTGCTCGACGAGGAAGTCCTCGAGCCGCCGTAGGTCCTCCAGCGCACCGCGCGTGAGGCGGACCGCGAAGCTCACTTGCCCTTGGCCGTGGCCACCTTGCGCGGCGCCTTCAGGCGTGCCTGAAGGCGCTCACGCATGCCGTCGAGGACCTCGTCGGCGGCGTAGAACTCGCCGCTTCGCCTGGCCTGCGCCAGCGACGCGCGCCCCCGCGCCAGGAATGCCTCCTGGGCCTTGCGGCGCCGGGCTGCCTGCACCGCAGCCATCTCGACGAACGCGGACAGACTCTCGCCTTCGTGCAGCACGGCTTCGATCTCCTCACGAACCGAGGCTTGGACCCGAACCGGCGGCAACTGGGCAGACTTCATTCGAATATTGTAGCGCAATTGCTATGCGACTGCATACGCAACGCGGGCCGCCGCCGACATGTCCGGCACGTCGTGCCGGGCCGGCGGGCGCCGCAGCATGCGGAAGTCCGCCTGCCACCGCACCGGCAGGATTGGAACGTTTGACTTCGGTCCGGCGCCGCGCGACGATCGCGGCCGGCGATGACACATGCAGCGAGGAGGGATCGCGATGGGCGCCCAGCTCCCCAACCTGCCGCCAGCCGCACCGAGTGCGGAGGATCAGGTCGCGCGCATCTTCGCGTGGCGACGCGGCTTCAACGCGATGCACCTGATCGATCTCGGAACGCGGCTTGGCCTGTTCAAGGCGCTCGCGGCAAGTCCGGGCCGATCCGTCGCCGAGCTGGCCGGGATGCTCGGATTGCACGTGCCCTATGTGCAGACCTGGTGCACGACCGCCTATTCGCTCGAGTTGCTCGACGCGGACGATGATTCGCAAGCGGCTCGCTTTCGGCTCGCCCCGCATATCGACGCGATCCTCGGCAACGAAGCGCACCCGCGCTACCTGGGCGGCTACGTGCGGCTGGGCGCCGAATTCGCCACCGACGACTACCGGCTGGCGCAGCGCGCCTTCGCCACCGGCGAGGTGGCGCCGTACCAGGGGCGCAGCGACGGCTTCACGTCGGCCGTGACGCAGGCGATCGCAGGCGTCAACGTGATGCTGGCGCGCAAGATCCTGCCAGGTGTCGCGGGTGTCGCCGACGCGCTGAACGCCGGCGGCAGCCTGCTCGAAGTGGGCTGCGGCACCGGCTTTCTCCAGCTCCAGCTGGCCAAGGCCTTCCCGAATGCGCGTTGCACCGGCGTCGACATCGATCCCACCGGCCTGGCGGCGGCGCGTCGTGCCGTCGAGCAAGCCGGCCTCGAGGCACGTGTGCGGATCCTCGAAGGCGATGTCGGCAGCGTCGTGGCGCCGGAGTCGTTCGACGTCGTCGTGATGGTCGAGGTGCTGCACGAGATCGACCCCGCGATCCGCGGCGGCGTCCTCGAGAGCTGCGCGCGGGCGCTCGCGCCCGGGGGCTGGCTCGTCATCGTCGACGAGACCTACCCGTCCGACCTGGCGCAGGCCCGGCAGCCCGATTACCGCTTCCCGCTTCAGACCGGATTCGAGGAACTGATGTGGGGCAATGTGGTGCCGACGCGCGAGGAGCAGGAGCGGCTGCTGGCCGAGGCCGGGTTCGGCGAAGCGCCGCAGAGGTCGGTGTTCGGTGAGGGGTTCACGCTCCTGGTCGCGCGCAAGGCCGCCCGCTGAGCGGCACGTCGCAGCGCGGGCGGTGCCACGTGCCTGCCATCAGCGCGACGATGCGACTTCCGGGGCCCGTTCCGGCCGCCGCTTAGACGGGTCCGCCAAACCGCCGCCTCAGGCCCCTCCAGGCTCATTTCTCGGTGGAATCCTGGCCCCGCCTTCAGGCTCATACGTCGTTGGACAAGACCGGGAAGTAACTGGGGAATTGACATGCGCGCACGATGCGCGCACATTTCGGCCCCGCGCGATGCGACCTGCATCGCTCACTTTCCGATCCACCCCCACATCCACAGGAGAACGTCATGACGAAGCCCCGCTTCTCCATCCTCCTGTCGGCCGTCGCTTCCTGACGACTCCGCGCGGCCGGCGCGAGGCGCTTCGCGCCCCGGCCGTGTCGCCGCACTCCCGCCCGACACCGCGCCGCGGCTGAGCTCCGCGCGCCGCCGCACGCCCGCCTGAAGCGCGGGCCGACAGGCCCCGCATCCCTCGTGCCCCGCGTCCGCGCGGAGCCACGCCCGCGTCCTGCGCTGTGCGCAGCGGCCGGGGCGTGCCGTTCGACGACCCCTTGGCCACGAAATGAATCAGACCCGAACCACCGATCCCGAACGCGCGGCCACGCCGCCCGATCCACCCGTCAACGAGGAACCCTCCACCATGCATTCGTCCCTCACCCTGCGACAAGGCCTGATGCGCGCCGCGCTGGTCTTGGCGTCCTTCTTCACCACGTCGACCTTGCTGCTCGTGCTCGGCGCGCTGTTCGACGACGCGTCGCGCCAGCCCTGGCTGCGCGACACGCCGCAGGCGCGCACCGCCGTCGCGGCCTGCCATGCGCATGCAGCGCGCGAGGCGCGTCGCAGCTGCCTGCACGCCGTCGTCGCCGAGGCCCAGGCGCGCGACGCCGGCGCGTCGCGGCTCGCCGCGCTGGCACCGTCGTGGGAGGACCGGCCATGAGCGGCGAGCCGGACCGCGACAGCGCGCTGCAGTCGATCGGCCTGACGCCGGCGGTCGCGCGCGCCGTCGACGCGCTCGCACAGGCCCACCCGGCGGCGCGGCCGGCGCGTGTCGTCGAGGTGCAACGCAGCGGCGCGCGGCTGCACGACGGCCGCGCGGCGTTCGGCGCGCGCGTCGCGCCTCGTCTGCAGCAGGCGCTGCAGGCCGACGACGATGCGCTCGCCGTCGGCGACTGGGTGCTCGTCGCCGACGACGCCCACCGCGACGCCTGGGTCGTCGACCGCGTGCCGCCGATCAACCGGCTCGAGCGCCGCGACGCCCTGGGTCACGGGCGGCAGGTGATCGTGGCCAACGTCGACGCCGCGATGCTCGTCTGCGGGCTGGATCACGACTTCAACCTGCGCCGGCTCGACCGCTACCTGGCCTTCGTCCGCATGGCCGGCGTCGGGGCGCTGGTCGTGCTGACCAAGGCCGACCTCGCCGCCGACGTCGACGCACGCGTCGCGGCGGTACGCCAGCGCCTGCGGCCCGGCGAAGACGCCGTTGCGCTCAATGCGCTCGACGCCGGGTCGGTCGCCGCGCTGCACAGCCGGCTCGGCGCCGGGCAGACCTGGGTGCTGCTCGGGTCGAGCGGTGTCGGCAAGAGCACGCTGACCAACGCGCTCGCCGGGCTGGGCGACGGCGCCGACGCGCAGGCCACTTCGCCGGTGCGCGCCGACGACAGCCGTGGCCGCCACACCACCACCGCGCGGTCGCTGCACGGCACGCCGTCCGGCGCGTGCCTGATCGACACGCCGGGGCTGCGCACGCTGCGCCTCGGCGGCGACGAGGACGCGCTGCGCAGCGCGTTCGACGATGTCGAGGTACTGGCCGCCGGCTGCCGCTTCCGCGACTGCCGTCACCAGGACGAGCCCGGCTGCGCGGTGCGTACGGCGTGGCCGCCGGATCGACTCGCGCAGTACCACAAGCTGCTGCGCGAGGTGCGCCGCGACAGCATGAGACCGCCGGGCCGCCCCAAGGGCGAATACCGGAGGGCGGAGCCCGAAGGTTCCTCGGTGCGCGCGCTCGAGCATCGCGCGCAGGTGCAGCAGTGGAAGGCGCGCAGCCGCCTGGCGCGCGCACACGCCGCGGCCAAGGGCCGATGAGCGTGCGAGGGGGTCGCACGAACGCGGGACTCGCCGCGACGACCCTGCGCGAGTGGCCATGCACGTGGCTACGCGGGCCGGCGGCGGCATGTCGCTGTTCGGGGTCGCCGGGCCCCGACCGCAGCGCCTTGGACGGCGCTCCCCAAAATCAACGTGCGCGCATTCAATCGGGCAGCGTCCTCTCGAAGTGCCGCGCGCTCAGCTCGCCGCGCCAGGCCGACTGGTCGAAGACCAGATCGCACTGCACCGACACCGCGGCCTCGCCTTCCAGCCCGAGCGTGCCGACCTTGGTGAAGCGCTCGTCGCGGAACGCGTCGCTCAGCCGCTGCATCAGACGGCGCTTGTAGTCGGTGTCCTCGTTCTTCAGGTGCAGTCCCTTGGTCTCCAGCAGCACCATGCGCGCGATCCCGTCGCGCGCATGCAGCGCGAAGACGAAGTCCGGGTAGACCTTGGCGCGCTTCCAGCCCTGCAGACCGAGCTGTGTGCGCGCGACATTGCGGTGCCACCAGCGTACGGCCGCCTGTTCGTCCAGCCATCCCGCCACCCGGTGCTCGAACTCGTTGATGTCGCCCAGGCGCAACGCCGGCTGGTACAGGGTGTGCTGCATCGGCTGCGCGTCGTGGTCGCGCATCCACGCCGGCGCCGGGCTGGCCAGCGGCAGCTCGAATTCGGCCGGCAGCTCGAAGTCCGCCGCGTCGGCGCGCAGGCGGAATTCGATCCGCCCTTCGGCCAGAAGGGTGGCGAAGACCTGCTCCGCCCGTGCATCGCGCTCGGCCTGGATGCCCTGGCGCAGCGCCTCGATCAAGGACAGCATGGAGCCCGCGACCGCGGCCTCGGCGATGCCGCGCGCGGCCAGCGCCGCCTCCGCCGCCCGCAACCAGTCCCACGCCAGCCAGGGGCTTGGCGCCAGGTCCGAAAGGCTGCGCACGATGCGGCCCCGATCCAGCACAGGCGGCTCGTCGTCCACCGGTACCGAAGGCAGAGGCACCGCGGCGTTATCGAGGATCTCCAGCCCGACGGCCAGGTGCGACGATGCCCGGGCCCGCGCATCGGGCGCCCACGCCGCCACCCAGCCCGCGGCGCCCGCACCGTCCCAGTCCACGCGGGCCAGCACGTCGCTGTCGTAGTCCAGGTCGCGGCGCGATCCATCACCCTCCACCCAGGTCACCTTCGGCAGAAAGAGGCGCACGCCCTGCCATGCGGCGCGCCGGCGCTGCGTCACCTTGCTGGCGGCCTGCGGGTCGGTGTCGGCACCGCCCTTGACCGTGACCGCGAGGTCGCCCATGCCCTCGGTCTCGAGCGAGCGCTTGATGGCGCCGACCACCTCGCCGGTGCCGGCGTCGTGGCACAGCACGTAGCAGGCATCCAGCGCCGCGCGGCCTGTCTTGGCAACCTGCGGCAGGCGCAGGATGCGGCCGACCAGCTGCGTCATCGCCGGCAGGTTGCGCCCCGCCGCCAGTGCGCACAGCACATAGGCGAAGGGGCAGTCCCAGCCCTCCTGCAGCGCCTGCTTGGTGACGATGGCGCGCACCTCGCAGGTGGGCGACAGCAGGTCGAGGTTCTCGGGCGCGGCCAGGTCGTTGCGCTCGCTGGTCTTGATCGCGATCTGGCGCTCGGCCAGGCCCAGCGCCAGCAGCTGCTCCCTGGCCTGGTCGGCATGGATGAAGCCGGCCTCGCGCTGGTCGGCGCCGGTGCGCTCGACCTGAACCAGCATGATCGGGCGGATGTAGCGGCCCGTCTCGGCATGCAGCCGGTCGGCCGCGCGCTGCAGCTCGTCGAGCTGCAGCAAGGCCGCGGTCAGGCAGGTCTTCCAGTCGCCGGTATGGCGCACGTCGACCTCGATCGGCAGCTTGATCATCTCGGCGTCGTCCAGGTCCACGCCGCGCACATCGGCCAGCACATTGCTGCCGCTGCCACCCGCCACGCCGGCGCGTGCCAGCCGCGGCGTCGCCGACAGCTCCAGCATGAACGCCGGGTTGAAGCCGTCGATCGTCGCCAGCGCGCCCTCGCTGTAGGCGTGGTGGCCCTCGTCGATGATGACCAGCGGGCGGTACAGCCGCATCACGTTGCCGAGCGAGCTCTTGACGATGCTGCCGAATTGCGCCCGCGCCTCCACGGCACTCTGGCCCAGCGCGCGGTACGGCTCCAGGTTGGGCACCGCCTGCAGCAGCGCGTGGTGCGCCGCCAGATCGTCCTCGCGCGGCAGGAATCCCAGCACGCGCCCGCTGTCGGCAAAGAATTTCAGCGTCTCCTTGTTGCGCCGGTTGGCCGCCGCCAGCATCAGCACCATCACGCACAGCGCGCCGTCCGCGTCCTGCCGCGTCAGCGGCTGCGACTTCTCCATCACCTTCACGCGCCCGGCGCCCGCCACGACGAGCAGCTGCCGGTAGGGGTGGTCGCGGTCGGCCAGCGCGCGCAGCGTCTGGCGGTAGATCGCCTCGTTGGGGACCACCCACAGGACCAGCCCGGTGTGGCGGCGCAGCCAGCCCTGCAGGATCTGCCCGACCGCAGCCGCCGCCAGCAGCGTCTTGCCGCCGCCGGTGGGCACCTTCAGGCAGACGTTGGGGATGGCGCGGCCGGCGCCGTCCCAGCGGCTATGGTGCTCGTGGCTCTGACCCCGCAGCAGCGGCGGCAACTCGCCCGCCCTGCGCAAGGCGTCCCAGGCGCGGCGCGGGTAGTCCGCCAGTTGCCGCAGCGTATCCTCGGCGCCCTCGACCGCGCGCAAGGCCGTGGCTTGCGCCTCGGCCGCGTCGCGCTGGCGGCGCAGTTCGCTCAGGTACTTGCCGAGCTTTTCCAGCACCCGTTCCTGGAAGTCCTTCAGTGCCACCGCGCCGACAGCCGCCGAGCTGGCCGCCGGCCGCCGCGGCGACCAGAATTCGCGCCGGTCGCGCTCGATCTCGGCGCGCAGGACCGGCTCGTCGACGCGCTGCCAGTGCAGCACGTCGAGCTTGTACAGCGTCGGCAGCGCATCCAGCCGCTGCTGCAGGCGCTGTACATCGGCCGCAGTCCACTGCGGGGCGTCGACGGCGAGGTCGATATCGGAGTTGTCGCGCTGCGTGCCCCTGGCGCGCGAGCCGAAGATCCACACCCGCTCGATACCCGGCAGGCTCTCGAAGACCCGGCGCAGGTCGCGCAGTGTCGCCGCCGAGATGCCGAAGTCGGCGCGCTCACTCATCGGCACGCGCCTGCAGCGCCGCCCGCAGCGCGTCGAACAGCCGCACACCGTCGGCACGCACGAAGGCGGCGACCTCCACCGCCAGCGGCTCGTGGTAGGTGTGCGAGGTCAGGTTGCGCATGCGGCGCATCTGGCTCCACGCCCCCTCGTCGGTGACCAGGCCGTTGGCGAAGGCGCGCGGCAGCACCGCGAACGCCTCCTCGGCCACGTTCGCACCGCGCGCGCGCAGCCAGCGGTAGACGGCCTTCCACGCGGTCTCGAAGGTGAACTCGAAGCGCTGGATCAGCGCGTCGCGAACGATCGGCGTCTCGTCCAGCGGCAGCAGCTCGTGCAGCCGGGCCAGCGCCTTGTCGAACTGCGCCAACGCCAGCGCGAAGCGGGCATCGGTCATCTCGGTGGTCCATTTCGCTGCGCGCCACCTGCGACGCATGAAACCGGCCCAGCCAAGCCCTTGCGCGGATCCGGCTTCGCCGGTCCGCTGCAAGCGCCCCCTCGGGGGGCAGCGAACGCGAGTGAGCGTGGGGGCGTCATTTCATCCTTCCCGGTACAGCGCGAACGGCAGCGCGGCGAAGTCCAGCCCCAGCGCCTGCAACTGGCGGTTGCTCAGGTACTTGGCCGGCGCGAAGACCAAGTGCCGCAGCGGCGGCTGGGTCGCGCTGCGCCCCCAGGCCGCCATGCGCTCGGCCAGCGACAGCGTCAGCGCCGCCTGCGGGCTCTTCAGAAACGCGAGCTCGTCGCGGTAGACCAGCCAGACGTGCCGGTCCTGCGCGCGGCCCAGGTACCACTCGGGAGCATCGGCGGGCCGCGGCGGCAGCGCGCCGCCGGTGGCGGTGTGGAACAGCCATTCGCCGAGCTCGCCCCAGGCGGGCAGGCGCTCGCCGCTGAGCATCTTCTCCAGGCTCAGCGGTTCGCCGAGCGTGCAGTAGGCAAAGCTGCCGCCCAGCCCGGGCGCGCGTTCGCTGAGCTTGCGCAGGCCCTCGACGCGCAGCACGCCGTCGTCGACCTTGGCCTCGATGCGGTCGAAGCGGCGCACGGCCGTGCTGGCCTGGTCGGCGAGGTCGCCGGCGCCTTCCGCCAGCAGGCCTTCGCGGGCCTTGATGGCGTCGATCTGCTTCAGCAGCGTGTCGGCCTTCTTCAATTGCGTGAGCGTGATCTTCTGTTCCAGCAGCGTCTCGCGCTGGGTGCCGACCCACGCGTAGCCGTTGATCGCGCGGCGCACGCGCTCGGCCGTGAGGGTATCGGCGTAGTCCTCGCCTTCGACGAGGATGAAGCGGCGGCTGCCGCCGTCCTTGGCGTTGGCCTTCAGCACGGCATGGGCGGTGGTACCACTGCCGGCGAAGGAGTCGAGGACGAGGGCGTCGCGACCAGCGCCGATGGCCAACGCACGCTCGATAAGCGCAACGGGCTTGGGCGTGACGAAGACCTCATGTTCAGAGCCTGCCGCAAGGATATTGAGCAGCTCGGTCTTGGCGTTTCGCGTGCTCCCGACATCTTCCCATCGCCAGATCGTCTGCGGGACAACGCCATCCTTGACTTCGCAGAGAAAACGCTTGATGTTCGGTGCCGCACTTCCGTCACTTCCCCACCAAATGCGGTTGTCGGCAACGTACTCCCTGAACTTCTCTTCGCTGATGCGCCAGTACTTGCCCTTTGGAGGACCAGTGATCACGCGGCCGCTCGGAGTCGTGATGGGATAAAGACCCTTCGAATAGACATTGCGCGCATCCAGATCGCTCAATAACCACGGCCCTCGCGGGTCGTTGTCGGGGTTCTGATACCGAGCGAGCATGCCTTCCGTCCGCGGCAGCAAGTTCAGCTCCCAGCCAGCCGCATGTTTCGCGTACACGAGCACGTAGTCGTGATCGACGCTGAAGTGCTGTGCAGTGTTCTTCGGGCTATCCATCTTGTGCCAGATGCAGTTCGAGATGAAGTTCTCCTCCCCGAACACCTCATCCATCACCATCCGCGCCCGATGCACCTCGTTGTCGTCGAGCGTCATCCAGATCGATCCCGAGTCGCTCAGCAGCTCGCGCAGCAGGGTCAGCCGCGGCCACATCATGCACAGCCACTTGTCGTGGCGCAGCAGGTCGTCGGCGTCCACCGGGTTGGTCGACAGCCACTCCTTCATGATCGGCGAGTTGACGCGGTCGCTGTAGCACCAGCCCTCGTTGCCGGTGTTGTACGGCGGGTCGATGAAGACCAGGTCGACCTTGCCCGCGTAGCGCGGCAGCAGGCTCTTGAGCGCGGCGAGGTTGTCGCCGTGGATCACCAGATTGCCCGCCAGGTCGGGCGCGCCGACGCCCTTGTCGGCGTGCACCACCAGCGGGCGGTACGGCACCGTCAGGTGGTGGTTGTAGACGTACTCCTTGCCTTTGAAGACGATCTCGGGCATGAACGCGATCCCCCTTGCGAAGGCGCATTCTCGCCGCAGCGGCGCCCGCCGCCGCAGCCTGCCTCAGGACGCTCCCTGTCCCGCGCGGCCCAACCCCAGCATCGCCCGCGCCTCGGCCGGAGACGCCACCTCGCGCCCCGCGCGCCTCGCGCAGGCCGCTAGCGCGTCGATCAGCGCGCCGTTGCCGCTGGCGCGTTCGCCGTCCGGCAGGTGGAAGGTGTCCTCGAGCCCGGTGCGCAGCATGCCGCCGAGCTCGGCCGCGCGCTGGTGCACCGGCCAGACCTCGGCGCGGCCGATCAGCGTCGTCTGCCAGACGGCACCGGGCACCGTCCAGCGCGGCAGCAGCGCCAGCAGCTCCGCGTCGCACGGCATGCCGCTGGCCACGCCCATGACGAAGTTGTACTCGGGCACCAGGCCCTCGGCCGCGGCGCCGAGCATGCCGCTGCGCAGGTATATCTCGACGCTGCGCACGATGCCGACGTCGAAGCACTCGAACTCGGGGTGCGTGCCGCACTCGGCCATCACCTGCAGGAACTGCGCGATCTTGTCCGGCGGGTTGTCGAACACCATCGGTGGCCAGGCCCAGCGGCCGTCGGCGCGCAGCTTCAGGTAGTTGAGCGTGCCGGCGTTGCAGGCGGCGATCTCCGGACGGACGCGGCGGATGCACGCCGCCGGGCCCGAGATGTCCTTGCCGATGACGCCGGTCGTCAGGTTGACGATCACACCCGGGCAGGCCGCGCGGATCGCGTCGCACACCGCCTGCGCGATATCCGGGTCCCAGCTTGGCAGGTGGCCCATGCCGGGCTGCTGCTGGCGCAGGTGGACGTGCATGACGCTGGCGCCAGCGTCGAAGGCGGCGCGCGCCTCGGCCGCCATCTGCGCCGGGGTCACCGGCACCGGGTGCTGGCGCGGGTCGGTCAGCACGCCGGTCAGCGCGCAGGTCAGGATCGCCTTGTCCATCAGCTCGGTTCCTCGGGGTCGATCTCGGCCAGCAGCGCGCCGGCCTCGACGCTGTCGCCGACCGCGGCGTGCAACGCGGCGACGCGGCCGGCGGTGCCGGCGTGCAGCCACATCTCCATCTTCATCGCCTCGACGCACAGCAGCGGCTGCCCCGCGGCGACGGCGTCGCCCGGCGCGACCGCGACCGCGGCGACGCGTCCGGCGACCGGCGCGCGCGCGCGCCGCGGGTCGGGCGCGTCGTCGCCGGCAGGGTAGGGCGAGGACTCTCGCAGCACGAAGACCGCGGCGTCGTGCGCGATGTGCACCGCCTCGCCGTCGACGACGGCGACGCAGCGCCTGCGAACCCCGTCTAGCGTGAACTCGACCTCGTGGTCGTGCACGCGGTGCAGCTCGACCTCGTGCGTGTGCCCGCCGCACTCGACGCGGACATGTGCGCCAACGGCCTGCACGCGCAGCGTGCGCTGCTCGCTCGCCGTCTGCAGCGTCAGGTCCCAGGCGGCGACGCCGGCCGGGCGGTGCGCGGCGCGGCCGGCGGGCTGCGGCGTCGCGGAGTCGGGCCGTGCGCGCAGCGCGGCGGCCAGCGCCCAGATCGCCTCGGGCACCGCAGGATCCGCCAGCAGCGGCTCGCCGGCGGCGGCCCATTCGTCGATCAGCGTCGTGTGCATGCGTGCGCCGGCGAAGTCCGGGTGGCGCAGCAGGTCGCGCAGGAAGCGCCCGTTGTGGCGCAGGCCCAGCAGCGGCGCGTCGGCCAGCAGCGCCGCGAGGCGCCGGATCGCGTCGCCGCGGTCGCGCCCGTGTGCGATCAGCTTGGCGACCATCGCATCGTAGTGCGGCGTCACGCGGCCGCCCTCGGCAATGCCGGCGTCGATACGCGCGCCGCCGAACGACGCGTCGAGCGCGCCGCGCCCGGCCAGCGCCTGCGCCGGCCGCCAGTGCAGCACGCCGCCGGTCTGCGGCGCGAAGCCGGCGTAGGGGTCCTCGGCGTACAGCCTGGCCTCGATCGCGTGCCCTGCGAAGCGCACATCCTGCTGCCGCAGCGGCAGCGGCTCGCCGGCGGCCACGCGCAGCTGCCACTCGACGAGGTCCAGCCCGGTGAGGCACTCGGTCACCGGGTGCTCGACCTGCAGCCGCGTATTCATCTCGAGAAAGTGGTGCCGGTCGCCGGCGTCGACGATGAACTCGACCGTGCCGGCGCCGACATAGCCGACCGCGCGCGCCGCGGCGACGGCGTCGGCGCCGATGCGCTCGCGCAGCGCGGCGTCGACGATCGGCGACGGCGCCTCCTCGACGACCTTCTGGCGCCGGCGCTGCGCGGTGCAGTCGCGCTCGCCGAGGTGGATGCAGCCGCCATGCGCATCGGCGAAGACCTGCACCTCGATGTGGCGCCCGCGCTCGATCAACCGCTCCAGCATCAGCGTGCCGTCGCCGAAGGCCGCCAGCGCCTCGCGCCGCGCGCCGGCCAGCGCCGCCGGCAGCTCGGCCAGGTCGCGCACCAGCCGCATGCCGCGCCCGCCACCGCCGGCGACCGCCTTGACGAGCAGCGGCAGGCCGAGCGCCGCGGCCTCGGCGGCGAGCCGGGCGTCGTCCTGCTCGTCGCCGAGGTAGCCAGGCGCGCAGGGCACGCCGGCCTCGCGCATGCGCCGCTTGGCCAGCGCCTTGTCGCCCATCGCGCGGATCGCCGTGGGCGGCGGGCCGATGAAGACCAGCCCGGCCTCGGCGCAGGCCTGCGCGAAGTCGGCGCGCTCGGCGAGAAAACCGTAGCCGGGATGGACCGCATCGGCACCGCTGCGGCGCGCGGCGTCGAGCAGCGCGTCGATGCGCAGGTAGCTGTCGGCCGTCGCCGCACCGCCGATCGCGACTGCCTCGTCGGCCAGCCGCACATGCGGTGCGTCGGCGTCGGCGTCGCTGAACACCGCGACACTGCGATAGCCGAGCGCACGCGCGGTGCGGATCACGCGGCAGGCGATCTCGCCGCGATTGGCGATCAGGATCTTCGAGAACATCAGGGCTCCGCGGCTCGATCGCCGCGCGACTGCGTCTTCGTCATGCGCGGGGCTTCATTGCGGCGCCCAGCTCGGCGGACGCTTGCTGAGGAATGCGGCCGTGCCCTCCTGCCCCTCGGCGCCCAGCGCGGCGCGCGAGAAGACCTGCGCCGCCTCGCCGACCAGGCCGGCAGCGCGTGTCCAGCGGCATTCGGCGAGCAGCGCCTTGGTCGCCGCCAGCGCCGCCGGCGCGCATTGCAGGATCTCGCGCAGCACGCGTGCCAGCACGGCGTCGACGGCCTCCGGCCGGCAATGCTCGTGCGCCAGCCGCAGCGCGTGCGCGCTGGCCGCGTCCAGCCGCGCGCCGGTGACGGCGAGCCGCTTGGCCTCGGCATAGCCGACCCGCTCGACGAGAAAGGGCGCGATCTGCGCCGGCACGACGCCGAGCGAGGTCTCGGGCAGACGGAATTGCGCACCTTCGACCGCGATCGTCACGTCGGCCACGCAGGCGAGCCCGAAGCCGCCGCCCATCACCGTACCCTCGGCGACGACGACCACCGCCAGCCCGGTGCTGGCCCAGGCCACGCACAGCTCGCCGAAGGCGGCACTCACCTTGGCCAGCGCCTCCGGGTCCTCGGCCAGCCGGGCGCGCGCCGCGGCCATGTCGCGGAGATCGCCGCCGGCGCAGAAGTGGCCGCCGGCGCCGCGCAGCACCACCACGCGCGTGCTGGCGTCGCGCTCGGCGTCGTGCAGCGCAGTGCGCAGCTCGTGCACCATCGCCAGCGACATCGCGTTGCGCAGCTCGGGGCGCGCGAGCTCGAGGTACAGCACCGGCCCGTCGCGGTGCAGCGTGATCGTCGTCGGTGCGCTCATCGTCGCGCGGTCCGGTCAGTGCGCGCCCTTGGGCAGCGTGCCCTCGAGCTTGGCGATGATGCCGAGCATGACCTCGTCGGCGCCGGCGCCGATCGACACCAGCCGGCTGTCGCGGTAGGCGCGCGAAACATCGTTGTCGATCGTGTAGCCCATGCCGCCCCAGTACTGCAGGCAGGAGTCGGCGACCTCGCGCGACAGCCGGCCGCACTTGAGCTTGGCCATCGACGCCAGCTTGGTCACGTCCTTGCCCGAGACGTACTGCTCGACCGCCTGGTAGGTCAGCGCGCGCAGCGCGGCGACCTCGGTGCGCAGCTCGGCGAGCCGGAAGTGCACGACCTGGTTGTCCAGGATGCTCCTGCCGAAGGCCTTGCGCTCGCGCGTGTACGCGATCGTCTTGTCGATCAGCTGGTCGAGCCCGCGCAGCGAGCTGGCCGCGCCCCACAGCCGCTCCTCCTGGAACTGCAGCATCTGGAACATGAAGCCCATGCCCTCCTGCCCGATCAGGTGGCGCCGCGGCACGCGCACGCCGTCGAAGAACAGCTGCGCGGTGTCCGAGCTGTGCATGCCGATCTTGTGGATCTTCTGCCGCGTGACACCCTTGGCATTCAGCGGCACGACGATCAGGCTCTTGTTCTTGTGCACCGGGCCGTCGCTGGTATTGACCAGCAGGCAGCACCAGTCGGCCTGCATGCCGTTGGTGATCCACATCTTGGAGCCGTCGATGACGTAGTCGTCGCCGTCCTTGCGTGCGCTGGTGCGCACCGCGGCCACATCGGAGCCGCCGCCGGGCTCGCTGACGCCGATGCAGCCGATCAGGTCGCCGGCGATCGACGGCGCGAGGAACTCGCGCCGCAGCTCGTCGCTGCCGAAGCGCGCCAGCGCCGGCGTGCACATGTCGGTGTGCACGCCGATGGCCATCGGCACGCCGCCGCAGCGCGCGGCACCGATCGCCTCGGCCATCACCATCGAGTAGCTGAAGTCCAGCCCCAGGCCGCCGTAGGCCTCGGGGTACTTGATGCCCAGCAGCCCCAGGTCGCCGAGCTTCTTGAAGATCTCGCGCGACGGGAACTGCTCGGCGCGCTCCCAGGCCTCGACATGAGGGTCGATCTCTTGCCGCACGAAGCGGGTGACGGTCTCGTCGAGCGCGCGGTGCTGGTCGGTGAACGGCATCGTCGGTTCTCCTGGAACGGGTCAGATCGGGTCGGTCGGGTCGGGACCGCGCGCGGCGGGCTACATGCGCGCGATGCCGAAGGTATTGGGGCGCAACACGCGGCGCGCGGCCTCGTCGGCCAGCGCCAGGCAGGTGGCGAGGACCTGGCGCGTATCGCGCGGGTCGATGATGCCGTCGTCCCACAGCCGCGCGCTGCCGAACAGCACGTGCGACTCGGCGTCGAGCCGGCGGCGCAGCTGGTCGCTCATCGCCCGCAGCCCGGCCTCGGCCTTGTCGTCCAGCGCCACGCCCTGGCGGCCGAGCTTGCCGCGGCCGACCATCTCCATCACCATCGCCGCCTGCGCGCCGCCCATCACCGCAGTGCGCGCGCTTGGCCACGAGAAGATGAAGCGCGGGTCGAAGCCGCGCCCGCACATGCCGTAGTTGCCGGCGCCGAAGCTGCCGCCGACGACGACGGTGAACTTCGGCACGCGCGCATTGGCCACCGCCTGGATCATCTTGCTGCCATGCTTGATCGCGCCGGCCGCCTCGGCCGCCTTGCCGACCATGTAGCCGGTCGTGTTCTGCAGGAAGACGAGCGGCAGGGCGGCCTGGTCGGCGAGCTGGATGAACTGCGCCGCCTTGACCGAGCCGTTCGGCTGGATCGGGCCGTTGTTGCCGAGGATGCCGACGCGGTGGCCGTCGAGGCGCGCATGGCCGCAGATCGTGTCGGTGCCGTAGGCGGACTTGAACTCGGTGAAGTCGGAGTTGTCGACGATGCGGGCGACGATCTCGCGCACGTCGTAGGGCTCGCGGTCGTCGGCCGGCACGATGCCCATCAGCTCCCCGGCATCGTGGCGCGGCGGCAGTGCCGGGGCGCGCCCGGGCGGCTCGTCCCAGGGCAGCGCGGCGAGCAGCTCGCGCGCGATCGCGATCGCGTGCGCATCGTCCTCGGCCAGGTATTCGCCCAGACCCGTGACGCGCGCGTGCAACTCGGCGCCGCCGAGCTCGTCGTCGGTCGCGTCCTCGCCGATCGCGGCCTTCACCAGCGGCGGGCCGGCGAGATAGATCGACGAGCGGCCCTTGACCAGCACGACATAGTCCGACAGCCCCGGCAGGTAGGCGCCGCCGGCGGTCGACGATCCGTGCACGACCGCGATCTGCGGGATGCCGGCGGCCGACAGCCGCGCCTGGTTGGCGAAGGTCCGCCCGCCGTCGACGAAGATCTCGGCCTGGTACATCAGGTTGGCACCGCCGGACTCGACCAGCGTCAGCACCGGCAGCTTGTTCTCCAGCGCGAGCTGCTGCGCGCGCAGCGCCTTCTTCAGCCCCATCGGCGGCACGGTGCCGCCCTTGACCGCGCTGTCGCTGGCCGACACCAGCACCCGCCTGCCGGCCACCGTGCCGATGCCGACGATCGAGCCGCCGCCTTGCACGCTCTTCCTGCCGTCGTCGTCGTGCATGCCCAGCCCCGCGAGCGACGACAGCTCCAGGAAGCCGCTGCCGCGGTCGAGCAGCCGGGCGACGCGCTCGCGCGGCAACAGCTGGCCGCGCTCGTCGAAGCGCGCGCGCCGCGACTCGGACTCGGCGACGACGCGCGCTTCCAGTGCGCGCACCTCGGCGAGCCGCTCGGCCATGCGCTCGGCGTTGGCGCGGAAGGCCGCGCCCTGGGTATCCAGGCGGGACGCCAGCACGGTCACGGCTGCAGCACCTTCGGCACGACCGCGCGGTGGAAGCCCTCGAAGGGCTGCGAGCGGTCGTGGTCGACGCTCGGGAAGACCGCGTTGCCCAGCGGCGCGCCGCCGTCGATGCGCAGCGTGACGCCGGTGATGAAGGCCGCCGCCGGCGAAAGCAGGAAGACGATCGCGGCGCTGACCTCGGCCTCGGTCGCCAGCCGGCGCAGCGGCACATGCTGGCGCAGGCGCGGGATCAGCGCGCGCGCCGCGCCCTCGTAGGTGTCCATGCCCGACGACGCAACCCAGCCCGGGGCCACGGCGTTGACGCGCACGCCCGCCGAGGCCCACTCGAAGGCCGCGCTCAGCGTCAGGTTGGCCGTCCCGGCGCGCGCCGCGCCCGAGTGCGCCATGCCGGGCATGCCGTTGCGGAAGTCGGCCGTCATGTTGACGATCGCGCCGCCGTGGCGCTGCATGCTGCGCGCATAGACCTCGCGCATCATCAGGAAGCCGCCGGTCAGGTTGGCGGCGACGACCGACTCGAAGCCGCGCTTGCTGATCGCCGCCAGCGGCGCCGGAAACTGGCCGCCGGCGTTGTTGACCAGGGCGTCGATGCGGCCGTGCTTTGCCGCCATGCGCGCGACCTCGGCCTTGACCGCGTCCTCGTCGCGGATGTCGAACGCGGCCCAGTCGCAGCGCCCGCCGTCGGCGGCGATCTCGGCGGCCACCGCCTCCAGCTTGGCCGCGGTGCGGCCGCTGACGATCACGCTGGCGCCGAGCGCGGCCAGCTCGTGCGCGACGCAGCGCCCGATGCCGCTGCCGCCGCCGGTGACCCAGGCGACGCGGCCGTCGAACAGGCCGGGGCGGAAGACGCTGCGGTAGCGGGCGGGGGCGGCCGGGTCGGTCATGGGCGGGGACGCGCGAGGACGGGTGCCGCATTAGGCCCAAAGCTGACGTATACGTCAATCGCAGGCATCATGGGGAAACTACCGAGCGCATGCGAGAGCGAGCTTCTCTACGATGCGGCGCCAGCATCGACCCTTGCTCCCGGAGCCTCCCGAATGGACCTGCAAGCCTGCACCGAATCCCTGCGCACCAAGGTCGGCGACGCCAGCGGCCTGAACGCGACGCTGAAGTTCGACTGCGGCGCCGACGGCGTCGTCGTCGTCGACGGCTGCGCGGTGCCGAACCACGTCGACAACGCCGACCGCGAGACCGACTGCACGGTCGCGATCACGACCGACAACCTGGCCGCGATGCTGCGGGGCGAGCTGGACCCGGTGACCGGGTTCATGACCGGCCGCTTCACGGTCAGCGGCGACATGAGTGTCGCGATGAAGCTGCAGCGCATCGTCTGAACATGGCGACCAGCGGCACCGGCAGCGTCGCCTCGGCGCGCGCGGGCGCCTCCGCACTGCCTCGCTCGGCGGCCGCGCCGAGCGCGCGTGACGCGGTCGCGGCGCACCGCGACGAGGCCGGCGGCGAGCTGTTCGGCATCGCCGAGCTGTGCGTCGAGTTCGGCATCTCGGCGCGTGCGATCCGCTTCTACGAGGACAAGGGGCTGCTTGCGCCGCGGCGCGTCGGTGGCACCCGCGTCTACACGCGGCGCGACCGCGCCCGGCTGGCGCTGATCCTGCGCAGCAAGGCGATCGGCGCGTCGCTGGCCGAGATCAAGCGTTTTCTGGACCTGTACGGCACGCACGGCGAAGGGCGGGTGCAGCAGCTGCGCTACGTGCTGAGGCGCACCGACGAGGCGATCGCCGAGCTCGAACAGAAGCGCGCGCACATCGACGCCACGCTGGCCGAGCTGCGCGTCATCAACGAGGCGGTGCGCGGGCAGCTCGCGCGCGTGCGCTGAAGCCGGCCGCCGAGCCGCCCACCGGGACGCCCGCCCGCAGGACCCCAGGAGCCGCCGACGATGGCGATCGACCTCTTTCCCTCGCCCTGGATCACCGACGAGCACCGCATGCTGCAGGAGTCGGTCGCGCGCTTCCTGCGCGACCGCTGGGTGCCGCGCGCCGCCGCTTGGCGCGCGGCCGGGGTGATGGGGCGCGAGGTCTGGCGCGAGGCCGCCGAGCAGGGGCTGCTGTGCCTGTCGATGCCCGAGGCCTACGGTGGCGGTGGCGGCGACTTCGGCCACGACGCCGTGCTGCTGATCGAGCAGGCGAAGGCCAACCTGAGCGGCTTCGGCGGTGGGCTGCACTCGGCGATCGTCGCGCCCTACATCCTGCACCACGGCACCGAGGCGCAGAAGCGCCGCTGGCTGCCGCGCATGGCGCGCGCCGAGCATGTGGCGGCGATCGCGATGACCGAGCCCGGCACCGGCAGCGACCTGCAGGCGGTGCGCACGGCGGCACGGCGCGACGGCGACCACTACCTGCTGTCGGGGCAGAAGGTCTTCATCACCAACGGCCAGACCGCGGACCTGATCGTCGTCGTCTGCAAGACCGACCCCGGCGCCGGCGCCAAGGGCGTGTCGCTGCTGGTGGTCGAGGTCGAGGATGCGCAGGGCGAGCTGGTGCCCGGGTTCCGGCGCGGCCGGCGGCTGGACAAGATCGGGATGAAGGCGCAGGACACCTCGGAACTGTTCTTCGACGAGGTGCGGGTGCCGGTGGACAACCTGCTCGGCGGCGTCGAGGGGCTGGGTTTCGTGCAGCTGATGCAGGAGCTGCCGCAGGAGCGGCTCATCATCGCCGTCAGCGGCGTCGGCGCGATGGAGCGCGCGCTGGCCGAGACGCTGGCCTACGTCAAGCAGCGGCATGCCTTCGGCAAGCCGGTGTGGGCGTTCCAGAATACGCGCTTCAAGCTCGCCGAGGTGCAGTCGCACCTGCTGGCCGCGCGCGCCTTCGTCGACGCGTGCATGGTGGCGCACCTGGCCGGCCAGCTCGATGCCGCGCGCGCCGCGCTGGCCAAGGCCTGGGTCAGCGAGCTGCAGTGCAAGGTGATGGACGAGTGCCTGCAGCTGTTCGGCGGCTACGGCTACATGATGGAGTATCCGATCGCCGAGCTGTACGCCGATGCGTTCGTGCAGCGCATCTACGGCGGCACCAACGAGATCATGAAGGAACTGGCGAGCCGGTTCATGTGAAGACAACAGGAGTGGCGCGATGAGCGAGGCCTATCTCTACGACCACGTGCGCACGCCGCGCGGCCGCGGCAAGAAGGACGGCGGGCTGCACCAGGCCAGCCCCGTGTGGCTGCTGCGCACGCTGCTGCGGGCGCTGCAGTCGCGCCACGAGCTCGACACCGCGCTCGTCGACGACGTCGTGCTCGGCTGCGTGACGCCGGTGGGCGAGCAGGGCGCGGATATCGCGCGCACCGCGGTGCTCGACGCCGACTGGGCGCAGACGGTGGCCGGCGTGACGCAGTCGCGCTTCTGCGCGTCCGGGCTGGAGTCGGTCAACCTCGCCGCCGCCAAGGTCATGAGCGGCTGGGAGGACCTGGTCGTGGCCGGTGGCGTCGAGAGCATGAGCCGCTGGGCGATGGGCAGCGACGGCGGGGCCTGGTTCATGGACCCGCGCGTCAACCACAAGCTCGGCTTCGTGCCGCAGGGCGTGGGCGCGGACCTGATCGCCACACTGGAGGGCTGGGGCCGCGCTGACGTCGACGCCTTCGCGCTGCGATCGCACCAGCGCGCGGCGGCGGCGCGCGCCGAGGGGCGCTTCGCGCGCTCGATCGTCCCGGTGCACGATATCGCCGGGTTGTTGCTGCTGGCCGAGGACGAGACGATCCGCCCGCAGGCGACGATCGAGGCGATGGCCAGGCTCGATCCCAGCTTCGCGATGATGGGGCAGATGGGGTTCGACGCCACCGCGCTGCGCAAGTACACGACGGTCGAGCGCATCGAGCATGTCCACCACGCCGGCAACTCGTCGGGCATCGTCGACGGCGCGGCGCTGATGCTGGTCGGCTCGCGCGCGGGCGGCGCCAAGGCGGGCCTCGCGCCGCGCGCGCGCCTTCGCGCCGCGGCGGTCATCGGCTCCGAGCCGACGATCATGCTGACCGGGCCGACGCCGGCCTGCCGCAAGGCGCTGGCCAAGGCCGGGATGCAGCCCGGCGACATCGACCTGTGGGAGATCAACGAGGCCTTCGCCGTCGTGCCGATGAAGACCGCGCGCGACCTCGGGCTGGACCTGGAGCGCGTCAACGTCAACGGCGGCGCGATCGCGATGGGCCACCCGCTGGGGGCGACCGGCTGCGTGATCCTGGGCACGCTGCTCGACGAGCTCGAGCGGCGCGACCTGGCGACCGGCTGCGCGACGCTGTGCGTCGGTGGCGGCATGGGCATCGCCACCATCATCGAGCGTGTCTGAGGAGGCTGGCATGAAGGCCATGAGCGAGACGATCCACCTCGAAGTCGGCGCCGACGGCATCGCCGTGGCGACGATGGACCTGCCCGGGCGTCCGATGAATGTCGTCGGCGAGGCGCTGATGGGCGCGTTGGCCGCAGTCGTCGAGCGCGTCGAGTCCGACGCCGCGATCAAGGGCTTGGTGCTGGCCTCGGGCAAGGCCGACTTCTGCGCCGGCGGCGATATCGACCGTATCGCGGCGCTGGAGGACGCGCAGCAGGCCTTCGACGCCACGATGGCGATGAAGGCGGTGCTGCGCCGCATGGAGACCTGCGGCAAGCCGGTGGCGGCGGTGATCGCCGGCCACGCGCTGGGCGGCGGGCTGGAGATCGCGCTGGCCTGCCACGCGCGCTTCGTGCTCGACGACGCGCGGGTCAAGCTCGGCCAGCCCGAGGTCAAGCTCGGGCTGCTGCCCGGCGGCGGCGGCACGGTGCGGCTGCCGCGGCTGGTGGGCATCCAGGCCGCGCTGCAGATCATCGGCGAGGGCGCGGATATCGCGCCGGCGAAGGCGCATTCGATGGGGCTGGTGACCGAGCTCGCGCCCGACCGCGACGCGCTGCTGGCCGCGGCGCGCGCCTGGTGCCTGGCCAACCCCAGGGCCAGGCAGCCCTGGGACCAGGCCAAATTCCGCTTCCCGGGCGGCGATTCGCGATCGCCCGGCGTCGTGCAGGTGCTGTCGATCGCGCCGTCGGTCGCCGCGGCCAGGAGCTACGGCAACTACCCGGCCCTGACGCACATCATGTCCAGCGTGTTCGAGGGCGGGCTGCTCGGCTTCGACGCCGCCAGCGCGGTCGAGAGCCGGTACTTCGCGGCCTGCGCGACCTCGCAGGAAAGCCGCAACATGATCGGCACCCTGTGGTACCAGCTCAATGCGATCAAGAGGGGCGCGTCGCGGCCGGCCGGGGTTCCGGCGTCGAAGGTCGGGCGGCTCGGCGTGCTCGGCGCCGGCATGATGGGCGCGGGCATCGCCTACGTGGCGGCGCGTGCGGGCATCGAGGTGGTGCTGCTCGACACCACGCAGGAGCAGGCCGAGCGCGGCAAGGCGCATGCGCAGGGGCTGCTCGACAAGGCGGTCAAGCGCGGCCGCACGACGGCCGAGCAGCGCGACGCGGTGCTCGCGCGCATCCGGCCGACGACCTCGTTCGACGACCTGGCCGGCTGCGAACTGGTGGTCGAGGCGGTGTTCGAGGACCGCGCGATCAAGGCCGAGGTGACGAAGAAGGCCGAGGCGGTGGTCGGCGCCGGTGCCGTCTTCGCGAGCAACACCTCGACGCTGCCGATCACCGGGCTGGCCGAGGCCAGCAGCCGGCCGGCGGGATTCATCGGGCTGCACTTCTTCAGCCCGGTCGACAAGATGCCGCTGGTCGAGATCATCGTCGGCGCACAGACCGCCGACGCGACGCTGGCGCGCGCGTTCGACTTCGTGCAGCAGATCGGCAAGACGCCGATCGTCGTCAACGACAGCCGCGGCTTCTACACGTCGCGCGTGTTCGCGACCTACGTCCTGGAGGGCATCGCGATGCTGGCCGAGGGCGTGCACCCGCGCCACATCGAGCAGGCCGGGCTGCAGGCCGGGATGCCGATGCCGCCGCTGGCGCTGCAGGACGAGGTGAGCCTGAGCCTGGCGCTGCACGTGGCCGAGCAGACGCGCAAGGATCTGGCGGCCGAGGGCAAGCCCTATCCCGAGCATCCGGCCGAGCGCCTGATCCGCCAGCTGTGCGAGATCGGCCGCGTCGGCAAGAAGGCCGGCCGCGGCTTCTACGACTGGGGCGAAGACGGCCGGCGGCTGTGGCCGGGGCTGGCCGAGATGGTTCCGCCGGCGCCGGCGCAGCCGCCGCAGCGCGAGCTGATCGACCGCCTGATGTTCGCGCAGGCGAACGAGGCCGCGCGCTGCCTGCAGGAGGGCGTGCTGCGTTCGGTGGCCGACGGCAATATCGGATCGATCTTCGGCTGGGGCTTCGCGCCGTTTCACGGCGGGGCGCTGCAGTTCGTCAACGCGGTAGGCCCGAAGCGCTTCGTCGAGCGCGCGCGCGAGCTGGCGGCAGCCTACGGGGCGCGATTCGAGCCAGCGGCGTGCATCGTCGAGCTGGCGGCGGCGGGGCGGGTGTTCGCGGATTGACGCTGAGTTGCTTCCGATTGCCTGAAAGCAAAAAGGGGCGGGCGCCGTTCTCGTGCTTCGAAAGTTGACGCTTTGGCGGGGTGCTGCCAGCGCGCGCGTGCCGAGGGCGGCGGGTGCCCTTGCCCTCCATGTCCTCCGCCGTCGGCTTGCGCCGCCGGCTCCCCCTTTACTTGCGGGCAAGGGCACCCGCCGCCCTCAGCAGGCCGCCGAAGTGGTATTCGACGGCCGAAAACCACTTGCGCCGGCACGAAGCCGGGACCGGGACGGCCGGGGCGCGCGTGGGAGGCGCCGAGAAGCGCAGCCCTCCTGGCCGCGCGCGAAGCGCGCATCGTGAACTGACTCGCCGCCACTGTTTGAGCGGAGCGACCGAAGGGAGCGCAGCGAGTTCGGCGGCGGGCCAGGAGGGCGAGCATCGCAGGGCAGTCGGCGCGAAGCGACGACCGCCTCCGCCGCGCGCACCGGTCGGCCCGGTCCCGGCTTCGCCGAGCCGCGCTTCGAAGTGGGGCAAGGGCGCCTCACAGCGGGCCCTCCCAAATCGCGGCGCTTCAATCCACACAAAGTCCCCATGATCGACCGCATGACCACGGACCCCCGCGCCCCCATGCCCGACTCGACGCTGGCCCTTCAGCGCCTGTACCAGCACGAGCGCGAGTCGGGCGACCGCGTGTGCATGGTGCAGCCCTACCCGGGCGCGGCCGCGGGGCGTGCGGCGGTGCGCGAGCTGAGCTGGGCGCAGATGGCCGGCGAGGTGCGCCGCATGGCTTCGCACCTGAGGTCGCTGGACCTGCCACCGGGCTCGGCGATCGCGATCCTGTCGAAGAACTGCGCGCACTGGATCATGGCCGACCTCGCGATCTGGATGGCCGGCCATGTCTCGGTGCCGCTGTACCCGACGCTGACCGCGGCGTCGGTGCGCTCCATCCTGGACCACTGCGACGCGCGGCTGCTCTTCGCCGGCAAGCTCGACGACTGGGCGGCGCAGCGCCCCGGCGTGCCGGAAGGGTTGCCGTGCATCGGCTTCCCCTACGGCAGCACGCCCGAACTGCCGGGCTGGGACGAGATCGTCGCGCGCTGCGAGCCACTGGCCGACGAGCCGCTGCGCCGCGGCGACGAGCTGGCCACGATCATCTACACCTCGGGGACGACCGGCGAGCCCAAGGGCGTGATGCACAGCTTCGCCAACTTCGCCTGGGCGATCGGCTGGGGCATGCGGCGGATCGACTTCGGGGCCGAGGACCGCATGCTGAGCTACCTGCCGCTGGCGCATGTGGCCGAGCGCGTGCTGGTCGAGCACGGGATGCTGTACGCCGGCGCGCGGGTCTTCTTCGCCGAGTCGCTCGACACCTTCGCGCAGGACCTGCGGCGGGCGCGGCCGACGGTCTTCTTCTCGGTGCCGCGGCTGTGGCTCAAGTTCCAGCAGGGCGTGCACGCACGGATCCCGCCGAAGCGGCTGGACCTTCTGCTGCGGCTGCCGCTGGTCGGCCGGCTGCTGGCGCGCAAGATCCTGCAGGGCATGGGGCTGGACGCCTGCCGCTACGCCGTCGGTGGCGCGTCGCCGATGCCGCTGGCGCTGCTGGCCTGGTACGAGCGGCTGGGGCTGCCGATCGTCGAGGTCTACGGCATGAGCGAGAACTGCGCGATCTCGCACTCGACCGTGCCCGGCGTGCGGCGCCCCGGCACCGTCGGACAGCCCTATGACGGGGTCGAGGCGCGCGTCGACCCGGCCACGGGCGAGATCCAGATGCGCAGCGGCGCGATGATGCTCGGCTACTACCGCGCCGACGCCGCCACGCGCGCCAGCTTCACCGACGACGGCTGGCTGCGAACCGGTGACTGCGGCGCGCTCGATGCCAAGGGCAACCTTCGCATCACCGGGCGGATCAAGGATATCTTCAAGTCGAGCAAGGGCAAGTACGTCGCGCCGGCGGCGATCGAGGATGCGCTGCTGGCCGACCCGATGGTCGAGGCCTGCTGTGTAGCCGGCGCCAGCCTGCCGCAGCCGCTGGCCGTGGTGCTGCTGCAGCCCGAGGTCGCCGCGCGCGCCGCGGATGCCGCAGGCCGACGCGCCATCGAGGCCGCGATGCAGGCGCGGCTGGAGGCCGTCAACACCGCGCTGGAACCGCACGAGCGCCTTGCCTGCCTGGTGCTGACGACGGCGCCGTGGACGGTCGACAGCGGCATCGTCACGCCGACGATGAAGGTGCGACGCGACCGCATCGAGGCGCGCTTCGGCGCCCGCTACCCCACCTGGGCCGAGCAGGGCCGGCATGTGGTGTGGGACGGGCTCGACTCCACGCCCTAATCCGGGTCGCGCGGAGCTGGCATCATGTTCATGTTGTTCGCGCCGGCCGTACATGAAGGCGAGCCGGGCGTGTCCCGCCCCGCGGCCGCCGAACCCACGACCGGAGCCCGACGATGAAGATGACCGACCTGCCGCTGGCCGAGCGGCTGCACGCCGCACTCGCGCAGCAGCGTGCCTCGTATCGCGCGCATCCGGTGCCGAGCTACGCCGAGCGGCGCGAGGATCTGAAGCAGCTGCGCGCCTTCCTGCGCGACCACGAGCACGCGCTGTGCGAGGCGGTGAATGCCGACTACGGCCAGCGCTCGCGGGTCGAGACGCGGCTGACCGAGATCGCGCCGGCGGTCGACGGCGTCGCCCATGTGCTCGGGCACCTGAAGGACTGGATGCGCCCGCAGCACCGGCGCGTCGACTGGCTGAGCTTCCCCGGCGCGAGCAACCGGCTGATCCCGCAGCCGCTCGGGGTGGTCGGGGCGATCGTGCCGTGGAACTTCCCGGTCAACCTGAGCTTCGTGCCGCTGACCTACATCTTCGCCGCCGGCAACCGCGCGATGGTCAAGATGAGCGAGAACTCGCGCCACCTCGCGGCGCTGCTGATCGACAAGATCCCGGCCTACTTCCCGCCCGAGAAGCTGCAGTTCTTCGACGAGACCGGCGGTGTCGGGGTCGAGTTCTCGAAGCTGCCGTTCGACCACCTGCTGTTCACGGGCTCGGGCGCGACCGGGCGCAAGGTGATGGCCGCGGCCGCCGACAATCTCTGCCCGGTGACGCTGGAGCTCGGTGGCAAGTCGCCGGCGATCGTGCTGGACGACTTCCCGCTGAAGACGGCGGCCGAGCGCATCCTGTTCGTCAAGTGCCTGAACGCCGGGCAGATCTGCACCACGGTCGACCACGCCTGGATCCCGCGCGCCAAGCTCGACGAGTTCGTGCGGTTGGCCAAGGAGATCGTGCCGGCGCGCTACCCCTCGCTCGATTCGGCCGACTACACCTCGGTCATCGACCGCCGCGCCTACGACCGCCTGATGGCGGCGCTGGACGAGGCGCGCGAGCGCGGCGCCACCGTGATCCCGTTGCTGCCCGGGCCGGCGGCGGACGAGGCGCGGCACCGGATCGCGCCGCACCTGGTGCTGGATGCACCGATGGATTCGGCGCTGATGAAGCGCGAGATCTTCGGCCCGATCCTGCCGGTGCATGGCTACGACGAGATCGGCGAGGTGATCGACGCCATCAACGCCGGCGACCGTCCGCTGGCGGTCTACCCCTTCAGCCACGACCGCCGGCGCGTCGAGCACATCCTGAACCACGTGATGTCGGGCGGGGTATCGGTCAACGACGCGCTGTTCCACGTCGCGCAGCACGACCTGCCGTTCGGTGGCGTCGGCAGCTCGGGCATGGGCCATTACCACGGCCGCGAGGGTTTCGAGACCTTCTCCAAGATGCGCCCGGTCTTCCACCAGGCGCGCTGGTCGGCGCTTCAACTCATCGGCCCGCCATATGGGCGTTTCGCCGAGATGATGCTGAAGTTCTTGATCGGCAAGTGAGCCCATTGCCGGCCCGCTCGGACGGCGGGTGGTGAGGAGCTTCCTCTGCGATCGGCTCGGGATCTGGGGACGGCTCGAACGCAAGAGGTCTTCTTCCCTGCCACCCACGCGCGAGCCGAGGGCGGCGGGTACCCTTCCGCTTCATGTCCCCCGCCACCGGCCTTCGGCCGCTGGCTCCTCCTTTCCTTCCGCGGAAGCGTACCCGCCGCCCTCGGCATGCTACCGCGTCTGTTTTCGACGGTCGAATACCACCGTGGTGTCCGCGAAGCCGGCAGCGGGCCGGCCGGGGCGCGCGTGGGAGGCGCCGAGAAGCGCAGCGCTTCTGGCCGCGCGCGAAGCGCGCTTCGTGAACTGACTCGCCGCCACTGTTTGAGCGGAGTGAGCAAAGCGAACGAAGCGAGTTCGGCGGCGGGCCAGGAGGGTGACGCAGTGCGCCCGGACACGAAACAGTCCCTGCGGACTGTTTCGTGCCTGGCGCACGCCCCGGCGCCTGCAAGCGCCGGGGCACGCAGGGGAGTCGGCGCGCAGCGCCGACCGCCTCCGCCGCGCGCACCGGCCGGCCCGCTGCCGGCTTCGCAGCGCCGCGCGTCGAAGTGCATTAGGATCTTCCGCATCCAGATCTAGACATTGTAGAAAATAAAGTCCATAATGGGATTCATGCTGACCGCAAGAGAACCCTTCCCGGCCTTCGCCGCGGCGGCGATCGACCCACACCGCTTGGCCGCTGCCGGCCTGCGCGCCTTCGCGCGGATCGCGCAAGCCTGGCAGCTCAGCGTCGACGAGCAGCTCAACCTGCTTGGCCAGCCGCCGCGGTCGACGTTCTTCGCCTGGCGCAAGCACCCGGATCGCGCGCAACTGCCGCGCGATACGCTGGAGCGCCTGTCCTGCCTGCTCGGCATCTACAAGGCGCTGCAGATCCTGCTGCCCGACCCGGCGGCCGCCGACGCCTGGGTGCGCAAGCCCAACACCGCCGCGCCCTTCGGCGGCCGCAGCGCGCTGGCGCACATGCTGGGCGGCAACGTCGCCGACCTCTACGTCGTGCGCCGCTACCTCGACGGCGTCAGGGGCGGCGGCTGGTCGTGAGCGCGGCATCCGGGGCGAAGGCGCCCGACGTGCCGGACGACGCCGACGCAGCCTCGCCGGCCGACCCGCCGCTGCGCCGCGTGCGCTGGGAGCGTGCCTGCCGCATCGTCCCGACGCGCCACCCCTCCGTCTACCTGTTCGACCGCGTCGCCGATGCCGAGGACTTCGACGCCTTGTACGCGCTCGAGGCGATGAGCAACGAGCGGCTGCGCGAGGAGACCGGGCAGATCCAGCGCGTGCCGGGCGCCGACCGCGTCTACGGCCCCGGCAGCGGGCCGATCATGGCCGCGTTCACGCATGTCAACCCGCTGGGCAGCCGCTTCTCGGACGGCGCCTACGGCGTCTTCTACGCCGCGCGCGACCGTGCCACCGCCATCGCCGAGACCGCCTACCACCACGCGCGCTTCCTCGCCGCCACCGCCGAGCCGCCGATGCACCTGCCGATGCGGCTGTACCAGGTCGGCGTCGACGCCCGGCTGCACGACCTGCGGCGCGGCTTCGACGCCGAGCACGACCCGGCGGACTATGCGGCCGCGCGCGCGCTAGGTGCCCGGCTGCGCGGCGCGGGGTCGGCCGGCGTCGCCTACCGCAGCGTGCGCCACGCCGGCGGGCAGTGCGTCGGCCTGTTTCGCCCGCGTGGCGCCAGCGGCTGCGTGCATGCGGCGATCCTGCTCTACGCCTGGGACGGCGCGCGCTTCGGCGATATCTACGAGAAGCTGGCATGACGCGGTTGTCGCGCGCGATCCCAACCGTGAAGCAGCCGCGTCGGCGGCGACGGCGATGAACCCGGCGGCGCGCTTGGACCGGCTCGATGCGTTGCGCGGCGCCGCGATGGTGTGGATGGCGCTGTTCCACTTCGCGTTCGACCTCAACCACTTCGGGCTGCTCGACCCGCGCCAGGATTTCTACCGCGACCCGCTGTGGACGCTGCAGCGCAGCGCGATCGTCAGCCTGTTCCTGCTCAGCGCCGGCATCGGCCAGGCGGTGGCGACGCAGGCGGGGCAGGGCTGGGCGCGCTTCGGGCGCCGCTGGCTGCAGATCGCGGGCTGCGCGCTGCTCGTCAGCCTCGGCTCGGCGTGGATGTTTCCGCGCAGCTGGATCTCGTTCGGCGTGCTGCACGGCATCGCGCTGATGCTCGTCGTCGTGCGGCTGACCGCCGGCTGGGGCGCCTGGCGCTGGCCGCTCGGGCTCGCGGCGATCCTGGTTCCGCAGTGGGTCGCACATCCCTTCTTCGACAGCCGCTGGACGAACTGGGTCGGCCTGGTCACGCACAAGCCGGTGACCGAGGATTTCGTCCCGCTGCTGCCGTGGCTCGGCGTCATGTGGTGGGGCGCGGCGGCCGGCCAGTGGCTGCTCGCGCACCGGCGCGGCTGGCTCGCCGGCGGCGTGGCGCGGCCGCTGGCGCCGCTGGCGGCACTCGGCCGCTGGCCGCTGAGCTTCTACATGCTGCACCAGCCGCTGCTGATCGGCGCCATCGTGGCGTGGACGACAATGACACGATGAAGCCCGGCGTCCTGTACGGATTCCATGCCGTCACCGTGCGGCTGAAGACCGCACCCGAGTCGGTCGAGGAGGTCCACGTCGACGCCACGCGGCGCGACGCCCGCATGCGCCAGTTCGTGCAGCGCGTGCAGGACAGCGGCGCCAGGCTGGTCGACAGCGACGACGCGCGGCTGACGCGGATGTCCGGCGGGCCGCGCCACCAGGGCGTGGTCGCGCGCGTCAAGCCGCTCCCGCCGCGGCATTCGCTCGACGATATCCTCGACGAGGTCGCCGCCGCCGGCGAGGGGCCCCCGCTGGTGCTGGTGCTCGACGGCGTGACCGACCCGCACAACCTCGGCGCCTGCTTGCGCGTGGCCGACGGGGCCGGTGCGCATGCGGTGATCGCGCCGCGCGACCGCGCGGTCGGCATCAACGCCACCGTGGCCAAGGTTGCCAGCGGTGCCGCCGAGACCGTGCCCTACCTGATGGTGACCAACCTCGCGCGAACGCTCGGCGAGCTCAAGGAGCGTGACATCGTCGTCGTCGGCACCAGCGACGATGCCGGGCAGACGCTGTACGAGCTCGACCTCAGCGGCCCGGTCGCGCTGGTGCTCGGCGCCGAGGGCGCGGGGATGCGCCAGCTCACGCGCAAGACCTGCGACCGGCTCGTGCGCATCCCGATGGCCGGCGCGGTCGAGAGCCTCAATGTCTCGGTCGCGTCGGCCGTCTGCCTGTACGAGGCGCTGCGGCAGCGGCGGGCGGTGGCCGTCGCCTGACGCGCAGTGGCAACGGCAATGGACGAGTCGGGCGCATCGGCGTCGGGCCCGCCCGACGCCGCGACGATCGCACGCTGGCGCGCCGAGCTCGCGCGCGCCGCGCGCGTGTGCGTGCTGACCGGCGCCGGCATGTCGGCCGAAAGCGGCATCCCGACCTTCCGCGACGCGATGAGCGGGCTGTGGTCGCGCTTCGACCCGGCCGAGCTCGCGAGCGAGGCGGGCTTTCGTGCGAACCCGGCGCGCGTGTGGGACTGGTACGCCGAGCGCCGCGCGGGGGTGCGCCGGGCGCAGCCGAACGCCGGCCACCTGGCGCTGGCGGACTTCGCCGCGCGCCGGCCCGGCGTGCTGACGCTGGTGACGCAGAACGTCGACGACCTGCACCAGCGCGCCGGCCAGGTCGACGCGATCTGGCTGCACGGCGATATCGGCGCCGACCGCTGGCTGGACCGCTGCCCGCGCCGCGCGCCCTGCGACCCTTCACGCGCCGCGCCCGGTCGCCCGCCGCGCTGCGCCGACTGTGGCAACCTGGTGCGCCCGGGGGTGGTCTGGTTCGGCGAGATGTTGCCCGACGGTGCGCTCGACGCGGCCGAACGCGCGGCCGCGGCGTGCGAGCTGATGCTCGTCGTCGGCACCTCGGGCGCGGTCTGGCCGGCCGCCGGCCTGGCCTCGATCGCGCGCGACGCCGGCGCGCGGGTGCTGATCGTCAACCCGCAGGCCAGCGAGATCGACGCCGTCGCGCACGCGGTGCTGCGCGGCACGGCGGCGGTCGTGCTGCCGGCGCTGCTGCGCCGCTGAGTGCCTCTCGCGGCTCGCTACACTGCCGCCCCATGCCCGTCATCGAAGTCACGCACCCGCTGGTGCGGCACAAGGTCGGCCTGCTGCGCGAGCACGAGATCTCGACCAAGAAATTCCGCGAGCTGACCGGCGAGCTGGCGCGGCTGCTGGCCTACGAGGCGACAGCCGACTTCCCGCTCGAGCGCGCGACCATCCCGTGCTGGAGCGGCCCGGTCGAGGTCGACCAGATCGCCGGCCGCAAGGTCACGCTGGTGCCGATCCTGCGCGCCGGGCTGGGCATGCTCGATGGCGTGCTCGACATGATCCCGAATGCCAAGGTCAGCGTCGTCGGGCTGGCGCGCGACCACGAGACGCTGCAGCCGGTGCAGTATTTCGAGCGTTTCGTCGGCCACCTCGACGAGCGCACCGCGATCATCCTGGACCCGATGCTCGCCACCGCCGGGTCGATGATCGCCACCGCCGACATGCTCCGGCGCAAGGGCTGCCGCGATATCCGCGCGCTGGTGCTGGTGGCGGCGCCCGAGGGCGTGCGCGCGCTGCAGGCCGCGCACCCCGAGCTGCGCTGCTGGACGGCGGCGGTCGACAGCCACCTGGACGAAAACG
This sequence comes from Burkholderiales bacterium, assembly GCA_016191995.1. Taxonomy (GTDB): domain Bacteria; phylum Pseudomonadota; class Gammaproteobacteria; order Burkholderiales; family Burkholderiaceae_C; genus Rubrivivax. Next base: position 17,904 of record JACPVA010000182.1, on the reverse strand, counting down.
GCTACATCATCCCCGGGCTCGGCGACGCCGGCGACAAGATCTTCGGCACCAAGTAGCGCGCCGCCGGGCTCGATCCGGCCGCCTCGGCGCCGGCGCGCGGGCGCGCTACAGCCTCGTCGGCATGCCGCGCGGAGGCCGGCGGCGGCGCAGCCGCTGCACCAGCAACCCGGCCACCAGCAGCGCCAGACCCATCAGCGCATAGCCGGCCGGGTCGGGCACCCGGGCCTCGCCGCTGGCCAGCGGCAGGCCGGTATGGCGCAGCGCGGCCGGCAGCGTCGGGCGCTCGATCCCGCCCGGTGCGGCCAGCGGCTGCAGCGCCGACAACGGGGCACCGACCCCCCCAGGCGACAGGCTGGCCAGCGTCCAGCGCGCGGCCAGCTCGTACGGGTCGGGGGCGGCGAGCGCGCTGTCCAGGTCGACTGGCGCGGCCTGCGCGCCGAGCGCGGCCGCGGCCAGCAGCGCGGCGCAGGCCGGGCGAGGGCGGCGCATCGAGGGCAGGGGCGTCGGGCGGTCCATCGCCAGCGACTGTAGCCCGTGGCGCGCTCGTCGTCACCCCCCAGCCCGGGGTCTTGCGCGGCGCGCGTGCGGATCGCACGCGCTGCCGCCGTTCCCGCCGGGAGCCGGCTCGGGCGACGGCGGCGGCCGAGCCGGCCGTGTTTGGCATCATCGACCCCGGCGCCCCCGGCGCTGCCGGCCCCGGCCTGGAGTCTGCGCCGTCGGTGCGCCGCCTTCGAGCCCCCCCCCCGATCCACCCGAGCCGCACGCCCATGCCGCCCCGTCCCGCCCCGTCCCGCCGCGCAGACTACGCGCATTTCACCCCGATCACGACCCGCTGGTCGGACAACGACGCCTACCGGCATGTCAACAACGTCGTCTACTACGGCTTCTTCGACACCGCGGTCAACCAGCAGCTGATCGCCGCCGGGGCGCTCGACCTCGAGCGCGCCGACCGCGCCGGCCTGGTCGTCGAGACGCATTGCCGCTACTTCGCGCCGGTCAGCTTCCCCGACCGCGTCACGGTCGGGCTGCGCCTGGCGCAGCTGGGCACGAGCAGCCTGCGCTACGAGCTGGCGGTGTTCCGCAACGACGACGACGAGGCGGCCGCCGAGGGCCACTTCGTCCACGTCTGGGTCGATCGCGCGAGCAACCGGCCGGTGCCGGTGCCGCCCGAGGTACGAGCCGCGGTCGAGCCGCTGCGCCGCCGCTGATCCCGCTGGCGGCGCCGGCCCGCCGCGCTCACTGCAGCACGAGCAGCGGCGTGTGCGTCTGCGCCATCACGCGCTTGGTCTGCGAGCCGAACAGCAGCTGGCCGAAGGCGCCGCGGCCATGCGTGGCCATCACGATCATGTCGCAGCCGAGGCGCTCGGCCGCCTGGGCGATCGACCCGGCGACATCGTCGCTGCGCTCGACCTGGGCGTCGAAGCCGATGCCCGCGGCCTGCGCGGCCTCGCCGAACTTCGCCAGCACCTCGCGCGCGTGCGCCTCGGTGCGCGCCTCGTGCGCCTTGGCCTCCTGCCGGTAGGTCGCCAGGTGGGTGCCCATCGTCGGCAGCGCCGGCATCGGCATGACGACGAAGCCGGTGATCGACGCGCCCAACTGGCGCGCGAGCTCGACCGCCTGCGCGACCGCGCGCTCGGCGACCTCGCTGCCGTCGACCGGGACCAGCAGTTTTCTGAACATGCACGGCTCCTCGAATGCCCTGGAGCCGCACTGTATCGGAGTCGGCCGCGCCCGGGGCGGCACCGACCCCGGGCGCGGGCAAGGGGATCAGTTCGCTGCGCCGGCGTTCGGGAAGAAGAGCTGGTCGCTGCCGATCTTGTAGTCGGCGATCGCCTGCTGCCCGGCCGCCGAGGTGATCCAGTCGGCAAAGCGCTGCGCCGCTGCGGCCTTGACATGCGGGTGCCGGGCCGGGTTGACGACCATCACCCCGTACTGGTTGAACAGCTTCCTGTCGCCCTCGACCAGGACCGCCAGCTCGCCGCGGTTCTTGAACGAGATCCAGGTGCCGCGGTCGGTCAGCAGGTAGGCATTCGACGACGACGCCATGTTCAGCGCCGGCCCCATGCCGCAGCCGCATTCGCGGTAGCCGGCGGGCCTGGCGGCAGCGAGGTCGACGCCGGCGTCCTTCCACATCCGCAGCTCGGCCGCATGGGTGCCGCTCTTGTCGCCGCGCGAGACGAACGGCGCACCGGCGGCGGCGATCTTCTTCATCGCCGCGGCGATGTCCTTGCCGGCCACGCCGGCCGGGTCGCCCTTCGGGCCGACGAGCACGAAGTCGTTGAACATGACGTCCTTGCGCGCGGTCGAGAACCCGTCGGCGACGAACTTCTCCTCCGCCGCCTTGTCGTGCACGAAGACGATGTCGGCGTCGCCGCGGCGGCCGATATCCAGCGCCTGCCCGGTGCCGACCGCGACGACGCGGATCTCGATCCCGGTGGCCTGCTTGAAGCGCGGCAGCAGGTGGCCGAACAGGCCCGACTGCTCGGTCGAGGTCGTCGACGCCATCACCAGCGCCTGGTCCTGCGCGTGTGCGGCGCCGAATCCGGCCGACGCCAGGCCGAGCGCGAGCGCCCATCCCGCCGCGCGTCCGAGCGCGAGGCGGCGCGCTTGTTTCAATGCCATGGCAATTCTCCTTTGAGGAATCCAGCGGCCTCGGGCGGGGGCCGTTGCGGGTCGAAGAAGCGGTCGGTCGGCAGGTCCAGCCGCAGCCGGCCGTGGTCGAGGTAGAGCACGCGCCGCGCCAGCCGCTTGGCCTGGCCCAGGTTGTGCGTGCTCATCACCGTCGTCACGCCGTCGGCGGCGAGCGCGGCGACGAGCTGCTCGACCTCGCGCCGCGCGCTCGGGTCCAGGCTCGCCGTCGGCTCGTCGAGGAACAGGATGTCGGGCTCCAGCGCCCAGGCGCGCGCCAGCGCCAGCCGCTGCTGCTCGCCGCCGGAGAGCGTGCGCGCCGGCCGCTCGGCCAGCGCTGCCAGGCCGACGCGATCGAGCGCACGCGCCGCGCGCGCGGCGCGCGCCGCACGCGGCACGCCGTGCAGCCACAGCGCGATGCGGACATTGCGCGTCGCCGACAGCTGCAGCAGGAAAGGGCGCTGGAACATCATCGCCGCCACCGGCGCGCGGCCGTCCGGCGCGTGCTCGATCCGGCTGCCCGGCCCGGCGCTGGACGCCAGCGTGCCGTGCAGCAGCCGCAGCAGCGTCGTCTTGCCCGCGCCGTTGGCACCCACCAGCGCGATCTGCTCGCCGCGGTGCAGGGTCAGCGACACCCCCTCCAGCGCGGCCACGCTGCCGAAGCGCACGCCGGCATCGCGCAGCGTGATCAGCGGCACGCCCGGGCCGCCGTGCGCGCCGGCGCCCGCGGGTGCGGCGGCCGGCCGCGCGGCGTGTGCCGCTGCCGGTAGCGCCAGCTCCTCGCGCTTCATGCGAAGGCCTCGCGCGCCACGCCGGCGCGGCCGCGGGCGAGCGACTGCACGATTGTGATCAGCCCGTAGATCAGCCCGACCACGGCCAGCAGCACGATCCCGAGCGCGAGCGCCAGCGGCAGGTCGCCCTTGCTCGTCTCCAGCGCGATCGCGGTCGTCATCACGCGCGTGACGCCGTCGATATTGCCGCCGACGATCATCACCGCGCCGACCTCGGAGATCGCGCGCCCGAACGCCGTCAGCAGCACGGTGGCGACGCCGAAGCGCGCGTGCAGCAGCATCAGCATCGCGGCGGTCATCGGCGAGGCGCCGAGCGACCGCAGCTGCTCGCCGCCCTCGGCCAGCGCGTCGACGACGAGCCGGCGCGCCAGCGCCGCGATCAGCGGCACGACCAGCACCGCCTGCGCGACCACCATCGCGGTCGGCGTGAACAGCAACCCGAACTCGCCCAGCGGCCCGGCGCGCGACAGCATCAGGTAGACCAGCAGGCCGACGACGACCGCCGGCAGCGCGAGCAGCGTATTGCTGACCCACACCAGCAGCCGGTGGCCGGGGACCTGCGCCACCGCCAGCCAGGCACCGCCGAGCAGCCCGACCGCAGCGCCGAGCGCGCAGGCGGTGGCGCTGACGCGCAGCGACAGGCCGACGATGTCGAGCAGCCGCTCGTCGGCGGTGGCGATCAGCGCCAGCGCCAGGCGCAGGCTTTCGGCAACGGTGCCCATGAAGGGCGCGATTCTGGCGGCCGCACCCTGCGCTGGCGATATGTCGTCGCGTTCCTATGTGGGCTCCCGGCCGCGGTGCCGACCCCGTCTGCGCCGAGGGCTCGCCGCGGCGGCGACAATCACGGGTCAAGCCCGCGCGACCCTGCCCGTCCCATGGCCGAACTCGGACCTTCCCCGCTCGTCAGCGGCAGCGAACTGCCGGTCGACGAGGCACGCGCCGCGATCGCGCGCGCGCTGCAGCCGCTGCCGCCGACGCCGGACAACATCGTCAGCCTGCCGCTGGCGCAGGCGCTGGGGCGCGTGCTGGCGGCCGACCTGCGCTCGCCGATCGACGTGCCGGCGCACGACAACTCGGCGATGGACGGCTATGCCCTGCACGGCGCGGACCTGCAGGCCGACGCGCCCGCCGCGCTCACGGCGCTGCAGGTCACCGTCTTCGCCGGCGCGCCGTTCGGCGGCACGGTCGCGCGCGGGCAGTGCGTCCGCATCATGACCGGCGCGGTGATGCCCGCGGGGCTCGACACCGTGGTGCCGATCGAGCTGTGCCGCGTCGACGGCGACCGCGTCACGATCGCCGCCGGCGCCTTGCGCGCGGGCGAGAACCGGCGCCGGCGCGGCGAGGATCTCGCCCGCGGTGGCGTCGCGCTGCCGGCCGGGCGCGTGCTGCGTCCGGCCGACCTCGGGCTCGCGGCCTCGCTCGGCTTGGGGGAGCTGACGGTGCTGCGCCGCTTGCGCGTGGCGCTGTTTTCCACCGGCGACGAGATCGCGCCGCCGGGGCAGCCGCTGGCACCCGGGCAGGTCTACGACAGCAACCGCTTCGCGCTGATGGGCGCGCTGCAGCGGCTGGGGTTCGAGGTGGTCGACCTCGGCCTGGTGCGCGACGACCCGGCGGCGCTACGCGCAGCGGTGGACCGCGCGATCGACCAGGCCGACGCTGTCGTCACCAGCGGTGGGGTCAGCATGGGCGATGCGGACTACACGCGCGAGCTGCTCGCCGAGCGCGGCGAGATCGGGTTCTGGAAGGTCGCGATGCGCCCCGGGCGGCCGTTCGCCTTCGGCCCGTTGCACGCTGCCGGCGGGCGTGCCGCGTGGCTGTTCGCGCTGCCGGGCAACCCGGTCGCGGCCCTCGTGACTTTCTACGTCTTCGCGCGCGAGGGCTTGCTGCGGCTGGCCGGTGCAGGCATGGAACCACCGCCGCGGCTGCTCGCGCGCAGCGCGGTGGCGATCCGCAAGCGCCCGGGGCGCAGCGAGTACCAGCGCGCGATCGTCGCGCGCGCCGCTGACGGTCTTTGGGAAGTGCGCAGCAGCGGCTCGCAGGGTGCGGGCGTGCTGCGCAGCATGAGCGAGGCCAACGCGTTGCTCGTGCTGCCGCACGATCGCGGCAGCGTCGAGCCTGGCGAGCTGGTCGAGGTCTGGCCGTTCGACGGGCTGGTGTGACACCTGTTCGCCTTCGATCGGCACGGACCGACTCGTCGGCGACTGCCCGCTGCGCGAACCAGCCGATCGAGGCATGGGAAGGAACACGACCACGCGTGACGATACCGTGCGCCCGGCAGCCGCGCATATGGTATCTTGTATGGCATGGAGAAGACCACTGTCTATGTGCCACCGGAGGTCAAGCGTGCACTCGGCCGATTGGCCAGCGCGCGAGGCACCAGCGAAGCCGAGCTGATCCGCGAGGCCTTGCGCAGGATCGTTGCCGAGGCGCCCGCCCCACGGCCGCGGCTGCCGCTGATCGAGAGTGGCAAGCCGATGCTCGCCGAGCGCCTGGATGACGCTCTGGAGGGCTTTGGCGGCCCATGATCCTGCTCGACACGAGCGGCCTGCTGGCTGCGCTGGACGCAAGCCAGCGCAAGCACGCGGCGTGCCGTGCGGCCCTGGAGGCGGCCAAGGGGCCGTTGCTGCTGTCGCCCTTCATCCTCGCCGAACTGGACTACCTCTTGATGCGGCATGTCGGCGCGCGCGCGCAAGTGGCGCTGCTGGACGAGGTGGTGCGGGGCGCATATCGGTTGGAGAGTTTTGCGGCCGATGATGTAGAGCGCGCCGGCGAAATCATGCGCCGCTGGGGCGATCTGCAGATCGGGCTTGCCGATGCCTCGATCGTCGTGCTCGCCGAACGGCATGGGACGACTGAGATCCTGACTCTGGGCTTGCGTCACTTCCAAGCACTTCGCGTCGGTGGTCGCAAGCGGTTCCGCATCTTCCCCGTCGAAGTCTGATCCGAGGCGCCGCGAGGGAGGTCGTGGATCCTCCTTGCTGACTGCCGGGGACGGCGGTTCATGGCCGTGCACGGTCTTCGAGCGCAGGCACGTCTTCAACGCCCGAGCGCATGTTTGCCTGACGGTTGCCGGCGCGCGTCGGCGCCGACAGCGTCCCGCTCACGCGTTGCTGCAGGCGCGCACTTCCTCGATCGAGGTGACGCCGGCGATCACCTTCTCGATGCCGTCCTGGCGCAGCGTGCGCATGCCCTCGCGCTGCGCCTGGGCCAGGATCTGCTCGGCACGACCGCCGGTCTGGATCAGTCGGCGCAGCTCGCGCGAGATCGGCAGCAGCTCGTGGATCGCCGCCCGGCCCTTCAGCCCGCTGCCGTCGCAGGCCGGGCAGCCCGGCGCGTGGTGGCGCATCAGCCGCCCGTCCTTGCCAAGGCGGCGGGCCCAGTCGTCGCGCAGCGCATCGCGCGACGGCGCGGCGTCACGGTCGGCGAAGGCGTGCAGGTAGTCGTCCAGCCACTCGTCGACCTCGGCGTCGCTCGCCTCGCGCGTCTGCACGCACTTCGGGCACAGCCGCCGCAGCAGGCGCTGCGCCAGCACCGCCAGCAGCGAGTCGGCGAAGTTGAACGGGTCCATCCCCATGTCGAGCAGCCGGGTGATGGTCTCGGCGGCGCTGTTGGTGTGCAGCGTCGACAGCACCAGGTGGCCGGTCAGCGAGGCCTCGATCGAGACCTGCGCCGTCTCGTCGTCGCGGATCTCGCCGACCATCACGACGTCCGGGTCGGCGCGCAGGAAGGCGCGCAAGGCCTTGGCGAAGGTCCAGTCGATCTTCGGGTTGACCTGGACCTGGCGCAGCCCGGGCTGGGTGATCTCGATCGGGTCCTCGGCGGTCCAGATCTTGCGCTCGGGCTTGTTGATCCAGCCCAGCGCCGCGTGCAGCGTCGTCGTCTTGCCCGATCCGGTCGGCCCGACGCACAGCACCATGCCGTAGGGGCGGTCGACGGCGGCCTTCAGCCCGGCGAGGTTGGCCGGGCTCAGCCCGAGCTTGTCCAGCGGAACGAGCCTGGCGCTGGCCAGCAGGCGCAGCACCGCGTCCTCCAGCCCGGCCTGCGTCGGGATCGTCGCCAGCCGCAGCTCGAGCCGCGAGCCGGGATGGAACTTGCCGAAGGCGATCTTGCCGTCCTGCGGCTTGCGGCGCTCGGAGATGTCGAGGTCGCACATGATCTTCAGCCGCGCAATCACCGCCGCCCGATAGGTGTGCGGCAGCTCCAGGTACAGCCGCAGCTGGCCGTCCTTGCGGAAGCGGATGCGGACCTTCTCGCGCCCGGGCGGGCACTCGACGTGGATGTCCGAGACGCCCTGCGACTGCGCCTCGAGGATCATCTGGTTGATCAGCCGCACGAGCGAGTTGTCGGACTGCTCGATCGGCCGCTCGTCCCCCGCATCGCGGTCGGCGCTGTGCTGCTCGAGCGTGGCCAGCAGCTCGCTGGCATCGTCGCCGAGGTCGCCGCCGACGGGCTCGGCCGACTGCTCCTCGGCGCCGCGACTGCTGCCGTCGCCGCTGCCGATGCGCCCGTACGCGCGCGAGATCGCCAGCGGCAGATCGGCGTGCTGCGCCAGCACCGGCACGACGCTGGCCTGGACGACGAACTCCAGCTCCTCCAGCGCCGGCCGGCGCGTCGGGTCCTCCGTCGCGACGACGAGCCGGCCGCCGCGCAGCCCGAGCGGCAGCACGCGCAGCCGCGTCGCCACCGCATGCGGCACGCGCACCAGCGCGCTGGTGTCGATCGGATAGACGTCGACGGCGACCAGCGGGTAGCCCATCTTGCGCGCCAGCGCGGCGCGCAGCGTCTCGCGCGACAGCACGCCGCGGCGCACCAGCATCTCGCCCAGCGGCACGCTGTGGTCCTGGCGCTGCGCCTGCAGCGCCTCCTGCAACTGCTCGGCGGTGATGCTGCCCATCGCCAGCAGCGCCTCGCCGATCCGCACCAGCGGCATGCGCGACTGCATCGCCAGCGCGCGGTCCAGCGCCTCGGGCGTACTCACCGGCTCGATCGAGAGCGTCGCGGCCGGCGCGCCTGACGCGCCCGCGGCGACCGCGCTCGGCGGCGGCAGCACCTGTGTGCGCTCGAAGGACGTGCTGGAGATGCGGCGCGCGCCGTCGCGTCCCGGCCGCGGCGCGCCGAGGTCCGGGACGACTTTGACCGGCGCCGAGGGGGTGTCGGCGGCCGCGGCTGCGCCATCGGCGGGCGCGTCCTCGACCTCGGATGGCACCGCCTCGAGCGCGCCGAGGTCGATGTCCATCGCGCCGCGGGCCTCGACGGCGGCCGCTCGATCGTCGTCGAGCCACGGGGCGTCGCGGCGCGGCGTCGTCGGCTCCAGGCCCATCGGCTCGCTCGGCGCGCCGTCGTCGTCGCCCGGGTCGCCGAACTCGATCGACGCGATCGCCGCCTGCGGGACGAAGCTGCGCCGCAGCGCGCCTTCGTCGCCGTCGGGCTCGAACAGGAAGACGCCGTAGGGCTCGCAGCGCGCGCCGACGCTGCGCCCCTCGCGCCGCGTGCCGGCGGGGTCGGTCCAGACATAGGTCCGGGCGCGCGCGCGTGCGGCGTCGCCAGCGCGCGCGCCGGCCAGCCCGTCCGCCACCGGCAGCACCGGATCGAGCAGCGTCAGGCGCCGGAACTGGTTGAACATCAGCGCCATCGGCGCGCCGCCGACCGGCGTCAGCAGCCACAGCCGCAGTCGCTCGGGGTCGAAGCCGGCCAGCCGGCCCTGCATCTGGTGGCCCTTGTTGCCCTCGACGCGGCAGCGCTCGGGCCCGGGTGCCGCCGCCGGGGCGGGGTAGCCGTCGGCATCCGGTGCCGGCCACACCACGGCCGGCGCGCGCGCGCTGCTGCCCTCGTCGGACGCCGGGCCTTCGCCCGGGGGCAGGCCCTGCATCGGCAGCAGCGAGAGGTCGGACATGCGGCGGTCCTCGGGTCGGGGTTCGCTCGGGGTGGATGCGGCAAACGGCCCGCGCAGGCCGGCGCTCGTCGGGCATGCTAGGTGGCCAGGGGCGCGGCAAGCGCCGGAACAGGCGCCGTCCGGGGCCCCAGTTCCGCCCCGGCGGCGGCGCCGCGCCGCCGCGGCGTCAGTCGTCGAACGGCCGCGCCGGCCCGTGATCGCCGCTGGCGGCGGCATGCGACACCAGCGCGCCGCCCTGCCAGGCGTGGACCAGAAACCCCGGCGGCTCGGCGCGCCAGGCCGCCGGGGCGGCGTCGGCCAGGTCGAGCGCGATCTGGTGCGCCGTCGATGGCGCCGTCATCGCCAGCGTGCCGCCGAAGCGGCGCACGATCGTGCGGTGCAGGTGGCCGCAGGCGACGAGCTCGACCTGCGGGTGGCGGTGCAGCATCGCCGCCAGCGCGTCGGCACCGTGCAGCAGCCCCATCGCGTCCATGTGCGCGATGCCGGTGGCGAACGGTGGATGGTGCAGCGCGAGGATCGTCGGCTGCGCCGGCGCGGCGGCCAGCGTCGCGTCGAGCCAGGCCAGCCGCGCGTCGCACAGCGCGCCGTGCGGCGCGCCGGCGACGACGGTATCGAGCGCGACGACGCGCAGCGCGCCGAGGTCGCGCGCATACAGCACGTAGGGCGCCAGCGCCGGGGCGCCGGCGACGGGCTGCAGCCAGGGGTGGTCGGGGAAGGCCGCGCGCAGCGCCGGCGTCGCATCGTGGTTGCCCGGCATCAGCAGCAGCGGGCAGCGCAGCGGCGCCAGCAGCGTGCGCAGGTGGGCATACTCGTCGGCGCGGCCGGCGTCGACCAGGTCGCCGGTCAGCAGCGCCGCCGCCGGCGCCGGCTGCAGCCGGCCGACCGCGGCCACCGCCTGGGCGAGCAGCGCGGCGGTGTCGATGCTGCCCATCAGCATCCGGCCCGGGGCGACCAGGTGCGGGTCGGACAGCTGCACGAGCAGGGGTGTCGTCGTCATCGGGGGCCTCGCATCGACGTCGTGCCGCTGCGAGCGGCGGCCGGCATCGCACTCCCTCGGGCGCCGATCATGCCCGGATCCGGCGCCGCCGGCGCACGGCCGGTGCCCGATTCATTGCGCCAGCCGCAGCGTGCGCGCGCAGCGCGCGGCCAGCGTCTCGTCGTGCGTGACGACGACGAAGGCGGTTCCGCGCTCGCGCGCCAGCGCCAGCATCAGCTCGAAGACCTGGTGCGCGGTCGCGCGGTCGAGGTTGCCGGTCGGCTCGTCGGCCAGCACGCAGGCCGGGCGCGTGACGAGCGCGCGTGCGATCGCCACCCGCTGGCGCTCGCCACCCGACAGCTGCGCCGGGTGGTGCGCGGTGCGCGCCGCCAGCCCGACCTGCGCCAGCGTCTCGGCGGCCGCGGCGCGCGCCGCGGCCAGCGGCTGGCGGCGGATGCGCAGCGGCATGGCAACGTTGTCCAGCGCGCTGAACTCGGGCAGCAGGTGGTGGAACTGGTAGACGAAGCCGAGGTGCAGGTTGCGCCACGCGCCCTGCTCGGCGGCGCCCATGGTGGCGAAGTCGCGCCCCATCAGGCGCACCCGGCCCTGCGTCGGTGCGTCCAGCCCGCCGAGCAGGTGCAGCAGCGTGCTCTTGCCCGATCCCGACGCGCCGACCACCGCCAGCGTCTCGCCCGCGGCCACGGAGAGGCTCAGCCCGCGCAGCACCGTGACGTCGATCGCACCGGTGCCGCTGCCCTCGCGGAATCGCTTGTGCAGGTCCTCGGCGTCGAGCACCGGCGCGGCGCCCGGCGGCGCGGGCGCGGCCTCATCCGCGCCGGCCGGCGCCGCGGGCGTTCCATCGCTGCGCCGCGGCAGCGCTGCCGTCGCCGGCCGTTCATTCATAGCGCAGCGCCTGCGCCGGGTCGACGCGGCTGGCGCGCCAGCTCGGGTAGATCGTCGCGACGAAGGCCAGCAGCAGCGCGACGACGACCACCGGCGCGATGTCGCCGGCCATCGGCTCGCTGGGCATCTGCGTGATCAGGTAGATGCTGCCGGGCAGGAAGGCCACGCCCAGCGCGCGCTCGATCGCCGGCACGATGACGTCGATGTTGAACGCCACCAGCAGCCCCAGCGCCAGCCCGCCGAAGGTGCCGATGATGCCGGCGGCCGCGCCCTGGACCATGAAGATGCCCATGATCGACCTCGGGCTGGCGCCCAGCGTGCGCAGGATCGCGATATCGGCGCGCTTGTCGGTCACCGTCATCACCAGCGTCGAGACGAGGTTGAACGCCGCCACCGCGATGATCAGCGTCAGGATGATGAACATCAGCCGCTTCTCGACCTGCACGGCGTCGAACCACTGGCGGTTGGTGCGCGTCCAGTCGCGCACCGTCAGCTCCGCCGGCAGCGTGGCGGCGAGCTCGCCGGCGACCGCGCGCGCCGCGTGCACGTCCGCCAGCCGCAGCTGCACCCCGGTGGCGCCGCCGGTGCGAAAGAGGCGCGCCGCGTCGTCCAGCGCCACGAGGGCGAGCGTGCTGTCGTACTCGTAGTGGCCGGAGTCGAAGGTCCCGGCGACGGTGAAGGTCTTCAGCCGCGGGACCATGCCCGCCGGCGTCATCTGGCCGCCGGGCGCGTAGACGGTCACCGCGTCGCCCGCGGCCACGCCGAGCTGGCGCGCCAGCTCGCGCCCGAGCACGACCTGCCAGGCGCCGGGCTGCAGCCGGCCGAGCAGCGCGCCCTCGGCGGCCGCCAGCGGCGTGACCTCGGCCTCGCGCGCCGGGTCGATGCCGCGCACGACGACGCCGCGCACCGCGTCGCCGCGCCCGAGCAGCGCCTGCGCGGCGACGAAGGGCGCGGCGCCGCGCACCTGCGGGTTGCGGCGCGCGGCCTCGGCGGTGGCCTGCCAGTCGGGCAGGGCTTCGCCCCAGGGGCCGAGGATCTCGACGTGCGCGACGACGCTGAGCATGCGGTCGCGCACCTCCTTCTGGAAGCCGTTCATCACCGACAGCACGATGATCAGCGCCGCCACCCCGAGCGCGATGCCGAGCATCGACACCCCGGAGATGAACGAGATGAAGCCGTTGCGTCGCCCGGAGCGGCCGCTGCGCGTGTAGCGCCAGCCGACCTGCCATTCGTAGGGCCAGTCCATGGCCGGCGATGCTAACGGCTGCGCCGGCCAGGGGCAGGGCGGGCGCGCCGCAGCGCGCGTCGCGCGTGGCGGTGGCTGCCTTGGGCCCGACGCCCTGGCGTCGACCAAGTTGGCCGTCGCGCCGGGTGCGGCCGGGATAATCGGCCAATGCACCTGCTGATCCCGTTCGCCGCGCCGCTGTCCGACGCCGGGCGGCAGGCCCTGGGCACGCTGGCGCTGCCGCAGCTCGCGGCCTGGCTCGCCGCCGCGGCGCCGGCCGGCGACGCCGCGCGCGACGAGGCCGACGAGCTGAGCCTGAGCCCGCCGCACGAGCGCGCGCTCGCGCGCCTGGTCGGGCTGGCCGGCGGCGACGGCGCGTTGCCATGGGCCGCATGGCAGGCCGCGCACGACGGCGTCGACCCGGCCGACCGTGCCTGGGCGCTGCTGACGCCGGCGCACTGGCACCTGGGCACCGACCAGCTGACGATGCGCGACCCGCTGGACCTGCAGCTCGACGAGGCCGGGTCGCGCGCGCTGCTGGACGCGGTGCGCGACCTGTTCGAGACCGAGGGCTACGCCGTCGTCTGGGGCGCGCCGACGCGCTGGTACCTGGCGCACGGATCGTTGGCCGACCTGCGCAGCGCATCGCCCGACCGCGTGATCGGCCGCAACGTCGACCGCTGGCTGCCGCCCGGGGCCGACGCGCGGCAGCTGCGCCGGCTGCAAAACGAGGTCCAGATGCGGCTGCACGAGCACCCGCTGAACGCCGCGCGCGAGGTGCAGGGGCTGCCCGTCGTCAACTCGGTCTGGATCAGCGGCTGCGGCGCGGCGCAGCCCTCGCGCTGGCCCGCGGGGCTGGTCGTCGACGACCGGCTGCGCCGCCCGGCACTGGCCGAGGACTGGGACGCCTGGGCCGCCGCCTGGCAGGCGCTGGACGCCGACGCGGTGGCGCGGGTGCGCGGCGCCGGCGAGGGCGCCGCGCTCACACTGTGCGGCGAGCGCGCTGCACTGACGCTGCGCGCTGGCGCCGGGTCGGCCTGGCAGCGGCTGCGCGCGCGCTGGCGCCGCGCCGATCCGCGCGCGCTGCTGGAGACGCTGTGAACGAACCGGGATGCCGCGGCGGGGCCGAGGCGCAGACGCCATGACGAGACTGCATCAGCGCGACGTCCCGCCGCGCACCGCGTTCGCGCTGGAGCAGGCCGGCGTGCACCCGCTGCTGGCGCGGCTGCTGGCGGCGCGCGGCGTGCGATCGGCCGACGAGCTCGACGATGCGCTGGCGCGGCTGCTGCCGCCCGAGACGCTCGCCGGCGCCGCCGACGCCGGCCGGCTGCTGGCCGACGCGGTCGCGGCGGGCGAGCGCATCTGCATCGTCGCCGACTACGACTGCGACGGCGCCACCGCGTGCGCGGTCGCGCTGCGCGGGCTGGCGATGCTCGGCGCCGCGCCCGGCACGCTGGGCTATGTCGTGCCCGACCGCGCGCGCCACGGCTACGGGCTGACGCCGGCGATCGTCGAGCTGGCGCAGGTGCAGCGCCCGGCGCTGCTGGTGACGGTGGACAACGGGATCGCCAGCGTCGACGGCGTCGCCCACGCCCGGGCGCTGGGCATGCGCGTGATCGTCACCGACCACCACCTGCCGGCGGTCGACGCCGCCGGCCTGGCGCTGCTGCCGCCGGCCGACGCCATCGTCGACCCCAGCCAGCCGGGATGCGGCTTCGCGAGCAAGGCGATCGCCGGTGTCGGCGTCATGTTCTACGTGCTGCTGGCTGCGCGCGCCGCGCTGCGTGCGCGCGGCGCCTTCGACGCCGCCGCGCAGCCGCGGCTGGACGCGCTGCTGGACCTGGTCGCACTCGGCACCGTGGCCGACGTCGTGCGGCTGGACGCCAACAACCGGCGCCTCGTGGCGCAGGGGCTGCGTCGCATCCGCGCCGGGCGCATGCAGCCGGGGGTGGCGGCGCTGTTCGCCGCCGCCGGGCGCGACCCGCGGCGCGCGGCCGGCTTCGACCTCGGCTTCGCGCTCGGGCCGCGCATCAATGCCGCCGGGCGGCTGGCGGACATGACGCTGGGCATCGAGTGCCTGCTCGCCGACGACCCGGCGCGCGCCGCCGAGCTGGCGCAGCAGCTCGACGCCATCAACCGCGAGCGGCGCGAGGTCGAGGCCGGCATGCGCGCGCAGGCCGAGGCGCTGGTCGAGCGGCTGCAGGCGCTGGCGTGCGGGGGCGAGGCGGGCAAGGGCGAGGCGGGCAAGGGCGAGGCGGGCAAGGGCGAGGCGGGCAAGGGCGAGGCGGGCGGCGGCGAAGTCGCCGGTGCAGGTGCCGGTGCTCGTGCTGGTGCACGTGCCGGTGCTGGCGTCGGTGCAGGCGCCGGTGCAGTCGCCGGTGATGGCGCGGCCGGCGGCACGCCGCGCGCCGCGGTCGCGCTGTACGACCCCGGCTTCCACGAGGGTGTGGTCGGCATCGTCGCCGGGCGGCTGAAGGACATGCTGCACCGGCCGACCTTCGTCTTCGCCCGCGGTGCCGACGGCCGGCTCAAGGGGTCCGGGCGGTCGATCCCGGGCTTCCACCTGCGCGACGCGCTCGACCTGGTGGCCAAGCGCCACCCCGGCGTCCTGCTGCGCTTCGGCGGCCACGCGATGGCCGCCGGCTGCACGATCGACGAAGGCGCGTTCGCAACCTTCGACGCCGCGCTGCAGGCGGTGGCCGCCGAGTGGCTGGACGCCGCGACGCTGACGCGCACGCTGCCGACCGACGGGCCGCTGGCGCTGCAATGGTTCAACGCCGAGACGGCGGCGCTGCTCGACGCCCAGGTCTGGGGCCCGGGCTTCGAGCCGCCGGTGTTCTGCGACGAGGTCGAGGTGCTGGCGCAGCGGCTGGTCGGCGACAAGCACCTGAAGCTGCGCGTGCGCCACGCCGGCCAGCTGCGCGACGCGATCTGGTTCGGCCACGCCGACCCGCTGCCGGCACGCGCGCGGCTGGCCTACCGGCTGGCGCTGGACGAGTGGCAGGGGCAGCAGCGGGTGCAGATGGTGGTGGAGGCAGCGGGGTGAGCGGGGGCCCATGATCGCCCGTGCGGCCACTGAACGCCGCGGGTCTGCCCGGGCGTCATCGCGGCGCACAGGATGCGTGCGCGGTGGCGACGACGCGGGGTCATCGGGGATCGGTCGCGAACGATCCAAGGTCGGTTTGCGGCAGAGGCGCCCTCCAGGTAAGATTCCTACTTGACATTCCTACCGCGAGGCGCGTCATGCTCGTGACCGAGAAGGGCCAAGTCACCATCCCCAAGCGCATCCGCGAGGCTGCAGGCGTCGCGCCCGGCAGCGAGGTGTCGTTCAGCCTGGAAGGCAGCAGGATCGTCATCACGCCGGTCGCCACGGGCGTGAAGGGCGACCGGCGCGCCAGGCTGCGCGCGGCCGCGGCCCGGGTTCGTCGCAGCATGAGCCCCGAGTTCCAGCAACTCGGCGCCGATGAGATCATGGACTTCCTTCGCGGCGACGAAGCCGCCAGCACCCCAGGCCCTCGCCGTGGCCGTCGTTAGCCTCTCGAGCTACGACGGCAGCGCCGGCACCCTCGTCGACACCAACGTCTGGGTCGACTGCATCGACGAGGCGAGCCCTTGGCATGAATGGGCCATCGAGCAACTGCAGCTCTGCAGCGAGCGCTCGCCGCTTCACGTCAATATCGTCGTCTTCACGGAACTGCTCGTTCCGGGACCGAGCGTCCGGGACCTGGACGCAATGCTGGACGTGTACGAGACCTCGCGCACGCCATTGCCATGGGCCTGTGCATCGCTGGCCGCTGCCGCGTTCGCGCTCTACCGCCGAAGAGGTGGCGCCAGGCACCGACCACTGCCCGACTTCTACATCGGGGCGCACGCCGCTGTCGCCAACCTCGGCGTGCTCACCCGGGATCCGGCCCCTTACAAGAGCTACTTCCCGCGCCTGCTCGTC
Organism: Burkholderiales bacterium; assembly: GCA_016191995.1. GTDB lineage: Bacteria > Pseudomonadota > Gammaproteobacteria > Burkholderiales > Burkholderiaceae_C > Rubrivivax. Next base: position 1,542 of record JACPVA010000182.1, on the reverse strand, counting down.
CTGGCGCCTTGAGAAGCCATGGACCGGGCGCGACGCCTGTCGCGCGTGCTCGACGGGCTCGAGGCGCGTCAACTGCGCGATGTGTTCGACGCAGCGGCCAGGCGCCATGCCGGGCCGCTGTGCAAGGCGATCCGGCTCGGCTGCGCCGAACCGCGGCCGGCGGCGGAGCTGGCGGGTCACGAAGCGCGCAGCGGCGACTTCCGGTGCCGGCAGCGGCCATCGTGACGGCCCGGCGGGCGCTCACGCGGCGGGCATCGCGCGCATCGCGTCGAAGACCTTCTGCGGATCGTGCCCCGGGCGGCAGGGCATCAGGCTATCCAGCGGGCTGCGCGTGCCGCCGGCCGCGACCTTCAGGACGTGGGTGTAGATCATCGTCGTGCTGACATCGCTGTGGCCGAGCAGCTCCTGCACGGTGCGGATGTCGGTACCGGACTGCAGCAGGTGGGTCGCGAAACTGTGGCGCAGCGTGTGCGGCGTGGCCGGGCGATCGATGCCGGCGGCAAGCACGGCGCGCTTGAAGGCGCGCTGGAAGGACTGGTCGAACAGGTGGTGCCGGCGCTCGACGCCGGTGCGCGGGCATGCCGAGTGCTCGGCCTGCGGGAAGACCCAGAACCACCCCCACGACGCGCCGGCGCGCGGGTATTTGCGCTCCAGCGCATCGGGCATCTGCACGCCGCCGCGGCCGGCGCGGACGTCGGCCTCCCACAGTACGCGCGCGCGCTGCATCTGCTGCTGCAGGCCGGGCGCAAGCGTGGCCGGCAGCATCACGACGCGGTCCTTGCCGCCCTTGCCGCTGCGCACGATGACGACGCGGCGGTCGAACTCGACATCCTTGACGCGCAGCTGCAGCGCCTCGGCGATGCGCATGCCGGTGCCGTAGAGCAGCCGCGCCAGCACGCCGTGCGTGCCGTCGAGCAGCGCCAGCACGGCCGCCACCTCGGCTGGCGACAGCACCACCGGCAGCCGCGGCTTGCGCTGCGGGCGGCCGATTGCGTCCATCCACGGCAGATGCTGGCCGAGCACCTGCTGGTACAGAAACAGCAGCGCCGACAGCGCCTGCCGGTGCGTCGACACCGACACCCGGCGCTCGCCGGACAGCCAGGACAGGAACGCCTCCACCTGCGGCCCGCCCATCTCGCGCGGGTGCCGCCGATCGTGGTAGCGCACGAACGCGCGAATCCAGTGGACGTAGGCCTCCTCCGTGCGTAAGCTGTAATGGAGGTAGCGGACACGCTCGCGCACGTGGTCCAGCAGGCGCGGTGCGATGGGGGCACGAGCGGCGGGAGGGGTGATCATGGCAGCCGGAAGCTGTATGCCCATACAGCATACGACGCGGTCCTCACGGAGGCAAGCGCGCGACAGTCCCTCCTTCGGGGGAACGCTGCGCCCCTATCCGGATACGGGCGCAGAATCGCGCCACTACCCGGATAGGGGCGCGGAATTGCGCCCGACAACACGTTGAACTAAACCGCTAACGCGGTAGAGGCGCACGCCGCCCCTGTTCGCGGCGGCCGCATCGTCTTCCACTCTCGATCCTGCGGG
>JACPVA010000195.1 GCA_016191995.1 Burkholderiales bacterium | reverse complement strand
TGAGCGCCGCCGCGACCGCGGTCGTGATGGTCTCCGAGGTGCTGTTCGCCGCCGCCTCGGCGGTCATGCTCGGCGCCGGCACGCTGACGCCGGCGCTGCTCGGCGGCGGCGCGCTGATCGTCGCCGCCGCGCTGCTGGCGGCCTGGCGCTGAGCGCGCGCGCCGCGCAGGCGCGAGGCTCAGGCGCGCAACTCCTCGCACCAGCGCGCGAGCTCGTCGCGCAGCGTGTCGAGCAGCAGCGGCTTGGTCAGGAAGCCGTCCATGCCGGCGTCACGGCAGGCCTCGGCATCGCTGGCCATCGCGTGCGCGGTCAGCGCGACGATCGGAAACCGCGGCAGCTCGCCGCGCGCCTGCCGCGCGCGCAGCTCGCGACACGCCGTCAGCCCGTCCATGACCGGCATCTGCAGGTCCATCAGCACCAGCCGCGGTGGCGCCGCCGCGCAGTCCGCCAGCGCCTGCGCGCCATCGCCGACGCTGCGCCACGGCAGCGCCAGCGCGTCGAGGAAGGCCTCGGCGATCATGCGGTTGGTCGGGTTGTCCTCGACCACCAGCAAATGCGGGCCGGGCCGTGGCGCGGGCGGCACCTGCAGCGCCGGCGGCGCGGCAGTACCGCGCGTCGTCATCAGCCTGAGGGCGCGCGGCGTCAGCGGCCTGACGTCCAGCCGCATCCCGAGCGCGAGCGCACGCTGCTCGAGCGCCGGCTGCTGCCAGTCGGGACGGATCAGCAGCCTGATGTCGCTCGCCGGCAGCACCGCGCGCAGCGCATCGAGGTCGGCGTCGGGATGCAGCGCCTGTTCGGCGACGACGACCAGCGGCGGCGGCCGCTCGTGCGGCGCGAGCTGCGCCGCGCGCCCGAGCGCGGCCTGGATGCCGGAGACGACCTCGCTCGTCCAGCCCAGCCGTGCGAAGCGGCGCTGCATCCAGACCCCGGCGTCGGGCTGCGGGTAGACGATCCAGGCATGCCCGGGGGCGGGGTCGGCGAGCGGCTGCGGGTCGGGCGCGGCGTCCAGCGCCAGCGTCAGCGTGAAGCGGCTGCCCGCCCCCGGCACGCTCGCCAGCACGACGTCGCCGCCCATGCGGCGCGCCAGCGCACGCGCGATCGGCAGCCCGAGCCCGGTGCCGCCATGCGCGCGCGTCAGGCTGTCGTCGCCCTGCACGAAGTCGTCGAAGATGCGCCCGGCCAGCGCCGGCGCGACGCCGGGCCCGCTGTCCTCGATCTGCAGCTCGAAGCGCCGCCCGCCAGGCCGCGCGCGGTCGTCGTCCAGCCGCGCGCGCAGCGCGACATGCCCGTGCTCGGTGAAGCGCGCCGCGTTGTCGACCAGGTTGCCGACGATCTGGCGCACGCGCAGCTCGTCGCCGCGCACCCAGGTCGGCTCGCCCTCCCAGTCGTAACGCATCGAGAGCCCCTTGCGGCGCACGCGCGGCATCGCGGTGCGCAGCACCTCGGCGACCGCCTCGGCGAGGTCGAAGGCGTCTTCGGCCAGCGGCAACGGGCCTTCACGAAGGCGCGCGAATTCGAGCACCTGCGCGATGCTGCGCTGCAGCGCGCGGCCCGACTGCATCGCGACCTCCAGATAGCGCCGTTGCGCTGGGTCCGTGGCGACGCGGCGCGCCAGGTCGACCAGCCCGAGCAGGCCCGCCAGCGGCGTGTGCAGCTCGTGGCTCATGTGCGCGAGGAAGCGATCCTGCAAGGCCTGCAAGGCCTCGGCCCCGTCCCCGTTCCCACCCGCCGCGGCGCCGGCGTCCGGCGGCGGCGCCATCGGCGGCTGGGCCGCGGCACGCATGCCGTCCGCGCTCGCGGCGGGCAGCCGCGCGTGCGGGCCGGATCGGGGCGTCGTCGGCGCATCCACGGTCGGCGATGTTACGGGCGATGCGACAAGCGTGCGCAGCACGACGCCGTTGCCCGCGCGCCATCCCGCGGCGCGCGGCGCGGCCCCTCGAGCGCGTAACATCCGCGCACACGCCCCGGCGTGCTTCGACCCACGCGAGCCGGCACCGCCGCGAAGGCCGCGGGCGCCCGACCCATCCCCCCCTTCGCCCGCAGGCCACCATGCCGCCCAAGACCCCACGCAGCGTCTACGACTTCGAAGCCCTCTCGATCGACGGCCGGCCAGCCCAGTTCGCATCCCAGAGGGGCAAGGTGCTGCTGATCGTCAATACCGCGAGCGCCTGCGGCCTGACGCCGCAGCTCTCCGGGCTGCAGGCGCTGTGGGACGAGTACCGCGAGCGCGGGCTGGTCGTCGTCGGCTTCCCGTGCAACCAGTTCGGCGGCCAGGATCCCGGCAGCGAGGCCGAGATCGCGCAGTTCTGCAGCCGCGACTACGGCGTGAGCTTTCCGATGATGGCCAAGGTCGAGGTCAACGGCGACCAGGCGCACCCGCTGTGGCGCTGGCTCAAGGCCGAGGCGCCGGGGCTGCTCGGCAGCGAGGCGATCAAGTGGAACTTCACCAAGTTCCTGGTCGGACGCGACGGCCGCGTCGTCAAGCGCTATGCACCGACCGACACCCCCGAGTCGCTCGCGCGCGACATCGAGGCCGCGCTGGCGGCCTGAATCCTGACCGCTCGATCATGTTCAAGCACCTCGACCCCTACGCCGGCGACCCGATCCTCGGCCTCAACGAGGCGTTCCAGAAGGACCCGCGGCCGCACAAGATCAACCTGTCGATCGGCATCTACTTCGACGATGCCGGCCGCATCCCGGTGCTCGGCTGCGTGCGCGATGCCGAGGTGCAGCTGCTGGCCGAGGCCGGGCCCAAGCCCTACCTGCCGATGGAAGGCTCGGCGGCGATGCGCGCCGCGGTGCAGGCGCTGCTCTTCGGCGCCGACCACCCGGCGCTGCGCGCCGGCCGCATCGCGACGATCCAGACCATCGGCTCCAGCGGCGGGCTGAAGGTCGGCGCGGACTTCCTCAAGCGCTGGCTGCCCGGCAGCGCGGCCTGGATCAGCGACCCGACCTGGGACAACCACCGCGCGATGTTCGAGGGCGCCGGCATCGCGGTCCACACCTACCCCTACTACGACGGCGCAACCGGCGGGCTGCGCTTCGACGCCATGTTGCAGGCGCTAGCCGCGCTGCCGCCGCGCAGCATCGTGCTGCTGCACGCCTGCTGCCACAACCCGACCGGCGTCGACCTCGACCCTGCGCAGTGGCGCGCACTGCTGCCGGTGATCCGCGAGCGCGAGCTGCTGCCGTTCCTGGACCTGGCCTACCAGGGCTACGGCGACGGCATCGCCGAGGACGCCTACGCGCCGCGGCTGCTCGCCGACGCAGGGCTGCCGTTCATCGTCAGCAACTCCTTCTCGAAGAACATGAGCGTCTACGGCGAGCGCGCCGGGGCGCTGAGCGTGGCCTGCGGCGACGCCGCCGAGGCCGATCTGGTGCTCGGCCAGCTCAAGGCCACGGTGCGGCGCAACTACTCGAGCCCGCCGATCCACGCCGCCGGCATCGTCGCCAGGCTGCTGACCGTGCCGACGCTGCGCGCTGCCTGGGAGGCCGACGTGGCGGCGATGCGCGAGCGCATCCTGGCGATGCGCCGGCAGCTGCACGAGGTGCTCGCGCTTCGGCTGCCTGGGCGCGACTTCGGCTACTTCCTGACCCAGCGCGGCATGTTCAGCTACACCGGGCTGAGCGCGGCGCAGGTCGACCGGTTGCGCGACGAGCATGCGGTGTACCTGGTGCGCTCGGGCCGCATTTGCATCGCGGGGTTGAACCGCGGCAACGTCGAGCGCACGGCGCAGGCGATGGCCGCGGTGCTCGATTGACGTCGGGCGCCGAGGGCTGA